>NZ_JBSFKO010000001.1:0-338020 GCF_053598575.1 Streptomyces sp. NPDC001100
CAAGCACCTCGGGGAAGTTGTGTCCCGTGTCCACGTGCAGCAGCGAGAAGGGAACGGGCGCCGGAGCGAACGCCTTCAGCGCGAGATGCAGCATGACGATGGAGTCCTTGCCGCCGGAGAAGAGGATCACCGGCCGCTCGAACTCACCCGCCACCTCACGGAAGATGTGCACCGCCTCGGACTCCAGGGCGTCCAGGTGCGAGAGGGCGTACGGCGTGTCCGTACCCTCGTCGGTCTTGGCGACGGTCGCCGTCATGCCAGTCCCCTCTCGGTGAGCAGCGCGTGGAGTGCGGCTGCCGACTCCTGCACGGTCTGGTGCTGCGACTCGATCCGCAGGTCCGGCGACTCGGGCTCCTCGTACGGGTCGTCGACCCCGGTGAGCCCGGTCAGTTCACCGGCGGCCTGCTTGGCGTAGAGACCCTTCACATCGCGTACGGAGCACACGTCGACCGGGGTCGCCACATGCACCTCGATGTAGGCGGCGCCGCTCTCCTGGTGCCGCTTGCGGACGGCCTCGCGGCTGTCGGCGTACGGCGCGATGACCGGGACCAGCGCCTTGACGCCGTTGCGGGCGAGCAGTTCGGCGAGGAAGCCGATGCGCTGCACGTTGGTGTGCCGGTCCTCGCGGCTGAAGCCGAGGCCCGCCGAGATGAACTCGCGGATCTCGTCGCCGTCGAGCACCTCGACGAGGTGGCCCTCCTCGCGCAGCCGGCCGGCCAGCTCGTACGCGATGGTGGTCTTGCCGGCACTCGGCAGACCCGTGAGCCAGACGGTGGCTCCGGTCGTCACGTGCAACTCCTTCTCGGTGATGGTCATTCGTGCAGCCCGCACTCGGTCTTCCCGCGCCCCGCCCAGCGGCCGGCGCGCGCGTCCTCGCCCGCGAGGACCCGGCGGGTGCAGGGCGCGCAGCCGACGGACGCGTAGCCGTCCATCAGCAACGGGTTGGTGAGGACGCCGTGTTCGGCCACATAGGCGTCCACGTCGTCCTGGGTCCAGCGGGCGATGGGGGAGATCTTCACCTTCTGGCGCTTCTCGTCCCAGCCGACGACCGGGGTGTTCGCCCGGGTCGGGGACTCGTCGCGGCGCAGCCCGGTCGCCCAGGCCGCGTACTTGGTGAGGCCCTGCTCCAGCGGCTGGACCTTGCGCAGCTTGCAGCACAGGTCGGGGTCGCGGTCGTGCAATTTCGGGCCGTACTCGGCGTCCTGCTCGGCGACCGACTGGCGCGGGGTGAGCGTGATGACGTTGACGTCCATCACGGCCTCGACCGCGTCACGGGTGCCGATGGTCTCCGGGAAGTGGTAGCCGGTGTCGAGGAACACCACGTCGACACCGGGCATCGCGCGGGAGGCGAGGTGGGCGACCACCGCGTCCTCCATCGAGGAGGTCACACAGAACTGCTTGCCGAAGGTCTTCACCGCCCACTGGAGGATCTCAAGGGCGGAGGCGTCCTCAAGATCCTTCCCCGCCTGCTCGGCGAGGGCCTTCAAGTCGTCGGTGGGGCGCGCTTTCTGAGTCGTCGTCATATCTGTTCTCCCCCTGCGTCGGTCTGCGTCAGACCCCGGGCGAGGAGCCCGAGGAACTTCAGCTGAAAGGCCCGATTGCATGCCGCGCATTCCCATGCGCCGTGGCCCTGCTCGCTGGGACGCAGGTCCTCGTCGCCGCAGTAGGGGCAGTAGAAGGGGGCCGCCCGCTCACTCATGAGAGGGCCTCCTCGCTGGCGCGCGTGGCCCAGGTGGCGAAGCGCTCGCCGTCCTCGCGCTCCTGCTGGAACCGGGTGAGGACCCGCTCGACGTAGTCGGGCAGTTCCTCCGAAGTGACCTTCAGGCCACGGACCTTGCGGCCGAAGCCGGCCTCCAGACCGAGGGCGCCGCCGAGGTGCACCTGGAAGCCCTCGACCTGCTCGCCCTTGTCGTTGAGGACCAACTGGCCCTTGAGACCGATGTCCGCGACCTGGATACGGGCGCAGGCGTTCGGGCAGCCGTTGATGTTGATGGTGATCGGCTCGTCGAACTCCGGGATGCGGCGCTCCAGTTCGTCGATGAGCGTGATGCCGCGCTGCTTGGTCTCGACGATCGCGAGCTTGCAGTACTCGATGCCGGTGCAGGCCATGGTGCCGCGCCGGAAGGGGGAGGGCTTGGCGGTGAGGCCGAGCGCCTCCAGGCCTTCCACCAGCGAGTCGATCCGGTCTTCCGCCACGTCGAGCACGATCATCTTCTGCTCGACCGTCGTGCGCAGCCGGCCCGAGCCGTGCGCCTGCGCCAGCTCGGCGATCTTCGTGAGGGTGGTGCCGTCGACCCGGCCGACACGCGGCGCGAAACCGACGTAGAACAGGCCGTCGTTCTGGCGGTGGACGCCGACGTGGTCGCGCCAGCGCTGGACCGGCTGGGCCGGGGCCGGGCCGTCGACGAGCTTGCGCTTGAGGTACTCGTCCTCCAGGACCTGGCGGAACTTCTCCTGGCCCCAGTCGGCGACCAGGAACTTCAGGCGGGCACGGGTGCGCAGCCGCCGGTAGCCGTAGTCGCGGAAGATGCCGATCACGCCGGCCCACACGTCCGGGACCTCGTCCAGCGGGACCCAGGCGCCGAGCCGGACGCCGATCTTCGGGTTGGTGGACAGGCCGCCGCCGACCCACAGGTCGAAACCGGGGCCGTGCTCGGGGTGGTCGACGCCGACGAACGCGATGTCGTTGATCTCGTGGGCGACGTCGAGGAGCGGGGATCCCGAGATCGCCGTCTTGAACTTGCGCGGCAGGTTGGAGAATTCCTTGTTGCCGATGTACAGGCGGTGGATCTCGTCGATCGCCGAGGTGCCGTCGATGATCTCGTCCTCGGCGATACCGGCGACGGGCGAGCCGAGGATGGTGCGGGGCGTGTCGCCGCAGGCCTCGGTGGTGGAGAGACCGACCGCTTCGAGGCGGTTCCAGATCTCGGGCACGTCCTCGATGCGGATCCAGTGGTACTGCACGTTCTGCCGGTCGGTGAGGTCGGCGGTGCCGCGGGCGAACTCCTGCGAGATCTCGCCGATCACCCGCAGCTGGTCCGTGGTCAGCCGGCCGCCGTCGATACGGACGCGCAGCATGAAGTACTTGTCGTCCAGCTCCTCCGGCTCCAGGATCGCGGTCTTGCCGCCGTCGATCCCGGGCTTGCGCTGGGTGTACAGCCCCCACCAGCGCATACGGCCGCGGAGGTCGTTCGGGTCGATCGAGTCGAAGCCGCGCTTGGAGTAGATCGTCTCAATACGTGTCCGTACATTGAGACCGTCGTCGTCCTTCTTGAACTGCTCGTTGCCGTTGAGCGGAGTGAAGTGTCCGGCGGCCCACTGACCCTCACCGCGGTGACGGCTCACCTTGCGGCGGGGCGCTGCGGACGCAGGGTTCTCGGGGGTGGCGGCCATGGTTCTACGTCCTCCGGGACAGGCGGGTGATCGGCTCTGACCTGCGCGTACGGGCGCATGCGGGCATACGTGCGCGTCTTTGCGCAGGGTGGGGCAGATACGGGAATTCCGGGGGGTGCGGCTCGGCTAGCCCGCCGGACAGATGGCGCTGGACATGCGGCCGAGGTCGACGTGCCGCCGACTCACCAAGGCAATCCCAGTTCCAGACATGACGGAAGCGTGTCACGGCGATCTGGACACAGTCCAGCTTCGTCCGTCATGCGGACACCCTGGTCCCGCTATGTGAGACGAGGGTGTCGTCAGTCACATGACGCGCGCGCGGTCTTGTCGGCGCAGGTCAGACCGGGTAGGCCCCGGGCCACGGGCCCGGAGTGGGCACCAGCGACACCTCCTCGACCTGGGTGTCGAAGAGCTTGAAGCCCCGGCGCTGGTAGTTGTCCATCGCGTGCACCCCGTCCAGGCTGCAGGTATGCACCCAGACCCGCTCGGTGGGCGCCCGTCCCGGCCAGCGCTCCGCGAGGTCCCAGGCGCGGGCGGTGCCGTAGGAGAGGAGGTGCCCGCCGAGGCGTCGGCCGCGGAAGGCGGGGATCAGTCCGAAGTAGGCGATCTCGACGACGGCGTCCTCGTGTGCGTCCAGTTCTATGTACCCGGCGGGGGTGCCCCGGTCGTACACGACCCAGGTCTCCATGCCCGGCCGGTCCAGGTACTTCTGCCACTGCGCGAACGTCCAGCCGAGCCGGTCGATCCAGAGGATGTCCCCGCCCACGGACGTGTACAGAAAGCGGCTGAACTCGGGGGAGGGCACCTCGGCGCGGACGACCCGGACGTCTCCGTCCGGCGTGATGGCCGGGAGGAGGTCGCGCGGGTCGGTCTGCTCCAGGGACCAGGTGGTCACGGGGGTGTTCGTCATGCCCGTCAGGGAATCATCCGGCCGGGGGATCTGTCGATCAGTGGATCAGTCGAGCGAGCGGTCGATCGAGGTCAGCGGCAGTGCGAACAGCATCCGGCCGGACACCGACCAGACCTCGCCCGTTTCCTGCCAGTAGGAGAGCGAGTCGGGCTGTGCGCTCCAGCACTGGTGCGTCTCGTCGGCCCCGCACTCGGTGGCTCGCGCGTCCTTCGCGTTCTGCCGCCACAGCGAGCCGTGCCCGCTCTGCTCCCCGGCCGCGCCGCCCAGATACCAGGCGGACCCGTACGAGAGCACGCCCTCGACGCCGGGAACCTTCGTCGCGTACGCCTCCTCGGGCGCCGCGAGCCCCGCCGAGTCGGTGGCGAGCAGCCCCGGCCGCGCCGGGTCCAGGCTGAAGGGGTAGCGCCACAGCCGCTTCCCGCCGCTCGCGACCAGACTGTCCGGCACCGTGCTGCGGTCCAGCGAGAGTCCGACGGGTCCCGTGGCGGAGCTGTCGCCGGTCAGCCGGTACGACCCGATCGCGGGCAGCACGTACCGGTACCCGGCGGCCGACCAGCCCTCGCGCACCCGGCCGACCGCGGAGGCGGTCACCGTGGCGCGCTGGATGCGGTTCATGTCGTACACGTACAGCGCGTCGCGGTTCCCGCCGCTGGTGGTGACCAGGAGCTTGTCCTGGTACCAGACCATGCCGGAGATCTTGGAGACGAGCCCGCGGTAGTCGCGCCCGCCGTCGGTCGGTACGGCGAGGAGGGCCCAGGTGTAGGTGAGATCGGTGGGGTCGTCGGCGTTCACGAAGGCGACCTTGGCCAGGCCGCGGCTGTTCGCGCTCCAGCCGGAGAGGATCACCCGGTTCGAGCCCCACCAGCCGTCCTCGTCGGCGTCGCCCGAGGTGGTCACCGAGCGGGGTGTCCACGCCGGGTCGGCCGCGTCACCGCTGTCCCAGCAGTACGCCCGGGTGGCCGCCGGTTCGACGGGCAGTGCCGCCTTCTCGTCGGCCGTGCAGTCGGCGGCTCCGCGGAGAGTGTGGTCGGCGCTCTTCAGCACCGTGTCGACGCCCACCGGACGCCCCATCGCGGAGGCGAGCCGGTCCAGTGACCGCTGCGGCTCAAGGTTCTCCCGCAGCTCCGACTTCCCCAGCTCGGAAGCCGAGGTGAGCGGCTTCAGCGCCCCGGGATCGGAACCGACCGTCGCCTGCGAGGCACTGATCATCGTCGCGGCGGCGGTGAGGCCGAGCGCGGCCCCGGCCAGCGCCGCACGCAGCGCCCTGCCCCGCTTGCGCCGGCGATGTCGCCCACGTGCACCCATAAGTGTCCTCCCGGAGCGAGCCAACTGCGCCTGGTGATCCGTGCGTTGACCAGGGAGCAGGTGGGGTGGCCCGTAAAGGGATGCTACGGCAGTCAAGGCCGCCCCATGGGCAAGACCCTGCAATTATGCGGAAGATGCCTTCCGACGTGTCTTTTGCGCCACCTGTCCGCTACGGCGCCGGGACCGGCCTCCGCCCCTTGGCGACCGCCGGTGCCGTCGAGTACGGCAGCAACTCCCGCGGGTCGTCCGGGAGCAGCACCTCGACCTCGGCGTCCTCGCAGAAGCGGTACGGCCGGTGCTCCAGGAACGCCCCGAGATAGCGCCGTACCCGGGACATCTCGGCGCGCACCGTCACCGTGCGGCCCGGGTCGCCGAACATGTCCTCGGCCAGGCCCGCCGCACTGCGGCCGGTGCGGTGCAGGGCCAGGAGGTAGAGCAACTCGGCGTGCCGGGGGCTCAGTTCGTGGGTCCAGGAGCCTGCGCAGCCGGACACCGTCACCGACCAGCGGCGCGGCAGCGCGAGATCGAGGACGATCCGGGTGGCGGCGCGCGGCCCCGGTTCGTCGGCGACGCGGACCAACCAGCCCCCGGCCAGCGGCTCCAGCGAGCACAGCCCGAGCGAGGGCAGCCAACGACGGCCCGCCGAGGGCGACTTGGGCAACGCGATCCGCTTCACATACGGCATTCCGGTGACCGCGGCGGTCCAGCCGTCCCGGTCCACCACCAGGGCCTGGCCGTCGAGCCGCGGCAGGATCGGCGCGGCCACCGCG
Organism: Streptomyces sp. NPDC001100; assembly: GCF_053598575.1. Classification (NCBI taxonomy): domain Bacteria; kingdom Bacillati; phylum Actinomycetota; class Actinomycetes; order Kitasatosporales; family Streptomycetaceae; genus Streptomyces; species Streptomyces sp. NPDC001100. The sequence continues at coordinate 6,379 of NZ_JBSFKO010000001.1, forward strand.
CGCAGCCGCTCCAGCGAGGTCATGTGCAGCTCGCGCAGCCGAGCCTCGGCGAGTTTGGCCACCGAGTCGACCCAGGCGAGGGTCGCCGGATGCAGGGTCTCCAGCGGACCGCTGACATCGACGACACCGATCAGCCGGCCGTCCCTGGGGTCGGTGATCGGGGCGCCCGCGCAGGTGAACGCGGTCAGTGCGCGCGAGAGATGCTCGGAGGCGAAGACCTGCACGGGCCGTCGTACGACCGCCGGGGTGCCCACGCCGTTCGGGCCGATGACCTCCTCGCGCCAGTCGGTGCCGACCTCGATGCCGACCTCGTCGGCCTTGCGCAGCACGGCCGCGCTGCCCTCGCGCCACAGCGCCCGGCCCTCGTCGTCCGCGATCAGCACGATGTGGTGGGCGGCGTCCGCGACCGAGACCAGGCCCTCCCGCAGCACCGGCAGGACATGCCGCAACGGGCTTGCGCCGCGCCGCCGTTCGACCTCCTCGCGGGAGAGCAGTCCGGTGCGCAGATCGTGGTCGGGGTGGGTCCCGCCGCGTAACGCGCGCTCCCAGGACTCCTCGATCACCGGGCGCGGTGGGGTGCGGGCGCGCTGTCCGGAGAGTGTGGTGCGGCGGGCGTCGCCGAGCATCCGTGCCGTCCGGGCCGCGTCGGCGGTGGTGTGCCGTGTCGGGGCGGCCGGCGGGTTCACCATGGGTCCTTCTCTCCGGTCCCGTATCGACTGATGTTCTCATAGTGCCGCCCCGCGGTGACGGAGGGAGACACTCCGGACACAGTGGCCACCAAGTTGCAACCCTCTGCAACCCTGGTGAACGGCCGCACGGTGTCTGAAACTTGTCCCACGCTGCGAGGGTGGTGCCGTGTCGGCGCAGCACCACCCTCGCGTTGTGCCGGTGCCGTTCAGGCTGTCGGCCGGGCGCGTTCCACGATCGACGTCAGGTCCAGGCTCGGCGGCAGGGTGCCGAAGGTGGCACCCCAGTCGCCGCCCAGCCGGGACGCGCAGAACGCGTCGGCGACCTCCGGCGGCGCGTACTGGACGAGCAGAGCGCCCTGGAGTACGAGGGCGATCCGCTCGACCAGGCGCCGGGCGCGGCCCTCGATGCCCTCCAGGTCGGCGAGTTCGACGAGCAGGTCCTTCATCGCCCCGTCCAGTCGGTGATCGGCGCCGCGCACCCGGCCGACCTCGACCAGGAAGGCGTTCAGTGCCTGCGGCTCGCGCCGCAACGCCCGCAGTACGTCCAGGGCCTGGATGTTCCCGGCGCCCTCCCAGACCGAGTTGAGTGGTGACTCCCGTACCAGGCGCGGCAGTCCGGACTCCTCCACGTAGCCGTTGCCGCCCAGGCACTCGGCCGCCTCGACCGCGACAGTCGAACAGCGTTTGGTCACCCAGTACTTGGCGGCCGGCACCGCCAACCGCAGGAACGCCAGCTCCTGTTCACCTCCGTCGTCGTAGGCCGCCGCGAGTCTGAGTCCGAGCGTGGTCGCCGCCTCCGACTCCAGGGCGAGGTCCGCCAGCACGTTGCGCATCAGCGGCTTGTCGAGGAGCCTGCCGCCGAACGCCTCGCGGTGGGCGGTGTGGTGGACGGCCTGGGCGACGGCCTGCCGCATCAGGCCGGCCGAGCCGAGCACGCAGTCGAGCCGGGTCGCGGCGACCATCCCGATGATGGTCCGCACCCCGGCCCCCTCGTCCCCGACCCGGCGCGCCCAGGTCCCGTCGAACTCGACCTCGGCGGAGGCGTTCGACCGGTTGCCCAGCTTGTCCTTGAGGCGCTGGAGGAGGAACACATTGCGAGTGCCGTCGGCCAGCACCCGTGGGACGAGGAAGCAGGTGAGCCCGGCGGGCGCCTGCGCCAGCACGAGGAAACCGTCGGACATGGGCGCCGAGCAGAACCACTTGTGGCCGGTCAGCTCGTAGGTCCCGTCCTCGGCGAGCGGTCGCGCCGCCGTCGTGTTGGCGCGGACGTCGCTGCCGCCCTGCTTCTCCGTCATGCCCATCCCGAAGACCGCCCCGGCCTTCAGGTGGGCGGGCCGCAGCTCACGGTCGTAGACCATGGACGTCAGCCGGGGCTCCCACTCGGCGGCGAGCGCGGGGTCGGCGCGCAGGGCGGGCACCGCCGCGTGGGTCATCGACAGCGGACAGCCGTTGCCGGCCTCGACCTGTGTCCAGACCAGGAAACCGGCGGCCCGCCTGACATGCCCGGCCGGGCGGTGCCAGGCATTGGTCAGCCCCGCCGCCACGCCCTTGCCGAGCAGCCGGTGCCAGGCCGGATGGAACTCGACCTCGTCGATCCGGTTGCCGAAACGGTCGTGGGTGCGCAGGCCCGGGGGGTTGTCGTTGGCCTGCGCACCCCACTCCTGCACCTGGGCCGAGCCGGCGGACCGGCCCAGGGCGGAGAGGTCGTCCCGCACCTCGGTGAGCAGTTCGGGCGGAGTGTGCCGCTCGATCGCCGAGGTCAGGACGCGGTCGGCGGTGAAGACGTCGTAGCCGGTCAGTGGGGGAGGCTGGTTCGTCACGGTGTGGGTGCTGCGTGCCATGGCTGGAACCTACCCGGGCGGGCGGCGGTGGTCCGGATCTCCGCGGTGAAACAGCCACCACCGCCGCCGTCAGGCCGACTGTGACATGGCCGCCAGTATCTCGGTCCCGGCCGCCTCCTCCTCCAGCCAGCCCGTGCGGTACACAGTGTCCAGATAGCGTTCGCCCAGGTCAGGGGCGATCGCCACCGCGGTCGGGCCGTGCCGTCGGTCCGGCCAGCCGTTCCGGGCGAGCCACTGTCCTGCCCCGCTGACGACCGTGCCGGTGGACCCGCCGAACAGGAAGCCCCGCGCGGCCAGTCGGCGGCAGGTCTGCACCGTGTCCGCCTCCTCGACATGGATCACGTCGTCGACGTACGACTCGTCGAGGAAGGGCGAGCCCACGCTGGTGCCGAGCCCCGGGATCATCCGGGGCCCCGCCTCCCCGCCGAAGGTGACCGAGCCGACGGCGTCCACGGCGACGATGCGCACCCGGCGCCGCCACTGCCAGAACCAGCGCGCGCAGCCCATCAGGGTCCCGGTGGTGCCGGCCCCCACGAACAGCACGTCGAGCTGCGGGAACCGGCGGGCGATGGCGGGTGCCGTGGTGCGGTAGTGCGCCCGCCAATTCCCTTGGTTGGTGTACTGGTTGAGCCATACGTACCGCTCGTCCGAGGCGCACAGCGCGCGCACGTACGCGATCCGGGCGCCCAGGAAGCCGCCGTGTCCGTCCGCCTGGTCGATGATGTGGACCCGGCTGCCCAGCGTCTCCATCAGCCGCACCGTCGGCAGGTTGCACCGTCTGTCGGTCACACAGAGAAACCCGTAGCCGCGGCTCGCCGCGATCACGCTCAGGGCCACCCCCAGGTTCCCGGACGAGGACTCGACCAGCACCGAGCCGGGCCGCAGGACGCCGTCCCGCTCGGCGGCGTCCACCATCTCGGTGGCGGCCTTCAGTTTGATCGAGCCGGCGAAGTTGAACCCCTCGCATTTCAGATAGAGCGGCAGCCCCAGCGAGGCCCGCAGATCGACGTAGAGCTCGTCCTCGTTGAACTCCGAGGGATCGGAGATCACAGCCATGTATTTCCCCCTAGTGGTGCGCCACGATCGCCGTCAGCCGTACCGGCGCAGCTCGTGGAAGAACCCGTCGACGACGCGCAGTTCGCCCCGTCGAGCCACTTCGTCATGGACGAACCTGCCGACCGCGAGGTCCAGCACCCCCAGGCCGAAGGGCGAGAACACCACGGTGCGGTCCGCCGGTGCGCTCACTCGCCCGGTCAGCACGTCGTCCAGCGTGCCGTCGATGAACTCCCGGCCGCCGGTGGCCTGTTCGGCCAGATGCGGTGAGGTGTCGGCCTTGAGACAGTGCTCGACGTCGTCCACGAAGTTCGCGGACGCGAGCAGGATCGCCGGGTCGAGGTCCCGCAACGACACGTGGAGGACCAGCGGATGGTGGTCGAACCAGGCCGGATCGTGGATGTGCGGCGAGCCGGCGATCGTCGCGAAGACCAGCAGGTCGCTGGAGCGGACGAGCCCTTCGGCCTTGTCGTGCACGGTGATCCGGCCCTGCGCGCCCGACCGTTCCAGGTATCCCCGGAACCCCTCCGCGCTGTCCGCGGACAGGTCGTGGACGCCCGTCTCCTCGAACTCCCAGCCGGTGGCCCGGAGATGGGTGTGGATGTAGCGGGCGATCAGACCGGTCCCGACGAACCCGACCCGCAGCGGACGCGCCCGCCCCCGGCTGAGCTTCTCGGCCGCCAGCGCCGCCGAACTCGCCGTACGCGTCGCGCTGATCACCGAACTCTCCAGACAGGCGTACGGATAGCCGGTGTCGGGGTCGTTGAGGATCAGCACCGCCGAGGCCCTGGGCAGCCCCGAGCCGGTGTTCCCCGGGAAACTGGAGATCCACTTGAGGCCGTCCACCCGCAGCGGTCCGCCCAGCGACGCGGGCAGCGCGATGATGCGGGACGAGGGGCGGTCCGGGAAGCGCAGGAAGTACGACGGCGGGTTCACGGAGTCACCCGCGCCGTGCAGCCGGTAGGTGGCCTCCACGAGGTCGCGGATCTCCGACTCCCGCCCGGCGAGGGCCTGTTGGACCTGTTCGCCGCTGATCACCGCGAACGAGGGTGTGTCGAAGTCCGTGTCGAGGTCGCTCATGCCGCCCTCACCCCTCCCGTCGGCGCGCAGTCCGTGAGCCGTACCGGGTCGCCGAGTCCGGCGAGCACCTCGCGAGGGCCCTCGAAGGGGTCCCGGCCGTGTGCGGTACGGATGTTGTCCACCAGCAGGAGGTCCCCGGAGTTCCACGGCGTGCGCCGGACGTGTGCGTCGTAGGCCCCGTTGATGGCCGACACGATGTCCGCGTCGACCGGATCGCCGTTCCCGAAGCGGGTGTTGAAAGGCAGCGCGTCGGCGCCGTAGACGTCGATCAGGTACTCGCGGACCTCGGGCTCCATCGTCCACTCGTTCAGGAACGCGATCTGGTTGAACCAGCAGCGGCGGCCGGTGACCGGGTGGCGGAGCACGGCGGCGCGGTGCTGCCGGGTGTGCAGCGAACCGTCGGACTGCCAGGCGAAGTCGATGCCCTGGGCCCGGCAGTAGCGCTCCACGACGCCCCGGTCCTCGGTGCCGAAGGCCTCGGCGACCGACGCCCCGATCTCCTCGTGGTAGGTCCGGGTCAGCAGCCAGCCCTCACGCTCGAAGCGGTCCACCAGCGTGGTGGGCAGCGAGGTCAGGACGGCATCGGCGTCGGCGACCGGGGTCGCTCCGCCCTCGGTCGGCGCGTCCAGGCAGGCGAAGAGCAGCAGTCCGGGGAAGTCCAGCGCGTAACTCGACTCGTGGTGCAGGCACATCGGCTGGTCGGTCGGCCACTTGGTGGCGGAGTACACGCCCTCCGCGTACGTGCGGCGCGGCGCGAACGGCTCCCGGTCGGCCATCAGGGAGTCGGTGAGCCGCCGGAAGACGGTCTCGGTCCCGGCCGGGTCGGTCAGCCCGAGGCCGCGGACCAGGACGCAGCCGTGCTCGGCGACGACGGCTCGGAGCGCCGTACGGTGCCTGTCGGCCCAGCCGACCGGGTCCGCGCCGGCGTCGGCGTGCAGCAGCGGCGGAGCGTCCGGGCTCAGGGTGACGGCGTGGAGAAGGGTCGCGGATGAGAGCGACATCTCGGTGTTCCTTTCGGTGGTGCTGTCGATCGTTCGGCCGGGGGTGCGGCGGGTCTCAGGAGGAGACCGGCGGTTCCAGCAGTCCGGCCAGGTCCGCGAGGACCGGGTGTCGGTTGACGTCCTTGAGGCTGATCGCGCGGTCGAGGGCGACCGCCAGCTTCACCGCGGCCAGCGAGGTGCCGCCCCGGTCGAAGAAGTGGTCCTGGCGGCCGATCCGCTCGGCCGGGATGCCCAGCACCGCCGCCCAGGCGTCGGCCAGCCGGCGCTCGGCGGGCGTGCCGGGCCCCTCGCCGACCGCGTCCAGGTCACCGGCGAGCGCGGTGAGCGTCCGGCGGTCGGTCTTGCCGTTGGCGGTCAGCGGCAGCGACGCCCGCCAGTGCACGACCGACGGCACCATGTACGCGGGCAGCGACTCGGCGAGCCGTGCCCGCACCGCGTCGGCCTCGACGGGCCGCGCACCCGTGCAGAACGCCACCAGCTGCGTCCCGCGTACGACGACCACCGCGCCGTCCCTGACCCCGTCCACCCGCAGCAGCGCGTTCTCGATCTCGCCGATCTCGATGCGGAAGCCGCGGATCTTCACCTGGCTGTCCCGGCGCCCCAGGAACTCCAGCTTGCCGTCGGGACGCCAGCGCCCGTGGTCGCCGCTGCGGTACAGCCGCTCACCGGGCCGGTACGGGTCCTCGGTGAACGCCGCCGCAGTGCGCTCGGGGTCGTTGACGTACCCCCGGCCCACGCACACACCGGAGAACACGATCTCGCCGGGCGCCCCCAGCGGCACCGGCACCAGGTCCTCGTCGACGACGTACACCCGCACATTGCCCACCGGACGGCCGAGCGGGACCCGGGGTCCGTCCGGCGCCCGGTCCATGACCTCGTGGTTGGTGTCGTCCGACGTCTCGGTCAGGCCATAGGCGTTGACCAGCCGCACCCCGGGCCGCGCCGCGAACCAGCGCTCCACGAGCTCCTTCTTCACGGCCTCCCCGGTGACCGACACACAGCGCAGGTCCGGGAGTTGGCGCGGCTGCCGCTCCAACTCGGCCAGTACGGCCTCCAGGTACGACGGCACGACCTGGAGCACATTGACCCGGCCCGCCTCGATCGTGTCGGCGAACCGCGGCACGTCCAGGATCGCGTCCTGCTCCACCAGCAGCGTCCGCCCGCCCACGAGCGGCGCGCAGACCAGCTGCCACAGCGAGATGTCGAAGCACTGGGGGGCGGTCTGCGCGACCACCTGACCGGCCCCGATCCCCAGGTCGTCCAGCTTGGCGAAGACGTGGTTGAGGAACCCCGCGTGCTCGCACATCGCGCCCTTGGGCTCACCCGTGGAGCCCGACGTGAAGTAGATGTAGGCGAGTTGACCCGGCGAGACCTCGATCCCGGGGTTCCCGTCCGCGTGTCCCTCGGCGTAGGCCTCGTCCACGTAGAGGGTGCGGCCCGGCGCGTCCAGCGAACGGTCGCTGCCGTGCTCGGTCAGCACCAGCTCGCATCCGGCGCGCTCCAGCACCCGCGCCACGCGATCGGCCGGGAAGTGCGGCTCGACGGGCAGATAGACCCCGCCCGCCTTGAACACGGCCAGTACGGCGGCCATCCAGTCGAGGTTCCGCTCCAGCACCACGGCGACGACACCCTCGCGGGTCAGGCCGCGGGTCAGCAGCGCCCGACTCAGCTGGTTCGCCCGGGAGTTGAGCTCCCGGTAGGTCCACTGCCGGTCGCCCTGCACGGCGGCGACCGCGTCCGGGCACACCTCCACCATGTCCTCGAACAGCTCGTGCACCCGCCGGTCCGGCAGTTCGCGCCGGGGTCCCGCCAACTCCTGCAGCTGGAAACGGACTTCGGCCTCGGACAGCAGGCTCGTCCGCTTCGGGTCGGCGAGGACCGTGACGTGGTAGCCCGCGATGCGGGCGGCGGCCTCGGCGTCCAGGACGTCGGTGCGGTACCTCAGTCGCAGCGTGCGGCCCGTGACGCTCACCTGCAGCGCCGGGTCCTCCTCGACGCTCTCCCCGGAGAGCGCGGCGAGCACCGTCGCATGGGCGGCCTTCACAGCGGCGGGCTCGATCAACAGCCCTTCGGGCAGGGACACTTCGTACTCCGCCACACCGGGCACCGGAGCGAGCGTCCACCGCGGAATGATCTCCATCGTTCTCTTCCCCCCTGTTTCCTTCCCCCTGCGGCCACGCCGTCAGGGAGTCATGTGCACGACGGCGCCGCGCTGGGCCACCGCCGGATTCCCGCCCCACCGCGACAGCGCGGGCATCTCCTCGCCCTTCATCAGGAACGAGTCGGCCGCGAGTACGGCCCCGTCACCCATCGACACCCCGTAGTGCACGAGCGCACCCACCCCGAGGGTGCAGCCGTTGCCGATGGTGATGAGCTCGGACTTGAACGTGCCGTCCTCCTGCGAGTGGGACTGCACCTTGGTGTGCGCCGACAGCGTGCAGTCGTCGCCGATCGCGGTGAGCGTGCGCTCGGTGATGTAGGCGCCGTCGTCGAAGACCCGCCGGCCCATGCGGACGCCCAGCAGCCGCCAGATCAGGTTCTTGAACGGCGTCCCGTTGAACACCTGGATGTAGTGGTCCGGCACCTTCCACAGCCGCTCGTGCCACCAGAAGTACGGGTCGTAGATCGAGCACAACTTGGCCTCCAGCGGCCGGAATCCGCCGACCAGGCGCTCCACCAGCACGTAGTACCCGGCGGTGAAGCCGAGCCCGAGCATCAGGGACGCGCCGATCAGCAGTCCCCCGCCGACGCCCTCGCCCCCGTACAGGTCGACTGCGGCGAAGCCGAGGACGGTCAGCACGAACCAGTGCAGCCAGCGCACGAACAGATACAGGCCCATCGAGCGCAGGTTGGCGCGGTTCTTCAGGGTCAGCCGGCGCTTCAGCTCGTCGCCCTCGCGCAGATGGTCGAAGCGGCTGTCCCGCTCCACCGAGCGCGGGATCTCGAAGCACGGCGAGCCCAACAGGCCCACGCCCTCCCGGACTTCGCCGTCGATCGGCACCATCACCTTCGTGGCGAGCAGGCAGTTGTCGCCGGTACGGCCCCCGGAGGGGTAGGCGATGTTGTTGCCCAGGAAGTTGCGCGGCCCGATCGAGGCGTGCGACAGCCGGAACGACGTACTGGAGAAGTCCGCGTTGACGATCGACAGACCGTCCGCGACCATCGTGCCGCTTCCCACACTGGCCAGATACGGCGTCTCGTGCTGCACCTCCGTACCGAAGTTGGAGCCGGTCTGCTCCACCTCGCCGAGGTCGTAGCCGATGGCCTTCAGATAGCCGACGATGTACGAGCTGTCGCCGCACAGCCACTTGAAGAACTTCAGGTTGGTCAGCCGGGCCACCGCACGCTGCACCGAGTAGTGGAAGCCGTACAGCGGATACACCCGGTCGGGGCGCAGCAGCGGCCTGAGCAGCCTCGGCAGCAGGGACACGGAGGCGAAGCCGAGCACCACGAAGGCGACGAACGCCACGAGCGACAGACCCAGCGCCTCGCCGTAGAAGCCGGCCGAGTCGAGGTCCTTCGTGTTCGGGTCCAGCAGGTGGCCGAGGGCCGGCACCACCGTCAGCACCATGTAGGTGCCGCCGAGCGCGAGCGGGACGTAGACCACCAGCATCTGCAGGAGCGCGGCCAGGCCGTAGCCGAAGCGGCGCGCCGTGGAACAGTCGGCGGCAGGGACGCGGACGTAGTCGACGTCCGTGGCCACCGCCGGCGAGCCGTGCACACGCCCGCCCGCCGGGACCCGCGCCTCGTCGTACAGGGCGGAGGAGTGGCCGAGCTGGGCGCCGTCGCCCATGACCGTGCCGATGTCGAGGACCGTCTTCTCACCGACGTACACCCCGCTTCCGAGCGTGACCCGGCCGGTGCGGATACGGCCGGCGTGCGCCTGGTAGCAGAGGAAGAAGGAGTCCTTGCGGATGACCGTTCCGTCTCCGACGGTCAGCAGGTCGGTGCAGACCGGGACGGAGTGGGACAGGATCGTGACGCCCTTGCCGATCCGGGCGCCGAGGGCGCGCAGGTAGAGGACGTAGAGCGGGTTGCCGGCGAACAGGATCATCGGGTTGGCGTGCAGCAGCGCCTTGACCGTCCAGAACCGGACATAGGCGAGGCTCCAGACCGGGAACTCGGTCTCCTTCCAGCGGCCGACGAGTACCCACTTGGCCACCACGGGCACCGTGCACACGCCGATGAACACCGCGCCGCCGAATATCGCGGAACGCAGATAAACCTGTACCACTCCGGAACCGCCGGAAACCCATTCGTAGCCGCGCCCGGTGACGAGACCGGCGAGTGCGCAGTAGAGCGCGAATACGAGGAACTGGAGCAGCCCGCACAACAGATAGCGGGCCGTGCTGCCGGGCGGCGGAGGCTCTGCGGCGGCCGGCGCGGAAGGCTCGCCGGTGTCGGCGAGTGCCGCCGCGAGACTGCGGATCGTCGGATTGCCGTAGACGTCCCGCATCGAGACCGACGGGAGGTCGTCGCGTTTCCTGACCCGGGCGCAGAAGTGCGCCATCACCAGCGAGTTGGCGCCCAGGTCGTCGAAGAAGTGACTGTCGAGCGGTATTGCTTCCTTGCGTACGACACCGGCCAGGACCTCTGCGAGAACGGTCTCGGTGCCGGTGCCGGGTTTTCCCACCACGTGGCTCCTTGGTGCTGATCATTGTCTTTGAATTGCCAAAATCGCCAAAGACGAAAACGGCACACGCGAAACGGGTGGGGTGAAAGTGAATTTCTGGGACGGGGTCCCGGTCATGGACCCAATGTGATTCCCCCGAGTCGTGTGCGCTGACGTCGTCCCAACGCGCGCAACGAATGCAGTCCGGATTATTTCTGGACATTCTGGAACGGGTCAAGACTGTTTTGGGCAATGGCGCTTTTTCGACTTCATGAGGTACCGGCAAGGTCAATCAGGATTGACGTCCGAAGTCCTCACCGGGAAGCTCTCCGAAACAACCATTAAAATCTCGAATGCCAATTCGAATCTCGGACCGAAAAGTTTCGGCCAGCGCGGGCATGACACGGCCGACCGGCAGACGTTCCGTCCCGGCCGAGGCCCCCGGGGGATGAGTGCATCCCGGCGCGGCGGATACCTTTAGGGCGTGCAGTCAGCAAGTGAAACCCCCGAGCGGCCCGCCGGCCGGTTCCACCGGGCGCGTGCCCTCTACCGGAACGTCTCCAAGCGCAGGACCGCCTGGCTGCTGGTCAAGGACACCGTCAACTCCTGCATGGAGTACCGCATCCTGGGCCTCGCGGCCGAGGCCGCGTTCTTCACCCTGTTGTCCGTCCCGCCGCTCCTGCTGAGCCTCATCGGCCTGCTCGGCTACGTCGACAGCTGGACCGGCGCCCACAGCATCGCCGGCCTGGAGAACAACATCCTGGAGGCGTCCCGCACCGTCCTGTCCGACAAGGGCGTCCACGAGATCGCGCAGCCGATCCTGCACGACGTGATGAAGGGCGGCCGGCCCGACGTCATCTCCATCGGCTTCCTGTTCGCCCTCTGGTCGGGCTCCCGCGCGGTCAACGTCTTCATCGACACCATCACCGTGATGTACGGCCTCGACGGCGTACGCGGCATCGTCAAGACCCGGATCGTGTCCTTCGCGCTGTTCATCGCGGCCCTGCTGATCGGCTCGATCGCGCTGCCCCTCATGGTCGCCGGACCGGACGCCGTGGTGAACGTGGTGCCCTGGTCGGAGACGGTCGTACAGGTCCTGTACTGGCCCGTCGTCATCGTCCTGTCCGTCGTCTTCCTCACGACGCTGTACCACGTCTCCGTCCCCGTCCGCTCCCCGTGGATCGAGGACGTGCCCGGCTCCCTGGTCGCCCTCGCCATGTGGGTCCTCGGCAGCTACCTCCTGCGCATCTACCTCACCGGCACGGTCGAGGGCCCCACCATCTACGGCTCCCTCGCCGCGCCCGTCGCCGTCCTGCTGTGGATCGGCGTGTCCGCGTTCGCCGTCCTCGTCGGGGCCGCCGTCAACGCGGCCATCGACCGGGTCTGGCCGGCCGCCGCGACGGCCGCGGCCCGCGCCGCCAACGAACGCCGACACGAGGAGCAGGCCGCCGAGTACGTCGCCCGCATGGCCGCCGCCCGCACCCACGGCGGCGAGGACGACGAGGACTTCGACGACCCCGACGACGGCGACATGCCCTCCGAGTTCCCGGAACGCTGGTCCCGCTTCCTGCCCCCGGAGGACGTCACGTCCAGGCTGCGCACGCATGTGAAGAGCACCCACAAGGGGACAGGGGACTCTCAACCGCCGGGCAAGTAAGGCGCGCCCCAAAGGGGCGCGGGGCTGTATCGATGTGCGGCTCCGCCGCGCGGGCGCGACCAGCCACGACGAACCCGCGGGCTACGAACCGGCCTTCCAGACGCCCGCCGCGCCGGCGTCCCGCGCGAACTCCGCGAAGTCGCGCGGCTCGCGCCCCAGCACCTGCTGAACCCCGTCCGAGAGATACGAGTTGCGCCCGTCGAGCAGCGACTCGAACAGCTCCACCAGGAACTCGACCTCCCCGTCCGGCACACCGAACCCGGCCAGATCGTCGCCGTACTGACGGGCCGACACCGCCCGGTACGTCAACTCCCGCCCCGCAGCCGCCGAGATCTCCGCGACCGCCTCCCCGAAGGTCAGCAACCGCGGCCCGGACACCGTGACCGCCTGCCCGGCATACCGGTCCCCGGCGGTCACCGCGGCCACCACCACGTCCGCGATGTCCCGCACGTCGACGAACGGCTCCCGCACCTCACCGGCCGGAAACACCAGCTCCCCGCTCTCCCGCAGCCCCGCCACCAGCGGCCCCTCGCTGAAGTTCTGCGCGAACCACGCCGCCCGGACGACCGTCCAGTCCGCCCCCGACCCGCGCAGCGCCTCCTCGGTCGGCCGCGCCCGCTCCTCGCCCCGCGAGGACAGCAGCACCAGCCGCCGTACGCCGAGGCCGACCGCCTCGCGCGCGAACATCCCCACCGCGCCGGGCGCGTCCGGCGCCCCGACGTCCGAGGGATACACCAGGTACGCGGCATCGGCGCCCCGCAGGGTGTCCGCCCACGTGGACCGGTCCGCCCAGTCGAAGCCCTGCGCCCGCGAGGCCGCCCGTACGGTCAGCCCCGCGGCCCGCGCGGCCTCCGCCACCCGGCGCCCCGTACGACCCGAGGCGCCCGTCACCACCAACGTCATGTCCCGTGCGTTCGCTGTCATGCAGTCCAGTCAACGCCCGTGCCCGAGCACGGACCATCGCTGAACGGCTCATTCCCATAAGCGCGCGTCTACGCTGGCCGCATGGACGCCCTGTCAGGCCTGCTGGAGGGTCCACGCGCGCGTGGCGCCTTCATGATCCGCGCGTGCTTCGACCCGCCGTGGGCCCTGCGCATCGAGGACCGCGCCCCGCTGACGGTCGTGCTCATGGTCCGCGGCGACGCCTGCATCACTCCCGAGACGGGCGAGCGGATACGTCTGAGGGCCGGCGACCTCGCGATCGTGCGCGGCCCCGCCCCGTACACCTGCGGTGACGCCCCGGACACGCCCCCGCAGGCGCTGATCCTGCCCGGCGGCGAGTGCAGCTACCCCGACGGCACGTCCCTCAAGGGCTCGATGGACCTCGGCGTCCGCACCTGGGGCGACCGCCTCGACGGCTCCACGGTCATGCTCATCGGCACGTACCTCATGCGCGGCGAGATCAACGGCCGCCTCCTGGACGCCCTGCCACCCCTGCTCTCGCTCCCCTCCGAGGTCTGGGAGTGCCCGCTCACGCCCCTCCTCATGGAGGAGATCGTCCGCGACGAACCCGCCCAGGAGGTCGTCCTGGACCGCCTCCTGGACCTCCTGGTCATCGCCGCCCTGAGGGCCTGGTTCTCCCGCCCCGAGGCGGAGGCCCCTGCCTGGTACCGAGCGCTCGCGGACCCGGTGGTCGGCAGAGCTCTGCGCCTCCTCCAGGACGACCCCGCCCACCCATGGACGGTGGCCTCCCTGGCCGCCAGGGCCGCCGTCTCCCGCGCGGCCCTGGCCCGCCGCTTCACCGACCTCGTCGGCGAACCCCCGATGTCCTACCTCACCGCCTGGCGCCTCGCCCTCGCCGCGGACCGCCTCCGCGACACGGACGACACGATCGCCGCGATCGCGAGGGACGTGGGCTACGGCAGCGCGTTCGCGCTGTCCAGCGCCTTCAAACGGGTCTACGGCGTCAGCCCGCAGGAGCACCGGACGCCGTCGGCGTAGCCTGGCCGGTGTGTACGCGGAGAGGGCATCGCGACTGCCGGGCGCGGTGGTGTGGACCCGCACCATGGAGAACCCCGTCTCGACCCCGGTCCACCCCGTCCTGCCCGACGGTTGCATGGACCTCCTCTGGAACGAGGGGCGCCTGCTGGTCGCCGGCCCCGACACCCGCGCGTACGTCCCCGGGACCGAACCCGCCCACTGGGCCGGCCTCCGCTTCGCCCCCGGCACCGCCCCCACCTACCTGGGCGTCCCCGCACACGAACTCCGCGACCGCCGCGTCGACCTCACCGACCTCTGGCCCGCCGCGACGGTACGGCGTCTGCACGCCCGCCTCGCCGCGGCCCCCGACCCGGCGACCGCCCTGGAGGACCTGGCCCTGCACCGCGCCACCGAGACACCCCCACCCGATCCACTTCTACGACACCTCGTGACGGCCCTCGACAGCGGCCGCCCCGTCGCCGCCACCGCCGACGAACTCGGCCTCGGCGCACGCCAGTTGCACCGCCGCTCGCTGGCCGCCTTCGGCTACGGCCCCAAGACGCTCGCCCGGGTGCTGCGCCTCCGGCGCGCCCTCGCACTGGCCCGCGCCGGAGTCCCCTTCGCGGAGACGGCGGCGCGGTCCGGCTACGCGGACCAGGCCCATCTCGCCCGGGACGTCAAGGAGTTCGCCGGGATGCCGCTGGGGGAGCTGCTCGGCCGGACCGGCTAGGCAGGGTTCAGCGGCGCGAAGAGATCGACCCCGTTGCCGTCGGGATCGTGCACGACGGCATACCGCTGCCCCCAGAACGCGTCCCACGGCTTGAGCTCGCCGTGGTGCCCGGCACCGACCAACTCCTCGTAGACATGGTCGACTTCGGCGGGGTCGTCGCAGAGCAGGGCGAGCGCGGCCCGGCCACTGCCCCCGGTGGGCGGCCGCCAACCCGCGTGGAACGAGCGGACGGTGTCCTCCGTGTCCAGCAACAGCCGCAGCCCACCGGGTAGTTGGGCCTCGGCATGCGGCTGGTCCTCGGCACCCTCGGGGAAGCCGAACCCGAGCCGACGGTAGAAGGCGACAGAGGCGGCCATGTCGGAGACGACCAGGCCGATCGCGTCGAATCGTGGAGTCATGGGGCCACGGTAGGCGGGGGCGGGCGGCGGGTCTTGAACGAATCGGACACGTCCTCGACCGGTGAAAGGATCCCGACGAACCACGAGTCCGCAGGCCGGCTCTTCCTGTAGAAGGTGTTCGGCTGCACCGGATCGCACAACGCGACCAGGACGTCGCCCGCCCGCAGCTCCACGGCTCTCCGGAACGAGCTGGTCCTGCTTGCCCTCAGACGGATCACCATGAATTCCATGTCGTGAAGACCAGGCGCGAGTTCGACGAATTTCGGTGCTTTGGCGAAACGGTCCCGAGAGCAGGTCTTCAGGCCGTTCTCGCGGATGGACACGACGCCCGCTCTGTTGGTGAAGCTTCGAACCGGCTCCCTGATCTCGACGATCAGCAGAACCCCAGTCCTGCCGCTCTTCCGTACCCCGCGCAGGCGCTTCCTGGCCCGCCAGGGCATCCGCCCCACCTCGTCGAGGGTGCCCACGGAGAAGGGCGCACCGGAACCCTTCATGAGAACGTCACCGCCCCACGAGGCGTGTTCACCGTGAAGGAGATGCCCACCGGGCCCCGGGTCAGTGCCAGCTCCACCCCCACGGCGGACAACAACGGGCGGATCTCGTCCGGCGCCGGGGCGGTCGCGGCGAGCTCCAGCAGGGGTGCGACGGGCAGACCCGAGGCGGTCGGATGGGGCGAGGAACTCCAGTCGATCAGGAACGGCACCAGACCGGAGGGGTGTGCCGTGCTCCCGTCCGTGAGCCGCCACTCCAGCAGCGTGCCGTCGGGCCGGCGGCGGCTCATCGCGCGCACGGGCCCGGGGTCGTACCCCTGGGCGCGGGCCGCCGCGACCGCCGCGTCCAGATCGGGCGGGCTGACCGCCCAGGTCACGGTCCGGGCGCCGGACAGCCCGTCGACACCGAACGGACGTGGCCCGGGCGGCTCGCCCTGCTCCGGGTCGGGACCGAGGATCTCCAGGTAACGCGAACCGCCGAGAGACACCAGGTAGTTGCGGGTACCGAGCCCGACATGGGCGCCGCCGGCCACCGGTGCGATACCCGTGCGCAGGGTGAAGTCGGCGACTGTCGCCGCCAGTTCGGGGGTCGCGAGGACGAGATGGTCCAGGCGTGCGGGAACGGCATTCATCCCCACCGAGGCTACGCGGCGGGACCCCGTCAAAGGAGGGGAAAAGTCCCTGAAGCGTGGAACACCCGTACGGCAGGATGGCCCCATGATCCGCTCCGTACGAGCCCTGCCGCTGTTGCTGCTGCTGCCCGCGCTGATGGTCGGCTGCGGCACCGAGAAGGCGGGCAGCGGTGCCGGAACCCCGAAGGCCTCGTCCTCCCCGTCCTCTTCCCCGACCCCGGCGACGGCTGCCGAAATCGCCTCCCGCGCGCAGGCGTTGGGCTTCGACCCCGACCTCGTCTACGTCATCGACCCGCCCGGATTCACCCTCGCCCAGCAGTCGGTGGGCGTGTCGGACGTCGGTCTCTCGGTGTCGTACATGTCGCCGAAGAACAGTGCCGTGATCAACCTGCGTGTGGAGCCCGGCACGATGACCGACGCGAACTGCACGACGCAGGCGGTCACCACCGAGCACATGACCTGCGTACGCGACGGGAACGCCTGGTACCGCACCGGTGGGGGAGAGGCCGAGTACGTGATGGCGGCGAAGGGCCACCTCGTGCACGTGGCGGCCGAGCAGGGCAAGGTGAGCCGCGAGGTCCTGCGCGAGTCGGCCCGGTCGCTGCGCCGCCCGTACAAGAGCGAACTCGCCGTGGTCCTCCCGCCCAGGGAGTTCAACGACAGTGCGGGGGCAGGTGGTTGAGCCCACGGAGTGAAATAGGCTGCTCCGTATGGCTGTTGCCGCACCCCACCTGCTCGCCTGTACCCGCACCACCGCCTACCGCCACGACTCCATCCCGGCCGCGGAGACCGCCCTGCGCACCCTCGGCCCCTTCGAGGTGACCGCCACGGAGGACCCGGCCGCCTTCGAACACCCCCTGGACGACTACGCGGCCGTGGTCTTCCTCTCCACCAGCGGCGAGGTGCTCACCCCGGCGGGCCGCGAACACCTCGCGTCCTACGTCGAGTCGGGCGGCGGCTTCGTCGGCGTCCACGCCGCGGCCTGCACCGAGTACGACTGGCCGTACTACGGCGACCTCCTCGGCGCCCGCTTCGACCGCCACCCCGCCCACCAGCCCGGCAGGGCCGTCGTCGAGGACCGTACCCATCCGGCCACCCGACACCTGCCCGCCGTATGGCAGTTCACCGACGAGTGGTACGACTTCCGCACCAACCCGCGGAGTTCGACCCACGTCCTCCTCTCCGCCGACGAAACCTCCTACGAGGGCGGCGGGATGGGCGCCGACCACCCCCTGGCTTGGTGCCACGGGAAGGGCGATGGCCGGGTCTTCTACACGGCCCTCGGCCATGCGGCGGAGGCGTACGAGGACCCGGACTTCCGGGCGCATCTGCTGGGCGGGATCAACTGGGCGGCGCGGCTGGGGACGAACGGGGGATGAGGAGGATGTCCGCTCGTCTGGTCGAGGTCGGCACCGAGCCGCTCGACGGGCCGACCCGGAACTCGGTCGGCGGCCGGCCCTACCTCGACGAAGACCAGCCATGGCCCGAGTGCTTCTGCGGCGAGCGCCTCGTTCTGTTCTTCCAACTCGACATCCCCTGGCGCGTGCTGCTCCAGCGCCACGCGACACAGCCGACGGCGGAGACCGAACCGTCCCTGCGCGCGCTGCCGTTGACGCTGCGCCCCTTCACGGACACCTCCGACGCGGACGGGATCGGAGCCCAGGAGTTCAAGGTGGGCGGTGCGCCGTCGTGGGCGCAGTTTCCCGAGTACTACAGGTGCGCGTGCGGCGCCGACATGGTGTACCTCTGCCAGGTCCCGGAGAACACGGGTTTCGCCGTCCGTCCCGGCCGGCCGGAGCAGCCCTACGGCGGTGGCACCGACACCTATGAGTTGTTTCTCGGCACTGAGGTCTATCTGCTGGCGTGCCCGGCCCGCTGCGATCCGGCGGCGCTCTGGCCGGTGACCCGGAGATGACCGCTTCTCCATCGTCCTGCGAAGCCGACCCGAGGTCCCCCAAAGGATCACCACGGAGCAGTCTTCAGCCCCGCGGGATACCCGTACTGGCCCGCTCCACCAGCCGCGTCGACAACTCCGTCCGCGTGCTCTCCGGCCGGTCGCCGTCCATCATGCGGACGAGGAGCCGCAGGGCCGTAGCGGCCATCTCCGACAGGGGCTGCCGGACCGTGGTCAGCGCCGGTGTCACCCAGCGGGCCTCGGGCAGGTCGTCGAAGCCGACCACGCTGATCTCGTCCGGGACGCTCAACTCCCGTTCCGCCAGGGCTTCGTAGGCGCCGAGCGCCATGCGGTCGGAGCAGACGAAGACCGCTGTGGGCGGTTCGGGCAGGTCGAGGAGTTCACGCATCCGGGTGCGGGCCATGGCCTGGTCGAAGCCGCCGTGGCGGATGTAGTCGGGGCGCACGGGCACTCCGGCGGAGGCGAGCGCGGAGCGGTATCCGGCGACGCGGGCGCTGCTGCACATCTTGTGCCGGTGACCGGCGATCACGGCGATCCGCTCGTGGCCCAGCGACAGCAGATGCTCGGTCGCCGTCACCCCGCCGTGCCAGTTGGCTGCGCCGACCGACACCACACCCGGCGGCGGCTCCTGCACCGGGTCGATCATCACGAACGGGATGCGGTGCTGGTCGAGCCACGCGTACTGCGACGCCGTCAACTCCGCCAGATTGAACAGGACTCCGGACGAACCCCGGCCGACCAGCTTGTCCAGCCAGCCCCGCTCCGGCCGGTCCGCCCGCGTCCGGGTCAGCCCGGCCGAGACCACCACCTCAAGTCCGGCCTCGTACGCCGCCTCCTCCACCCCGTGCAGCACCGCCCCCGACCAGGAACTCTCCAGCGAGTGCACCACCAGGTCGACAAGCCCCGGCACCTTGTTCGCGTCGAAGCGCGGCCTGCGCACATAACCGAGCCGCTCCAGCGCCTCCGTCACCCGCCGCCGGGTCTCCGGCGCCACGTCCTCCCGGCCGTTGACCACCTTCGACGCCGTCGGCACGGACACCCCGGCCTCACGGGCCACGACCGCCAGCGTCGGCCCTGCCGTCATGCTCGCGCTCCCCGCACGGACCATCGGGAACCACCTCTCCAGCCCGCCCGAGGGCCAACGAAAGTTTCGACCAGCGCTGTTTCACGGCCCGACCACCAACCGATCAGAAAGCGCTTCCTACGATAGATGCGCGTCAACACGGCGGGAAGACCAGGGAATTCACGTGATGACGGCGACCCGATCTTTCGAAACCCCGAACAGGTCAGCGGGGCGGGGTGCACTCCAGGCGAAAGCCGCCGAAGTCGGCGGTGAACTCCGCCCCGACGAGATCCACGGCGTGGATCCCGGCCATCGCCCCCGTGAACCGCAGCCGCGAACCGTGGTCGTCCGAGAGCCGGCCGAAGTCCAACACCGGCCCCACCGGCACACGTTCGCCGTCATGGACGTACCAGAACCGCGCGTCGGCACCGTCGACCGTCGCGCCCATCGTCACCGGCGCCCCGAGCTCGACCTCGACGACGGCCACTTCACGCGTGACGTCCTCGTCCCGCTCCACCAGCCTCAGCACCGTACGCCCGCCGCCGTCCCGCCACTGCTGACCCCGCTGCCCCTCACCCTCGGGCTCCGCCCACGTCAGGTCCAGACTCAGATACGCGTCGGCGCCGTACCAGAGCACCAGCCCCGCCGCCTGCGTGAACGTCGACGGCCTTGCCTCTACGGTGACTTCGGCCTCGGCTTGATGTTCCGTGAGCCGCTGGGCGAGCAGACTGTGCGCCCACCGCGACTCCGGCCCGTGCCGCCCGCGCAGCCGGATCCAGCCGGGGCGGGTGGTGGCGTCGGCCCAGGACGGGTCGGGGTACCCGCGTGGACCGTTCCAAGGCCACCCCAACGGCCCCTCCGAGTACGCGACTTGATCGGGTGCTGTGGCGGGCCGCGTCGACACGGCGACCTCCTCCGCCGGGTGCCACCCCCCGTCCCGCAGCCTCGGCCAGCCCTCCGCGTCCCAGGCCACTGCCTGGACCGCCGTCTCCCGGCCCAGGGTGCACCGAGGCCCTGCGGGAGTCGCGAGAGGTCGCGCGGCCAAGTGGCTCAACACCCAGTCACCGCCAGGCAGTTCGACCAGCTCGCCGTGTCCCGCCTTCTGCAACGGCGCCGATGGATCGTCCCGGGACGTCAGCAGGGGGCGGTCGTCGACCTCGTAGGGACCGGTGACCGTACGGCCGCGCGCCACCAGCACCCCGTGCTCGAACCCGGTGCCGCCCTCCGCGAGGAGCAGGTAGTACCAGTCGCCCCGCCGCACCAACTTCGGTCCCTCGACGAGCCGTTCGTGCTGGAGCAGCAGATGCGTCGGGCCGGCCGGAGCGAGCGTGTCGCGGTCCAGCTCGGTCGCGACGATGCCCGCGAAGCGCCGGCCGCCGGGGCGGTGGTCGTTCTGGAGGTTGAGCAGCCACAGCCGGCCCTCGTCGTGGAACAGCGCCGGGTCGAAACCGTGGCTCACGACCCGCCGCGGGGCGCTCCACTTCCCGCCGACGTCCGAGGCCGTAGTGACGTAGGTGTCGGCGTCGAAGTACGGCGTGCCGACCGAGCGGACGATCGAGTACGTCATCCAGAAACGCTCGCCGTCCCAGCTCAGCGAGGGCGCCCAGATGCCGCCCGAGTCCGGGACACCGGCGAGGGAGTCGCCGGGGACCGCGCCCCGGACATGGCCCGAGTACTCCCAGTGCGCGAGATCCCGCGAGCGGTGGATCGGGATCGTCGGGAACCACTCGAAGGAACTGGTCGCCACGTAGTACCGGTCGCCGGCCCTCACCATGGAGGGGTCGGGGGCGAAGCCTCGGACAACAGGGTTGTGCAGCAAGGTCACTTGAGGGCTCCCAGGGTGACGCCCGTCCGCCAGTACCGCCGCATCGCCACCATCATCACGGCCATCGGCACGATCGACAGCAGCGCCCCGGTCAGGACCAGGCCGGTGAGGTCGACGCCCGACTCCAGGCGTTTGCCGGACCAGTTGTAGAGGCCGATGTTGAGGGTCCAGTTGTTCTCGCCGCGCAGGACGGTGAGGGGGAGGAAGAAGGCGTTCCAGGTGTTCACGAACGCGAGCAGGAACACCGTGGCGCCGCCCGTCGTCATCATCCGCAGCACGATGCTGAAGAAGATGCGGAGTTCGCCGGCGCCGTCCAGGCGGGCCGCCTCCAGGAGTTCGAAGGGGATCGTGGCCTCGGTGTACACCTTGGCGAGGTAGACGCTGAACGGGTTGATCAGGCAGGGGATCAGCATCGCCCAGGGGGTGTCTACCAGGCCGATCTTCGAGAACATCAGGTACAGCGGGAGCGTGAGCAGGGCGATCGGGATCAAGAACGAGCCCACCACGCACGCGAACACCGCGCTGCGACCCGGGAATTCGAAGCGCGCGAGGCCGTAGCCGGTGGCGAGCGCGACGAGGGTGCCGCCCAGGGAGCCGACGCCCGCGTACAGGAACGAGTTGGCGGTCCAGCGCAGGAAGATGCCGTTCTCGTAGGTGAAGACCTGACGCACGTTGGCCCACAGGTGCATGCCGGAGAACCACAGGCCGTTGCTCTGGTACAGGCCCGTGCGGTTCTTGGTGGCGGCGACGATCAGCCACCACACCGGGAACAGACTGTAGGCGCCGGCCAGGACCAGGCCGACGAGCAGGAAGCGCTGGCCGCCGCGTGAACGGGCCGCCGGATCGGGCTTGTCGAGACGGCGGACCTGACGAGTTGTCCGGCGGTCCGCGGTGAGAGTCATCAGTCGGCCTCCTTCGCGGTGAGCCGGTAGAAGAGGAAGGAGGCGAGGCCGAGGATGAGGGCGAGGAGGACCGAAAGGGCCGCCGCGTAGTGGTAGTTGCCCGCGTTGAACGCCTGGTTGTAGATGATCATGATGGGTGTGAAGTTGTCGTTCACCGTCTGCGGGGTGACGTTCCGGAACAGGGCCGGTTCGTTGAAGATCTGCAGCATCTGGATGATCGAGAGCATCCCGGTCAGCACCAACGCCCCTCGTACGTAAGGGATCTTGATGCTCGTCGCGACCCGGAACTCGGAGGCGCCGTCGAGCCGGGCCGCCTCGAAGAGGTCGCGGGGCACGCCCTGGAGCGCCGAGTAGATGATGACCATGTTGTAGCCGATGCCGTGCCAGGTCAGCAGGTTGCCGATGGACGGCCACACCATCGAGGGTGCGAAGAAGTTCCAGGACAGGCCGAACGCCTTGCCCAGCGGGGTCAACGGGCCGACGTCCGGGCTGTACAGGTTGATCCACACGATCGCCGCGACCACTCCGGGGATCATGTACGGCACCAGGAGCAGGATGCGGAAGCGGCCCGCAGCCTTCGAGGACAGCGCGTCCAGGAACAGCGCGAGGAGCAGGCTGACGAGCAGCATCACCGGGATCTGCACGCACGCGAACAGCACCACGCGCAGTACCGAGTTCATGAACGCCGAGTCGGTCAGGCCCTGTTGGTAGTTGCGGAGGCCGGAGAACCTCTCCGTGGAGCCGCCGAGGCCGAGCCCGGACTGGTGCTCCACGAACAGCGACTCGTAGACGGCGTACCCGATCGGTATCAGGTAGAGGAACACGAAACCGAGCTGGAAGGGCACCGTGAACGCGGCCCCCTTCCAGCGCTGGGAGCGAATCATCTGTGCTGCCTCAGCCCTTGACGCTGATACCGCGGGACTTCAGGTCCTTGACCGTCCACTCCTGCATGTGGGCCAGCAGATCGGTGACCTTCTCCTCCTTGTTCATCACCTTCGCCCAGCCCGTCTGGAGTTCGGTGAACATGGCGGTCCAGTCCGGGCCGAACACCCAGTCCGAGGTGACCGTGTTCAGGCTGTCGGTGACGACCTTCTTCGCGGGTTCGTAGTTCGTGCCGAGCAGCTTGTCGGAGATGGCCTCGGCGACATACGCGTTGCTGTCGGCCAGCGCCGGCATGACGCCGTTTCCGGTGGTCGGGCTCGCCATCGTCTTCACCGCGCCGGGGTTGGTGGACATCCACAACGCGGCCTCGGCGGCCTGCTGTTGGTGCGCGCACTGCTTGGTCACCAGGGTGACGCCACCGCTCTGGTTGGTGCCGGCGGGCGTCTTGGCGGCCTCGCCCGCGAACGTGGGCCAGGGCGACAGCGCCCACTTGCCGTCGGACTTGGTGAAGTTCTGCACCATGCCCGCCATCTGCCAGGTGGAGATCTGCCGGGTCGCGGTGCCGCCGTTGTCGTAGTTGCGCTGGACGGCCGCGTAGTCGGCGAACGACAGCTTGGAGGCGAGGTCGTTGTCGACGATGTCCTGGATCACCTTGGCCGCCTTGAGGCTGCCCGCGTCCTGGAAGTCCACTTTCCAGGAGTTGCCGTCGATGGCGTACCAGTGCGCCCCGGCCTGCATGGAGAGCACCTCCAGGGTGCTCGGGTCCTCACCGGCGTAGTTGGTGATCTTGATGCCGTGCTTCTTCAGCACCTTGCCCGCGGCGATGAACTCGTCCCAGGTCGTGGGCGCCTTCAGCCCGTACTTCTGGAAGATGTCGGTGCGGTAGATCGTGAAGGCGGGGGCCGAACTGGTCGGCACGCCATAGGACTCGCCCTGCACCTGCGCACTGGCCCACGAGCCCGCGTTGAACTTGTCCTTGTCGGCGGAGACGTACTTGGTGATGTCGGCGAGCGCGCCCTGCGAGACCCAGGTGGTCACGTACTCCGCCGTGTTCTGCACCAGGCAGGGCGCGTTGCCGGCCTTGACCGCGTTGGTGAGCTGCTTCTGCATCGTCAACTGGTCGGTGACCTTGGTGTACTTGAGCTTGATGTCCTTGTGAGCGGCGTTGAACGCCTTCACGACCGCGTCCTGCCCGTTGGCCCAGCCCCAGAAGGGGAGGGTGACCGGGCCGGAGGACGTCGTGTCTCCCGATCCGGATCCGCCGCAGGCGGAGAGCAGACCTGTCAGTGCGAGGCCCGCGACGGCTGCCCGAGCGAACCTTCTCCGGGGGCTGGTGAAGTTCATCAGACCGTGTTCCTTCGGAAGAGAAGAGGTAGAAACCGGTTGCTTGGAAGGTAGGCATCGGGGGCTGTTCGGAGCAAGAGGTGTGCAGCGACTTGTTTCGACAGCCCAGGACAGACCCCGTCCGGCCTGGGACTTTCAAGAGAAACCGGTTACGTAACGCCCTGGTTCCGTGTGCTTTCCGTGTGCTGGACTAGTCCCGCCGAGCGGGCGGTCGTACCGAGTTCCGTACGACGACGTGCGTGCCCAGCACCAGATGGTCGCCGTCGCTTCCCCTGCGCCGGCCCGTGCCGCCGCCCTCGCGCCGGTCCGCCACCGCGCGCAGCGCGACCCGGCCCATCTCCTCGTACGGGACGTGCACGGTGGTCAGCTGAGGGGTGAGCTGCGAGGCCAGCGGGATGTCGTCGTAGCCGACGATCGACACGTCCTCGGGCACCCTGAGGCCTCCCGCGCGCAGCGCCTGCATGGCACCCGCGGCGACCACGTCGGTGCCGGCCAGCACCGCGGTGAAGTCCACCCCTGCCCTCAGACTCTCCTCGACCGCCTCGTACCCGTGCTCGTAGTCGTACGGACCGTGCCGCACCATCCCCGGGTCGAACGGCACGCCGTACGCCTCGAAGGCCCGTTGCGCACCCCTCAATCGCCCCTGTGCCGTGGTGAGTTCGGCGTGTCCGGGCAGCAGCAGGACCCGGCGGTGGCCGGCCGAGAGGAGGTGGCTGGCCATGGCGTAGGCACCGCCCTCGTTGTCGTAGTCGACCGTCGTGGCCGGGACGTCGCCCTCCAGCGGCGGGCGGCCGACGAGCACGAGGTGCGAGCCGGCCGCGTCGAGGGAGCGGGCGAAGCGGGCCATGCGCAGCTGGTACTCGTCGACGTCGTAGGCGCCGCCCAGCAACACCACGGCGGCGACGCCCTGTTGGCGCATCAGGTTGACCAGCGCGAGTTCGCGCTCCGGGTCGTCGCCGGTGGTGCCGACCAGGGAGAGCCAGCCGCGCAGCGTGGCCGCGCCCTCGACTCCCTTGGCCACATGGGCGAATGCCGCGCCGGTGATGTTGTTGATGAGGATCGCCACCGTCGGTGTGCCGCCCCCCGCCAGGGAGCGGGCATGCGCGTTGGTGACGTAGTCCAGGTCGCCGACCACCTTCATCACCCGGCGGCGCAGCTCCTCCGACACCGGATAGTTGCCGGACAGCACGCGCGAGACGCTCGCCACCGACACCCCGGCGCGCTCCGCCACGTCCCGGATCGTGGCCCGGCCGACGTCGCCCGACGTCTTGCGCTGACTCACCGTGGCGACTCCTTCGCGGTATCGGCTTCCCCACCGGGCGCGCGAGGCTCCGCTCCCGCGCCGGTCCGGAAACCGTATCCCATCGTTGTTCCAGGCAGGGGGCCCTGTGGACGGCCCGGATCAGGCGACACGGGCCAGGTCCGCGTGCCGTACCTGGTGGGCCGGCGGCAGGCCCGAGGCCAGCCGCTCCAACTCGTCGACGACGATGGAGCCGAGCCGCGCCAGCTCGTTGCCGAGCGAGCCCGCGATGTGCGGGGTGAGGAAGACGTTCGGCAGCTGGTAGAGCGGGGAGGCGGCGGGCAGCGGCTCCGGGTCGGTGACGTCCAGGACCGCGGTCAGCCGGCCGGAGAGCAACTCGTCGGTGAGGGCGTCGTGGTCGATCAGGGCGCCCCGGGAGGTGTTGATCAGCACCCCGCCGTCCCGGATCAGGGCGAGCCGTCCGCGGTCGAGCATGCGCTGTGTCTCGGGGATGTCGGGGGCGTGCAGGCTGACGATGTCGCTGCGGCTCAACAGGTCGTCCAGCGGCAGGAGTTCGGCACCCAGTGCGGTGGCCTCGGTGACGCCGACATAGGGGTCGTGGAGGAGGACCTCGAAGTCGTGGGGCCGCAGCAGTTCGAGCAGCCGGCGGCCCACCCGGGAGGCGCCGATGACGCCGATGCGGCGGCCGAGGTTGCCGATCGCGGCGGTCTCGGCGGGCGTCGGGTACGTGTGCGCGTGGCGGAAGCGCTCCCGCTGCGCGAAGGTGTCCTTCCCGGCGAGCAGGATCATGGCGAGGGTGTACTCGGCGACCGGGAGCGCGTTGCCGGTGACCGCGCTGGAGACGGTCACCCCGCGTTCCCACAGGGCCTCGCCGACCAGTGAGCGGACCGAGCCCGCCGCGTGCAGCACGGCGCGCACCCGGGGTGCCGCCGCGAGGGCGCCGGCGTCGAGGTGCGGGCAGCCCCAGCCGGTGATCAGGACCTCGGCCCCGGCCAGGGCCCCGGCGGCCTCGGGGGCGGCGAAGTCGCGTACGACGAGCGCGGGGTCGATCTCGGCCGTCTGCCGGAGCCGTGCCATCAGGGGTGGGGGGAAGAGCAGGGGCAGGTGCACCGGATCCATGGCGAACACGGCCCTCGGCGGCTGGGCGCTGGGCATGACCCTCCAGTAGTGCGACGTGGAATGCAGCTTCGGAAACGTTTTCTGAAAGCGTCTTCTACCGTAGATCTGCCGAGGAGCGGGGGTCAATCGGTGGGAGAGGGCGCAGCGGACGGAAACATCGCGTGACCCGGCCGGCGGAGTACGTCCGCCGGAATAGCGGGCGGCGATGTGATGCTCTGATGAGCATGGTTCACGAGCGCGGTGAGGAGCTGGTGGGCGGATGGCGGCTACGGCAGCAGCGACGACGGCAGAGCAGACGGACCCCGTGGTGGAAACCCCCTACGGGGCGGTACGCGGCCGGTACGAGAACGGGATCGCGGTCTTCCGGGGCATCCCCTACGCGGCGCCCCCCTTCGGCTCGCGCAGATTCCGCCCGCCCGTCCCGCCCGAGCCCTGGACCGGGGTGCGCGACGCGCTCGCCTTCGGCCCGACCCCGCCGAAACCGCCCTACTCCGACGCCTTCGCCAAACTGCTCTCCGACCCCCTCGTGCCCGGCGACGACTGCCTCAACCTCAATGTGTGGACCCCGGACCCCGGCCCGGGCGCCCGACTCCCGGTGATGGTCTGGCTGCACGGCGGCGCGCTCACCCGGGGCTCCTCGGCCGTCCCCGTCTACGACGGACACGCCTTCGCCCGCGACGGAGTCGTGTTCGTCTCGGTCAACTACCGCCTGGGCGTGGAGGGTTACGGCCTCTTCCCGGACGCGCCCGCCAACCCCGGCCTGCGCGACCAGCTCGCCGCGCTGCGCTGGGTGCACGAGTCGGTCGCGGCCTTCGGTGGCGACCCCGACCGGATCACCCTCGCCGGTCAGTCCGCCGGCGCGATCAGCGCCGGCGCCCTGCTCGCCGCCCCGCAGGCACAAGGGCTCGTACGGCGGGCCGTCCTGCAGAGCGGGCCGCCGGAGGCCTTCGACCGCGACAAGGTACGGCGGATGGTGCGCCGGATGGCGACCCGGCTGAAGATCCCCGCCACCGCCGAGGCCTTCGCCGCCGTCGACCGCGAACTGCTGCTGCGCACCCAGGCGGAGGTCGGCAGGCTCAGCAGCCCGGTGCTCGGCGGGCCCACGTTCGGCATCGTCATCGACGGCGAACTGGTGCCCCGGGACCCGCTGGAGGCGCTCATCGACGGTCAAGTCGCCCGGGACGTCAACCTGTTGATGGGCTGGACCCGCGACGAGTACCGGCTCTGGCTGGTCCCCGGCGGCCTGCACGAGCGCGTCGACCGGCTCGGCGCGGTCGCCCTGGCCGGCGCGATGGCCCGCTGCCACTGCGGAGTCGAGGTCCCGCGCGGCTACCGCGCCCTGCACCCCGAAGCCGGCACCGCCGAGACCGTCGGCCAGCTCGTCACCGACCACCTGCTGCGCTACCCGCTGCACCGTCTCGCCGACGCACGCCCCGGAAGCTCCCACCTCTACGAGTTCGCATGGCCCTCCAACCTCCCCGACCTCGGCTCCTGCCACGCCCTCGAACTCGGCTTCGTCTTCGACACCGGCGACATCCCCGAGGCCGCCAGACTCGCGGGCCAGGGCGCGCCCCAGGAACTCGCCGACACCATGCACTCGGCCTGGGTACGGTTCGCCGTGGACGGCGACCCGGGCTGGCGCGCCTGGGACGACTCGCACCCGGTCCAGATCTTCGGCGAGGGTGCGCCCTACGTCGCCGACGGTCCGCGCGACCCCGAGTTCGCCCTCTGGGCGGCCGACACGGCGACGCGCGAGCCGGCGGTCCCGGTCGTGGGCACGCCCGCGCGCGGTGCCGTCGAACTTCGGTCGGTCGTACGGCGGTTGCGGCGGACCGGGGATCTGCCGAAGTCTTCGTGAGCGCGTGGGTACGGGCCTGAAACCGGTTGCCCAACGGCAGTTGCCGACATCCGCCGTACTGACGTAGGCGAATTGGCCGACGCGCGCCCCTCCTCCCGACCGTCGCGCGCTGCTACCCTCCGCGCAGGGAACCGGTTGCCGAACGTGTTCCCGCAGGCAGGGGAGGGGCGAGGCGGCGCATGACCAGGAAGAGCCAGGACGCGAACGGGAGCACCATCCGGGACGTGGCGGCCCGCGCCGGAGTGTCCGCCTCCACGGTGTCGCGGGTGCTCGGCGGCGAGTACCCGGTGAGCACGGCGACCCGCACACGCGTGCTGCGGGCGGTACGCGAACTGGACTACGTCGCCGACGCCCGCGCCAAGGCCGTGGCGGGCGTCGGGACACCGACCCTCGCCTTCGTCCTGGAGGACATCACGGGACCGTCGTTCGCCCTGATGGCACACGGTGTGGAGCGCGAGGCGACCCGGCTCGGGCATCTGTGCCTGGTGTGCAGCACCGAGGGCGACGTCCAGCGCGAACTGGACTTCATCGAGACCATGCGCGCCCAGCGCACCGCCGCCGTGATCCTCGTCGGCGGCACCGCCGACACCCCCGAGTACCGCATCCGCACCCGCCGTATCGCCGACTCGCTCGCGGCGGCCGGCTCGCGGCTCGTGCTGTGCGGACGCCCGCCGCTCGGCCCGGACGCGCCGGTCACGGTCATCGAGTACGACAACGAGGGCGGCGCCTACGCCCTGGTCGCGCACGTCCTGGCCCAGGGCCACCGGCGCGTCCTGTTCCTCGGCGGCAAGCCCGACCACGCGACCGCGCAGGGCCGCGAACGCGGTTACCTCGCCGCGCACCGCGCCCGAGGCGTCGAAGCCGACCCGGAACTCCTGCTCCACGGCGACTTCACCCGCGACTCCGGGCACCGGCTGATGCGCCAGGCGCTGAGCCGGAAACTGGAGTTCACCGCGGTGGTCGCCGCCACCGACATGGTCGCGGCGGGCGCCCTGACCGCGCTGCACGAGGCGGGTCTCGACGTCCCCGGGGACGTCTCGCTGGCCGGCTACGACGACATCCCCTTCACCCGCGACCTGTACCCGGCCCTGACGACCGTCCACGTCCCCTACGAGGAGCTGGGCCGCCTCGCGGTGCGCACCGCACTGGGCCGCACACCGGAGTCCCCGGACGAGCACCTGCTGCTCGGCACGCACGTGGTCGTACGGAACTCGATCACGACGGTGTGAGCGTCCGCCGGATGTCCGCGATCGCCTCGGGCCCCACCCGGCAGCAGCCGCCGATCAGCCGCGCGCCGGCGGCCCGCCAGCCCTCGACCTGCTCGGCGGTGAAGGTGGAACGGCCCGTCCACGCACGGGCGTTGGCGTCCCAGGTCTCACCGCTGTTCGGGTAGACGACGACCGGCTTCCCGGTGACCCGGGCCGCGATCTGGACCGCGCCGTCGACGTCCTCGGGGGCACTGCAGTTCACCCCGACCGCGATGATCTCGTCCGCGTCGGCGGCCAGCGCGAACGCCTCCTCCAGCGGCTGCCCGGCGCGGGTCCGGTCCCCGGCGATCGAGTACGACAGCCAGGCGGGCGTACGCAGCCCGCGCACCGCCCGCAGCAGCGCCTCGGCCTCGACGGCGTCCGGGATCGTCTCGAAGGCCAGCACGTCCGGACCGACGAAGTCCAGCACTTCCAGGCGCGGCCGGTGGAAGGCCTCCAGCTCGGCCACGCTCAGCCCGTACCGGCCCCGGTACTCGGAGCCGTCCGCGAGCATCGCGCCGTACGGCCCGACCGAGGCCGCCACGTAGAGGGGCCGCCCGATACCCCGCTGCCCGGCCTCCACCGCCGCGTCGACGCCCAACTCCACGCTCTCGGCCATGAGTTCGGCCGCCCGCTCGTGCTTGATCCCGCGTTTCGAGAAGCCCTCGAAGGTGGCCTGGTAGCTGGCGGTGATCGCCACGTCGGCGCCCGCCTCGAAGTACGCGAGATGCGCCTCCGAGATCGCCTCCGGCTGGTCCGCGAGCAGCCGCGCCGACCACAGCTCGTCGCTCAGGTCGTGCCCGGCCGCCGTGAGCTGGTTGGACAGGCCGCCGTCGAGAACGAGCGTTCCGGCGGCCAGGGCGTCGGCGAGGAGGGGAGCGGTGTCGCTGGTCATGTCTCGACGCTAGCCGATACGGCCGTGGACGCGGACTGTGTCCGACTGGTGAACGGATTGCCCGACATGCGATACGTCTGTTCCGGCATACGGCGATCTGGTGGTCGCGTCCCCGACCTGCGAAGCTTGCGTGTACGCGTCCTGAGGAGGCTCTGTGGTCTATGCGGAAGGGATGGCCCGGTTCACGTTGGCACCCGCTGCCCGTGAACTGCTGCGCCTGTCGGCCGACGGTGAGGAACACTCCACGACGATCCCCTACGGAGGGGACAACTTCACTCTCTATGCCCACCTAAGGGCTCGCCGGACGGCACCCGGCCAGGGCGAAGTGGGCGTGGCGTGCTGGGCCGTCAGCATCGACCTGGCCCGCTTCTTCAGCAGTACCCCTCCGGCCGAGAACGAGACCCGACTGCCTCCGGAGGGGACGGCCACACCGGATGGTGCCTTCACCATCGAGGCGGCCCGCCACCTGGCCGCCGCCCTGAACGCCCTCGACGGTCCCCGCTCCCCGACCAACGGCGACGGCCATCGCACGATGACCGTTCCCGTCGACGCCCTGGAATGACAGGCAACCGCCAGGCCGTGGCCGTCAGCTCTGTGCCGCGTGCCTCCCGCCCCCACCTCCGCGCCTGCTTCCGCCCCGGATGCGCTTGGTCGCCGGGACCAGCAGGGCGCCCAGGAGGCCGAGGCCGAGGGCGTAGGGCCACCAGCCGAAACCGGCGCCGCGCGCGGTGTTCTCGGTGCGGGCCTCGGTGATCGTCGTTCCGGACGACGACTTGGGGTGGGCGGTGGGGGAGGCGGAGCTGCTCGCGGTGGCGGCGGTCAGGACGACGTCGTTGCCGTTGCCGCCCCGGTAGCTGATCCGGTACGTCGTGTCGCCGAGCATGAGCTTGCTGCCCTCGCGAAGTCCCTTGAAGGAGCCGGTCGTTGGGGCGCCGCCCGTGTGATCGAGGATCGTCACGGTCCGGGCGGGATGCGTACCGGCCGCCGAGAGGTCCAGGTCGCCGGCCAGGGCGACCGTGCCCGCCGCCTTCAACGGCTTTGTGCCCAGGACGAGTTCGCCCTTCGCGCTCTGCGTGTAGTTCCCGGTCACGGTGAGGCCGGCGCTCGCGATCACGCCGCCGTTCGTCACCGAACCCTTCACCGTGCCCGAGCCGGTGAGCGTGGTCGCCACCCGCAGTCCCGCCGTCCCCACGTCCAGCCGCGCGCCCGCCGAGGTGAGCCGGATCGCCTTGCTGTGGACGAGAGTTGCCCCCGAGCGGAGCGCCAGCGTGCCCTTCGAGACCGTCGTCGTCCCCGTGTACGTGACCGCCGTGCCCGTCAGTGTCGTCGTCGCGGCGCCGGACTGGACGAGGGACCCCTTGCCCGAGAGGTATGACAGTTTCACGGGGAGTGACACGTTCCGTGCGACAAGGGTCCCGTCGTTCACGATCCGCCGCCCCACCGTGCCGGTCAGCAGCCCGCCGTCGCCGCCCCGCTTCCCGGACCCCAGCCGCAGCACCGCCCCCCTCTCCACGGTCGTCGACCCGTCGTAGTACTGCGGCGCCGCGAAGGTCACGTCGTTCCCGCGCGTCCCCGCGACGACGATGTCCCCGGCGCCGGGCGCGGCCAGCGTGTCGTGGTACCTGCCGCCGCCGATCGGCGCACCGAGGGTGACCGGACCGTCGTAGTCGAAGGTCAGCCTGGACCGGACCCCGCTCGCCGCGTGGAGGTTGATGTAGACGGTGTCCTTGGTGCCCGGCATGAAGATCTGGTGGGTGGTGCCGTCGCCCCACTGGACGTTCGCGCCCTCGATGTTGGTGCCCCGCTTGTTCAACTGGTGGGCGATCGCACGCCAGTTGAGGCCAGGGTCGCTGAGCGAGGGGTTGGTGTCGCCGCCCTGGTCGCTGTAGCTGTACTGGCCGGCGAGGACGACCTTGCTGCCGGGGCGCGAGTGGACGTTGACGTCGCTGCCGTACGCGCGCTGGTAGAAGTTCTGGCGCAGGGTGATCGTCTGGTACAGCGGGGTGTCGATGATCCAGGAGCCATGGTTGAGGATCGCGCGGGCGTCGGGCAGCGCCACCGGGTACTCCGGGCGGCCGACCGCCATGCCGGTGCCGTTGTCGATCACCCCTGAGAAAGGGTGAGTTCCGGCGAGGTCGAGGGTGCCCCACATGTTGCGGGGCTGGGTGACCAGGCCCGAGCCGCTGATGGTGCCGATGTTGAAGGTGCGGGTCAGGGAGAGGCGGAGGGTGCCGTCGACCCGGACGTTGAGCTGGTTCAACTGGTAACCCGGTGTGCTGTACGGGAAGTGACCGATCAGGCCGGTGCCACCCCCCGTGCCGTACTGGAGAGTTGTGCCGCGCTCGACCGTGATCGCGGGCGGATCCGGGTTGCTGACGGTCGTGTACGGGTGGTTGCCGCCCCGGGTGGTCACCTTCTGCCGCCGCCGGGCCGCCGGAAGCGTGAAGTCGCTGTCCTTGGTGAGGACCAGCGTCCCACCGCCGCGCACGGTCAGCGTTCCCTGGCCGCGGAACACCCCGTCGTACGTCGTCGTCCCGGACGGCACGGTGACCACCGTGTCACCGGTGAGCGTGACATCGCGGTCCGCGAGCACGTCGGCGGTCGCGTCACGGGCGCCGGCGGCCGAAGCCGGGGGAGCGGAGACGAGGAGGGCGGCGACCGCGGCGAGGGCGCCGGCGGCGGCTGTTGTCGTGTGGATATGGCTGCGCACGGGAGTGGAGACGGTTCGAGGCGTACCCGGATAACAGAAATTCGAGAACAGACGGAAAGCGCTCTCCCTTTGTCTCGTCGGACCCGTTGACCTCGTGGTGGCACACCCTTACCTTTTCGGCGTTCGAAGTCGTTCGTAATGACAGATGGTGTTCGCCATCTCGAACGTTTCCGAGAGGCAGCCGTATGAGCCGCAACGACGAACTGCCCCATGCACCCAGCCGAAGGCTGATGCTGAAGGGAGCCGCCCTGGCCGCGGGCGCCCTGGCCATCACCCCCGCCCCGGCGACCGCGTCCCCGAAAGCAGCCCCGTTCGTGAACCCGCTCGTCCGCCAGCGCGCCGACCCGTACATCCACCGGCACACCGACGGCCACTACTACTTCACCGCCACCGTCCCCGAGTACGACCGCATCGTTCTGCGCCGCTCCCGCACCCTCAACGGCCTTGCCACCGCCGCCGAGTCGGTGATCTGGACCAAGCACGCGACCGGCGTGATGGGCGCCCACATCTGGGCGCCGGAGATCCATCGCATCGGCGGCAAGTGGTACGTCTACTTCGCCTCCGCACCCGCCGAGAGCGTCTGGGACATCCGCATCTGGGTCCTGGAGAACGCCAACCCCAACCCCTTCCAGGGCACTTGGGAGGAGAAGGGGCAGATCAGGACGGCCTGGGAGACCTTCTCCCTGGACGCCACCACCTTCACCCACCGGGGCACCCGCTATCTCGCCTGGGCCCAGCACGAGCCCGGCATGGACAACAACACCGCCCTGTGGCTGTCGAGGATGGCGAACCCGTGGACCCTGACGGGCCCTCAAATACGCCTGTCCACACCGGAGTACGACTGGGAGACCGTCGGCTACAAGGTCAACGAGGGCCCGGCCGTCATCGCCCGCAACGGCCGCCTCTTCCTGTCCTACTCGGCCAGCGCCACCGACTGGCACTACTGCATGGGCCTGCTGAGCGTCGACGCGAACGCCGACCTCATGGACCCGGAGAACTGGTCCAAGTCGCCGACCCCCGTCTTCACCAGCAACGACACCACCGGGCAGTACGGCCCCGGCCACAACTGCTTCACGGTCGCCGAGGACGGTCGCAGCGACGTCCTCGTCTACCACGCGCGCCAGTACAAGGAGATCACGGGCGATCCCCTGAACGACCCCAACCGCCACACCCGGATCCAGCTCCTCGGCTGGCACCCCGACGGCACCCCCGACTTCGGCGTCCCCGTGGCCGACACCGTGAAGGAGAGTGTGTGAGATGAGACGTGCGTACGCCATCCTGCTCGCCCTGGTCTGCGCCCTCGCCGCCGCCCTGGTGACGGCGGGCCCAGCCCAGGCGGCGGCCGAGACCATTACCAACGGCACGCAGTTCACGGACACTTCGGGCAACGCCCTGCACGCGCACGGCGGCGGGGTGATCAAGGTCGGCAGCTACTACTACTGGTTCGGCGAGGACCGCAACGCCGACAACACCTTCAAGTACGTGGACGCCTACCGCTCCACGGACCTGAAGAACTGGGAGTTCCGCAACCACGTCCTGACCCAGTCCAGCGCCTCCGAGCTGGGCACCGCCTACATCGAGCGGCCGAAGGTCATCTACAACGCGTCCACCGGGCAGTTCGTGATGTGGATGCACAAGGAGAACGGCGTCGACTACAGCGAGGCCAAGGCCGCTGTCGCCGTCTCCTCGACCGTGGACGGCAGTTACACCTACCAGGGCAGCTTCCAGCCGCTCGGCGACAACATGTCGCGGGACATCACGACGTTCGTCGACACCGACGGCACCGCCTACATGGTCTCCGCCGCCAACGAGAACTACGACCTGCACATCTACAAGCTCACCGCCGACTACACCGCCATCGACAGCCTGGTCGCCAACCCGTGGGTCGGCGGACACCGCGAGGCACCGGCCCTCTTCAAGCGCAACGGCGTCTACTTCATGCTGACTTCGGGCGCCACCGGCTGGAGCGCCAACCAGCAGCAGTACGCCACCGCCACCAGCATCACCGGCCCCTGGACGGCCTTCACCAACGTCGGAGACTCGACGGCGTACAACTCGCAGACGGCGTACGTCCTCCCGATCACGGGGACTTCGGGCACCTCCTACCTCTACATGGGCGACCGCTGGGGCAACTCCTTCGGCGGCACCGTCAACGACTCCCGTTACGTCTGGCTGCCGTTGACCTTCCCGACCACCACCTCGATGTCCATGGCGTCCTGGTACCCGGAGGTGTCGATCGACACGACCGCCGGCACGATCACCGGGACGAGCGCGACCTACAACACGCTCGTCGCCCGCAACAGCGCCAAGTGCGCCGACGTACCGAACCAGTCCCTGTGGCAGGGCATCGCGATCAGCCAGTACACCTGCAACAGCGGCACCAACCAGAAGTGGTGGTTCAAGGACCTCGGCACCGGCTACTACGAACTCATGGGCCGGGGCAGCTCGTTGTGCCTCCAGGAGAACTCCACGAACGTCACCCAGGAGAACTGCACCGGCGCCACCACCCAGCAGTGGAGCCTGACCACGTCCGGCAGCTACGTCCTGGTCAAGGCCAGGACGAGCGGCGAGTGCCTGGACGTGTCGGGCGCGTCCACCGCCAACTCCGCCGCGATCATCACGTACACGTGCAGCGGAGCGACCAACCAGCAGTGGACGCGCGGTAGTTGACAGCTCGATTACCGGACCGGATTCCAGCCGTCCGTGCCCGCCAGGTACTTCTGGGCCGTGTAGTTCGCGGCCTGGGAGTCGGTGAGCTGCGGGCGGTTGGAGTTCACCGTGGCGCCCGCGCCGGTGTTCTTGTACTCGAAGAAGCGGGCGTTCTTCCAGGAGTAGCCGCTCATGTCCGTCCAGGGCCCGGCGACCTTCACGGCAGCGGGCAACGAGGTCTGGCGGACGACCAGTTGGCCGACCGCGTCCGCCGTCGGATGCCAAGGACGGCCCAGGTAGTAGGTGTTGGCCGCCGCGGAGCTGGTCACCGAGCTGCCGGTGACGAGGATGCCGTACGTCTTCGCGGAGCTGGTGTTGGGCGCCGACAGGAAGCCGTTGAGACCGCCCGCCGCCGCGCCCGAGTTGCGCAGCTGGATGTTGACCCGGTCGTAGACGGCCGTGGCGTTGCCGAAGACGAAGTCCACGTCCCCTGAGATGAACGACGAGTAGAAGTACTGCCGGTACTGACCGGTCGAGGACGGCGACCAGTTGAGGACGGTGTCCTGGCGGCTGACGAACCTGTCGTTGGTGAAGGTCTGCCGGTCGCCCTGTGCGGTGATCGCGACGGCCTGGGTGTCCGTGATGTCGGGGTGGGCCGCCTTGTCGAAGGTGTTCTGGACGGTGATCCCGGCGACGGTGAGACCGCTCGCCGAGAACGTCGCCACCGAACTGCCCAGCGTGCCGTACTTGTTGCCACTGGCGTCGGTGTAACCGGCCGCCCGGTCATAGGTGATGACGACGTCCTCGGCGTTGCCGGTGGCGCCCTGGATGGTCAACCCGGTCTTCCCGGACGGGACGTTGACGATCTCCGCGTACGTGCCCTTCGCGACGGAGATCGTGTCGCCGGCGGCCGCCGCGTTCACGGCGGCCTGCACGGTGGTGAAGCGGCCCGAACCGTCCTTGGCGACGGTGATGACGGTGGCGGCCCGTGCCTGGGTCACCAGCGACACGGCGACCAGCCCGAGGGCGGCCGCGGTACCGGTCGCCACGGCGGCGGCTCGACGCCGGGCGGGGGAGCGGCGGTGCGTGTTCGGCTCTGTCATACCCACAAGTCGCCGTCCCCCGCCCGGAAGTTGCCGCCTCTAGGCGAGAAGGTCGATCGCGTCGATCGACGTACCGGCGCTCAGGAACGACGTCGACCCCGACCCGCTCGCCACATAGATCTTCAGCGTGTTGTACGCGCTCGTGTCCGTCAGCCAGGCGGAGGCCGGAACGCTGTACGTGAACGTGTAGTTGTTGCCCCGGTAGGACCCCACGGTCAGCGACCGCGTGCTCGGCTGGGTGGGCGGCGACGGGACGGCCGAGGTCCAGGTGTCGTTGACGACGACCTGCGGCCGGCCGTTCGCGTACGCCGTCGTCACCCCGATGCGCAGCGTGTGTGCGGCGGCGAGCTGAGCGGCCGTCAGCTTGAAGTACACGATGAGGCCGCTGTTCACGTCCTTCCAGAGGTAGCAGGGGAACGCCGAGGTCTCCGTCCCGCTGCCGATGACGACATTGCCGGTCCAGGAGGCGGCCCGCACGTCCGAGGGATGCGCGTACGTCATCAGGTCCGCGTTCTTGAACCCGCTCGGCGTGCCGTCCCAGTTGCCGATCCGCCAGATCGCGCTCGCGTTGGACGGGTCGTTCGAGGAGGGGATCGCGATGCTGTTCAGCGTCGTCGTGCCGCCCGCGGTGACCGCCACCGACCCGGTGTAGACGGCGAGTTCACCCTTGAACACGGTCAACGTGTAGGTCCCCGGCAGGACTCCGGCGATGGAGAAGTAGCCGTCCGACGCCCGTGCCGAACCCCAGTACTGCGCCGCCGAGTTGGCGAGCCCGACCGTGTACGCGTACGCCGTGTCGCGCCCGGTGATGCCGACCCCCGCGACCCGGCCCCGGCCGCCGGAGGCCACGTACCCGGAGATGCCGAGCGAATCCGCCCACGAGGTCGTGAGGTTGGCGTGGTAGAGCGAGGAGGAGGGCGCGCCGCCGTCCGTGAACGCGATGACGTACGGCCCCTGGAGACCGAAGCGCTGCGCCTCCGTCTGGTTCTCGCCGTAGTACAGGATCTCGTACAACCCGCCGCCGTCCGCGCTCTGATGGCGCAGCAGGGAGCGGTAGAACGGGCCGCCGGACGCCTTCTCGTGGTTGCTGCGCACGACCCACAGGCCGACGCTGCCGGTGGTCCAGCCGATGTAGTCGTAGTCGACGACCCGCTTCTTCGAGTAGTGCTTGGAGCGGGTCTGGCCGTCGGACTTCTCGAAGACGTCGGCGGACTCGATGGTGGTGGGCGCGTAAGTGTAGGAATCCGGCTCGTCGTTGAGGAACATGCCGGCCTTCACGCGCACGATGTAGCGGGTCGCGCTGACGGAGTCGTCGGCCTTGTTGGTCCACAGGTAGACGTTGTTCTCGCCGCTGCGGGCCGCGTAGTAGTGCTTCAGCGTGCCGTGCGTGACGGAGATCAGGATCGTCGTGCCGGACTGCGCGATCGTCACGGTGGACGCGCCGAGGCCGGACTCGACATGCGAGTTCATGCCGCCGTAGCCCTGGTACTCGGTGCCCTTGTAGACCAGCGAGGTCAGGTCGCCGTTCGTCTTGCTGACCTTGAGGACCAGGCTGGTGCCGGTGTCGACGACGTAGTTCGAGCCGTCGTCGGTGTAGCCGAAGCTCGCGGCGGACGCGCTCTCGGCGAGCGGTCCGGCGAGCGCCGCCGAACCGGCCGCGGCCGCCGTGCCGAGGACGAAGGTGCGGCGACGGACCGGTCTGTTCACGGAACCGGACATGGGGGGTGCCTCCTTCGGGAGGTGGGGGTGCGGGTGCTTTGGAGGGTGACAGTTGAATCGATTTCGCGAAAGGGCTTTCGCGG
Organism: Streptomyces sp. NPDC001100; assembly: GCF_053598575.1. NCBI lineage: Bacteria > Bacillati > Actinomycetota > Actinomycetes > Kitasatosporales > Streptomycetaceae > Streptomyces > Streptomyces sp. NPDC001100. The sequence goes on from NZ_JBSFKO010000001.1 coordinate 45,058, forward strand.
TGTGGGAGTTGGCGATGATGCGAAATTCGGCACAGGTCTAGAAAGCGCTTGTCCGGAGCGGTACGGTCCACCGCCAGGCCTTGTCGTCGGACGGAGGAGCCACGGATGAGACGTTTCAACATCGCCCTGCTGGCCGCGGTGACCCTGAGCACCGCCCTGTCGGCCGCCCCCGCACAGGCCCACGACCGCACGCCCCCGCTCGGCATCGCCGACTGCACCGCGACCGCCTGCCACTTCGACGTCCCGCCCGGCACCTACGACGTGACGGTCCGCCTCGGCGGCGAGAGCGCGGCGAGTACGGCCATCAGCGGCGAGACCCGGCGCTCCCTGCTCCCCGAGACGGCCACCGCGGCCGGGCAGACGGTCACCCGCAGCTTCACCGTGAACGTCCGCACCCCCGAGGGCGAACCCACCGGCCCCGACGGTACCCCCGGCCTCGACCTCACCCTCGGCGGCACCGCCCCCGACCTCGCCGACATCCGGGTGACCCCCGCCCACCACCCCCACCAGATCATCCTGATCGGCGACTCCACGGTGTGCGACCAACCGGGCGACCCGTATTCCGGCTGGGGCCAACAGCTCCCGCAGTTCCTGCGGAAGGGTGTCTCCGTCGCCAACTACGCGGATTCCGGGGAGAGTACGGTCACCTATCTGGGGAATCCCTTGCTCTGGGGGACGGTTCAGCCGCTGATCAACCCCGGTGACCTCGTCCTGGTCCAGCTCGCCCACAACGACAAGACGACCGACGAGGCGACGTACCGCGCGAACTTGGAAACCCTCGTAGCGGGTATCCGGGAGATGGGCGGTCGTCCGGTTCTGGTGACACCGATCGTCCGACGCTGGTTCAATGCCGACGGCACACTGAACAACGACACAGCACTGCTGGTGAACGGACTCGGCGTCGACCTGCCGGGCGTCATCCGCTCGGTCGCCGCCGCCGAGGGGGTAACACTGATCGATCTCACGGCGCAGACCAAGGCGCTGGTGGAATCGCTGGGAGTGGAAGGCTCCAAGGCGATCTATCTCTACAACGAGAAGAAGGACAACACGCACACCTCCGTGCACGGTGCCACGGTGTACGCGGGCCTGGTCCGCGACGCACTCGTCGCCCGGCATCTGCTGCCGGAGGACCGGGTACGGGTGGGTTGAGACCCGAAAGACCCCTGGGGCGTTCCGACCGGAACCGGGGCGCCCCAGGCTCCACCCGTCGCCCGTGAGAGTGAGCCGATGCAACTGCCCGCCGACGACCGCGAGTCGAGCCCCCGCACCGGCTACACCCGCGCCCACTGGGAGACGGCCGCCGACGCCCTCCTCGCCGCCGTGGAGCCGTACGCCACCGAGGACCGCGCGCTCTACCACCTCCCCGGCACCCGCGCCAGCTGGTCGGGCGGGCTCTCCGACGGCCTGGAGGGCTACGCCCGCACCCTCCTGCTGGCCGCCTTCCGCCGCGACGAGACGGCCCTGGAACGCTACGCCGACGGCCTCGCCGCTGGCGTCGCGGGCGTCTGGCCCCGCATCGAGGACCGCGGCCAGCCCCTGGTCGAGGCGGCCTCGATCGCCCTCGCCCTGCGCCTGACCCGCCCCCTCCTCTGGGACCGCCTCGACGAGTCGGTACGACAGCGCGCGGCAGCTTGGCTCACCGACGCCCTCACGGCCGAACCCTGGCCCTGCAACTGGGAGTTGTTCCCGGTCACGGTCGGCGGCTTCCTCCAGGAGATCGGCCACGAACCCGAGGCCTCCCGCAAGGCCATCGACCACGGCCTGGAGCGCATCGAGCAGTGGTACGTCGGCGACGGCTGGTACACCGACGGCGACGGTCGCAAGTTCGACTACTACAACGGCTGGGCCATGCACCTCTACCCGGTCCTGCACGCCTGGCTCGCCGACGACCCCCGACTGCTCGACCTCTACGGCGCCCGCCTGGAACGCCATCTCGCCGACTACGCCCGCCTGTTCGGCGGCGACGGCGCCCCGATGCACCAGGGCCGTTCGCTCACGTATCGGTTCGCGACGACGGCTCCGCTGTGGCTGGGCGCGCTGACGGGCCGTACGCCCCTGTCGCCGGGCGAGACGCGGCGGCTGGCGTCGGGAGCGCTGAAGTACTTCCTGGACCGGGGCGCGGTGGACGACAGGGGCCTGCTGACCCTCGGCTGGCACGGCCCCGACGAGGCTGTCCTGCAAGGCTATTCGGGCCCCGCGTCCCCGTACTGGGCCAGCAAGGGCTTCCTCGGCCTGCTCCTCCCGCCGGAGCACGAGGTCTGGACGGCGGTCGAGGAACCGGGCCCGACGGAACGCACGGACGCGGTCACCGCGATCTCCCCCGCCAACTGGCTGCTCCAGTCGACCAGTTCGGACGGCCTGGTCCGCCTGCACAACCACGGCAGCGAGGACGTCCGCTACGACCCGTACTACACGCGCCTCGCCTACTCCACCGCCACGACACCCTCGCCGTCGTACGACAACAGCGTGTTCGTGGGCGGCGATCCGAGCCGTACGGACATCGTGCCGTTGGGGGTGGGGCAGGGGTGGGTGGCCTCCCGGCACACGTCCGCTTCCGGTGCCCGGGTGACCAGCGTGGTGCTGGCCGAGGGCGCGGTGGAGGTGCGGGCGCATCTGGTGGTGGGCGCGGCCAAGGGCACGCCGGTGCGGGTCACGGGCTGGTCGGCGGGAGACGGGCAGCTGGCCGAACTCGTTTCCGTGCATGGGCTGTTGGACGGCGAGGGTGTCGTCGGTGACGGGCCCACCCTGTTCGTCGCCCTGGTCCGGCTCACTGCGGAGCCGGACCCCCGTCCCCTCGCGGAACTGGTGTCCGTGGAGGTCCACGGGGATCACGGCGTCTCCGTTCAGTGGGCCGGCGGCAGGCGCCTGAACTACCGGTTCACGGAGTCAGCCGGGCTATTCGGAGGCTCGTGGCGGTCGGCGACGCCCCGTTGAGCGGGCTCGCGTAGGTCGGCGTGACCGGTGCGTACGCCCAGGTCAGCGTGCCGTTCTTCAGGACCGCGATGTCACCGGTGATCCGGGCGCTCACCACCTTGTCCGCACTCTGGAACTTGCCGTTCCAGTCGATGAGCCGCAGATGGGTGCCCGTGAAGGTGCCGGTGCAGGTGCCGGCCGCGCACTTGGCGCCCTTCAGGGACTCCCAGGAGACCAGGAGGCGGTCCTTGCCGTAGGGCGCGATGTGTACGTCGACGTTCTCGGTGCCGGCCGCGCTGGTGAGGTGAATCGCCTTGCCGGGGCCGGAGTTGCGGTTGGCCATGAAGGCGACGGCGACCTGGTGGGTGCTCGTCTTCGGGGTGACCGTCCAGCCGCGGCCGCTGGAGTCGGCGGCGTTCTTCTTGGCCGAGGCGGCGCCGCGGGAGGCGAAGGCCGTGGCGTACCGTCCGCTCGCCGACTTCACCAGGTCACCCGTGCGGCCGGGGAAGGTACCACCGCAGTACCCCGCCCAGCACTGCTCGCGCTGTACGACCGGCGCCACGTCCGGGGCGCCGATCCCGGTGGAGACGAACAGGCCCGAGCGCCAGTCGTCGAAGCAGAGCGAGGTGAAGGCGCCGGAGGTCTCCGCGTGCAGCGCGATGCCCTCGTTGTGGCTGCAGCCCCAGCTCCAACCCCCGCTCAGCTTGGCGCCCTTGGCGTTGATGTACGCCAACTTGTCGCCGAAGTGGCCGTCCGCGAAGCCGCCCGCGCCGTGCACCACGAAGTAGGCGCCGTACTTGCTGCCGTTCCAGACGAGTTGGCCGTCGAGACCGGGGGAGGTGTCGTTCGAGGCGGTGCCGGTGAGCTTGGTGCGGAAGGTCTGCTTGCCGTTCGTGTAGCGGATGATCGCGGCGGCCGTCTCCTTCCACTTGTTGGTGTCGGCCACCCGGGTGAGCAGCGCGAAGCCGTCGTTGTGCGCGACCAGGCCGCCGACCTCCTTGGCGCCCTTGACGACCGTGTCGGCGCCCGAGCGCACTCCGGCGGCGTTCAGCGGGGTCACGTGGACGCCGTCCGCGGCGGGCCAGGCGACGCGCAGGGTGCCGTTGGGGGCCACGGCCGTGGAAGTCCGGGTCCACTGGCGGGTGTTGTTGTAACCGGCCGTCAGATAGGGGAACTTGGCGGTGAGCGCCACCGTGGTGCTGGTCGGGGTGAGCGTGCCGGTCACGGTCTTGGCGGCGGCGGCCGGAGTCTTGGAGACCGCCTTCGGGGTGGTTGTCGGGGCGGTCTTCGCGGAGGAGGCGGTCGTGGTCGCCGTGGGCGAGGTGGACGCGGAGCCGTCGGCGCCGGTGGACGGGGACGTGGTCGCCCCGGCCGCGGTCGAGTTGCCGCTTCCGCTGCCGCCGCTGTCCGTCGCCGCGGTCGCGTACCACGCGCCGCCCAGCAGGGCCGCGACGGCGAGCGAGCCCGCGAGCGGCCTGCGGGCGATGCGGCGGGGGCCGCGGCGACGGCGCGAAGTGGTGCGTCTTGCGTTGGTCATGCCCCCAAGTCGCCGCCCGCACGGCGGAGGTTGCCGCGCTGCCGGGCGGAATGTTCCGGAGGTGGCAGCGGCTCCGTCCGGAGGTGAGACCGGCTCCACAGCCCGGGCGGGCCGATCCTGGTACGTTGGAAGCTTTCCTGGGTATCAGACCCTTTGGACTCATCTCCGGCGAGGGACCGAGGAACCATGACCATGGACCCCGGCGACAAGCGGCTGGCGGCTGCCGTCGTGATGGACGACGACGGGCGCGTACTTCTGGTGCGCCGAAGCGCCACCGAGCGATTCCTGCCCAGGGTGTGGGGCGTTCCCTGCGGGAAGCTGGAGCCGGACGAGCGGTCCGAGGACGGTGCGCTGCGCGAGCTGAAGGAAGAGACCGGGCTCCTCGGCGAGATCGTCCGCAAGATCGGCGAGTCGTCCTTCGTGAGTGAGTACCGAGGCCGCGACATCAAGAACTGGCAGGACAACTTCCTGGTCAGGCCGCTGACCCAGGACATCACCCTCCCCGAGCCCGACCAGGCGTACCGCTGGCTCCGGCCCTCCGAGCTGGCCGAATCGGGCCTCGACATCGACGCGTACAACCTGGATGTCGTACGACAGGCCCTCGCGGACTTCTGAAAACTCCGCCGGGCCCTCATGAGCTTATGAGCGACTCCGCCAGGGCAGTCAACGCGCCCAGATAGTCCTTCACATCGAGCGGCACCTTCGCCACCGCGCCCGGATGCGGACCCGCGGCCGTGAACACGTCGGTGTGGCGCCGCCGTTCCGCCCCCGTCTCCAGGAACAGCGTCACGGTCGGTACGTCCGTGTCGCACCAGGCCCGGTGCAGGGTGTTCGCCGGGAGAGCGTATGCGCTGCCCGCCGCGTACTGCCCCATGTGCGTCAGCCGCAGCCGCGCCGGTCCCGTGGGCCGCAGCGTCCAGTCGGCGCTACGCTCGGCGAGGGACTCCTCGTACCGGTCCGCCGTGATCCCGCCGTCGCCGCGCACCTCGTACAGCTCCATCGCGAGCCGGCCCCGGACCACGTAGGAGGCAAGCGGGGAACGGTGGTTGTGGATGTCCTCCGCGCCGATCGAATCCGCGTCGGGATGCCAGAGATGCGCGCGCAGCATGTGGCGGGGGCCGCCGTCGATCAGCAACAGCTTGTCGAAGCCCAGGACGTGACGGTACGACAGCCCCGCGCAGTGCTCGGGATCGCCCTCGCCGGAGGCGAGTTCGGCCACCAGCTCCAACAGCCGCTCGGGAGAGCCCAGTTCGGCGATGACGGCACGGGCCGCGGTCACCGTCGCGTCGTCGGACAGATCGCCGTCCAGCGCCTCGGTCAGCAGCCGTCGCGCCGCCAGGATCTGCCGACCACCCATGCACTCACTCCCCAACTCGCTCTCACACCAGCCTTGTTCGAGTATCCGGCTGATACATCCATACGGCATGTGCGCGCAGCGCCGAAAGCCCCTGATAGGTCATCCAGATCGGCTGGCGCAGTTCCTCCGTCGTCGTGAACATCGACCCGTCCCGGCTCCAGGACCAGATCCCGTCGGTCTGCGCCGCCCACACCGCTCCCGCCGCCCCGTTCAGCCGCTCCTGCCAGGCATCCTCCAGACCGTCCTGTCGGGCGATCTCCTGGGCACCAGGCGTGAGCAGCGCGCGCACGATCCAACTCGCGGTGAAATGGCGGACGTTCAGCACCTCGTGGTGCGAGGAGTCGTCCGGGTGGCGGCGGCGCACCTCCTCGCGCAGGTTCGCCAGATCGGCGCAGCCGTCGTGCGCGGTCGCCGGGCAGGCCAGCAGCCAGCGCACCCCGTCCTCGCGCGCCGCGCGCTCCACCGGCCCCTCGCCCAGCACCCAGGCCGCCCGGTCCAGGGCGACCACGGCCTGCGCGGTGTGCACGGCGGAGGGCTGGGCGGGAGGACGGACGACGGGCCGGTCCGGATGCGCGGGCCACGGCAGCGTCGACAGCCGGTGGCTCCAGCAGCGGCGGTGCTGGCGCTGCGGGTCGGGGAACGCGCCGTCGACCAGGGCGTCCCGCAGCACGGGAAGGACCGGCGCGTCCGGCGCCGCGCGCAGCAGCCCCCGCATCACGGTGGTCACGACATGGGTCAACGCCCGTCCCGTACTGTCGAGTTCGGGCGTGAAGCCGGCCTCGCAGCGGGCCACCTCGTCCGCCAGCCGCTCCCGGGAGGCCCCTGCCCGGGCCAGCGCGCCCAGCACCATCGCGGTGACCTCCGGGCGGGCCACCGCCCCCTGCGAACGGGCCGACCAGCCGCCGCCCTGCAGCCGCAGTCGCCACAGCGTGTCGATGAGGTCGCCGGTGTGCAGCCGTCCGTCCGGCACGCCCAGGTCCAGCACGATGTGCAGGCCGTACGCCGTCGCCAGCGAGGTCGGCCGGGCCGGGCCGTCCAGCTCCTGGAGGGAGTGCGGCCAGCCGATGAGACGGCCGCGCACCGGGTCGTCGACCTCGGCGACCTGGGCGACGAGGGTGTCGTAGGCAGAGCTGAACACCTGCGGCAGAGGGCCGGGGACGGCCGGTGCCGGGGGAGCGGGGGTGGTGAGCGGTGCGGGGCCGGACGTGCGGGCCCGGAGCAGGGCCGCCGCGAGCCAGGTCATTCCGGCCGTGGCCAGGCCGCTCAGCCCGGAGATCAGGTACTTGGCCGCCGCCCCGTCGATCGAGTCGGGCAGCACCTCGAACAGGAACTGGAACACCGCGTATCCGGCGGCCAGGCACCCGAACCGGCCCAGCCAGCCCACGAACCGGGCCGGCGGACTCCCGCCCTGCGGTACCGGACCGGGCGCTCCCGGCGGTCCCTGCGCTCTCAAGGGACCACGTCCCAGCTGCTGTTGAGACAAGTCGCGCTCCCTCCCCCCAGGGTGGCACGTGGCATTCGCGAAGCTTCCAGTCTAAGTGGTCAGCGATGCGCCTGGGGCGTGGACCGGAACCACCGTCTCCGTCACCCGTCCGGTGCTTCCCGCGGCCAGTGCGTCAACGCCACGTGCAACGCGTCGACCGCCCGCTCCCACGAGCGCCGAACATCACGCGGCGCGCCGAAGCCGCCGGTGGACTCCAGGGCGCAGTAGCCGTGGAACGTGCTGCGCAACAGGCGTACGGCGTCGGTGAGATCGGGTTCCTCCAGGCCGTAGGCGCGCAGCAGGCCGTAGGTGAGCTCGGCGGTGCGGCGCAGGGCGGGGGAGGCGGAGACCAGGGTCTGGTCGACGCGGATCTGGGTGGCCGCGTACCGGCCCGGGTGCTCCAGGGCGTAGGCCCGGTAGGCGTCGGCGAACGCGCCCAGCGCGTCCCGGCCGGAGCGGCCCTCGACCGCCACGGCGATCCGGTCGATCAGCTCACCGCCCGCGAGGAACGCGACCCGGGTGCGCAGGTCCTGGAGGTTCCTGACGTGCGAGTACAGGCTCGCGTCCTTCACACCGAAGGCGCGGGCCAGCGCGGACAGGCTGACGTTCTCGAAGCCGACCTCGTCGGCGAGGTCGGCCGCCGCCGCCACGACACGGTCGGCGGTGAGTCCCGCACGGGGCACGGTGTTCCACCTCTTCTCTGACCTGCGGCAACTGGAGCCCCTAGGACAATAGCCAGTAACAACAGGGGTGCCCCGCGTGTTTTCGCACCCCCGTCACCGGATTCCGCCCCCAGACTTGACCACCATGGACGACGACTCCCCCGCCCCCGCCCCCACCGGCCTCCGCGCCACCGCACTCCTCGGCCGCCCCAAGCTGTGGCTCATCCCCACCGTGCTGACCGGCCTGCTCGCGCTGCTGCTCTCCCTGCTCTACATGGGCGGCATCGTCAACCCCAACCGCGAGCTGCACGATCTGCCCATCGCCCTCGTCAACAGCGACACGGGCAAACCGCTCCCCGGCCAGCAGCAGAACCTGGGCACCCAGATCGCCCACTCCATCGTGACGAACACCAGCAGCCAAGCGGCCGGCTGGAGGCAACTCACGAGAGTCCAGGCCCAGCGGGAACTCGACTCCGGCAAGGTCTACGGCGCTCTGGTCATCCCCGCCGGCTTCACCGACTCCGTCGCCGCGCTCACCACCACGAACGCCACCGCCCGGCCCACGATCACCGTGCTCACCAACCCCGGCAAGGGCAGCCTCGGCTCCTCCCTCGCGAGCAAGATCTCCACGACCGCGGCCCAGCAGGCCTCCCTCACCATCGGCAAACAGCTCACGGCGGCGGCCACGAAGGCCGACTCCACGCAGAAGCTGCTGCTGGCCGACCCGGTGCGGATCGCCACCCAGGTCGGCCACCCCATCGGCAACAACAGCGGCATCGGCCTGACCGCCTTCTACTACACCCTGCTGCTGGTCCTGGCCGGCTTCATGGGCGGCAACGTCATCAGCAACGGCGTCGACACGGCCCTCGGCTACGCCGACAACGAGATCGGCCCCTGGCACACCCGCCGCCCCACGGTCCCGATCAACCGCACCCAGACCCTGCTCCTGAAGATGGTCATGACGGCGGGCATCACCCTCCTCAGCGTCTCCCTGATCATGCTGGCGAGCGTCAGCATCCTCGGCATGGACGCGACCCACCTGCCGCTCCTGTGGATCTACTCCTACTGCGCGGCCCTCGCCGTCGGCCTCGGCGTGCAGGCCATCAACGCCGCGTTCGGCGGGATCGGCCAGCTGGTCTCCATGTTCGTGTTCATCGTCCTGGGCCTGCCGTCCTCCGGCGCCACCGTCCCCCTTCAGGCCGTCCCCGGCTTCTACCGCTTCCTCTCCCACTTCGAGCCCATGCGCCAACTCAGCGACGGAGTACGGGCGATCCTCTACTTCGACGCCCGCGGCGACGCGGGCCTGACCCGCGCCTGGACCATGATCGGGGTCGGTGCGGCCATCGGCCTGCTCTTCGGATTCGCGATGGTCAGGTACTACGACAAGAAGGGGCACAAACGCCTGACGCCGCAGCCGATGGCCTGAAGCTCAACTACGTGGCCAGATCTGAGAGTTGACTGTCAGACTTTCTGAGAGAACACTCTCACATCATGGATTCCGGCAATCGCTTCGGCGACATGGAGATATCCGACCCCAAGACCATGCGGGCGCTGGCCCACCCGGTGCGGCTCGCCATCCTCGAACGCCTTCAGCGCCACGGCCCGGCCACCGCCTCCCGGCTCGCGCCGCACGTGGGTGCCACCCCGTCCGTCACCAGCTGGCATCTGCGCCATCTCGCCGGTTTCGGCCTGGTCCGCGACGCCGAGGGCGGGACGGACCGGCGGGAGCGGCGCTGGGCGGCGGTGGCGCGGGGCTTCCGGTTCGAGGCGGCGCAGGACGAGGAGGGCTGGTCGGCCGCACAGGAGCTGGCCGGGGAGATGTTCGCGCGCAGAGCGGACGTCCCCCTGCGCTGGCTCACCGGGACGGCGCCCGGCCTGGAACCGGAGTGGAGCAGACTCGCCGGGGCGGCCGACACACGGATCACGGTGACGGCGGAGGAACTGGCCGCGCTGAAGGACGCGATGGAGGAACTGATCGCGCCGTACGTCGCCCGCGACCGGGATCGCCGGCCACCCGGCGGCAGGGGCGTCCGCCTGCTGATGTACACCCTGCCGGAGGGCGCCGGGAACGAGGACAGCGAGACGGACACCACCGGATGAAGGGCCGGTGGACACCTCGGCCCGCGCCCGGCTCGCTGTGGCGGGACCGCCGCTTCGTACGGTTCTGGTGCGGCCAGACCGTCTCCCAGCTGGGCGACCGCGTCTCCGAACTGGCCCTGCCCCTCCTGGCGGTTGGCGCACTGCACGCCTCCGCGAACCAGGTCGCCTGGCTGACCGCCCTCGTCTGGACCCCGAACCTCCTCGGCCTGTTCCTGGGCGCCTGGGTCGACCACCGCCCCGGCAAACGCCGACTCATGCTGCTCGCGGACCTGTTCCGCGCCGCGGTACTCCTCACCCTCCCGATCGCCTACGCACTCGACACGGTGACACTGGGTCAGCTCTACGCGGTGGCCCTGCTGACCGGCGCGGCGGCGGTCGTGTTCAACACGGCCTACTCGTCCTACTTCGCGCACCTCGTGCCGCAGACGGCGTACGTCGACGCCAACAGCAAGCTCAGCGCGAGCAGATCGGTGTCCTTCATCGCGGGCCCCGCGATCGGCGGCGGTCTGGTGCAGGCGCTGACGGCACCGGTCGCGGTGATCGCCGACGCGCTGTCGTTCGTCACGTCGGCGATCCTCGTCGGGCGCACCCGCGTCGACGAACCGGCGAACAGCAGCCAGGCATCCGGCCCTTCGCTGCTGCGGCGAGCGCGAGAGGGCCTGGCCTTCGTGATCCACGAGCCCGTCATGCGGGCCGGCCTCCTCTGCGCCACGACCGTCAACTTCTTCACGTTCCTGTCGAGCACGGGTCTGGTGGTGCTGTTCGCCGACCGGGTCCTTCAACTGTCGCCCGGCGCCATCGGGTTGGCGTTCGGAGTGGGTGCGACGGGCGGCCTCCTGGGGGCTGTGGCGGCTCCCGCGCTCACCCGCCGGATCGGCGTGGGCCGCAGCATCGTCATCGGGGCGGTCCTGTACCCGGCGCCCATCGCCCTCATCGCGGCGGCGACCGGCCCGACCTGGGCCCGCCTCGGCACCCTGGGCGCGGCCGAGTTCCTCTCCGCCTTCGGCGTCATGCTCTTCGACGTCAACCTCAACTCGCTCCAGACATCGGTCGTTCCGGACGGGTTGCGGAGCCGGGTGGCCGGGGCGTACAGCACGGTCAACTACGGGGTACGGCCGCTCGGCGCCCTGGTGGGAGGCGGGCTGGCCACGCTGGTCGGCCTCAGGGCGACCCTCGTCGTCGCGGCCGTCGGCGGGGCGCTGTGCGTGCTGTGGCTGCTGCCCTCGCCGATACCGGGGACACGGGTGCTGCGGGAGAGCCCGGACGCCGACGCCGAGATCACGCGTGAGGAATATCGTCGCTGAGTCGTCGCGGGGATGCGCGCCGTCCAACCGCCGTGCGGGGAACCGGGGACGACGAAGACCGGGCCGACCGCGGTCCGCGCCCGTGAGCCGGACGCGGCCGCTGTCGCGGTCACCCGTTCACCCCCGTGTAGTTGCTGAGGCTCCACCGCCACAGCAGCCGCGCTCCGAGATACGTCAGCAGGCCCACGAGGGGTGAGCCCGCCGCCAGCCAGTACGGCACCCCGATGCCGTGGCCGTGCCCGGTCAGTACGGCGGCCGGGAGGAAGGCGACGAACGCGAGCGGAAGGCCGTAGGTGAGGAAGCCGCCCACCGCGCGGGGCAGGACGTTGAGCGGGTAGTTGCCGAAGGTGCCGAGGAGGTCCTCGACCCAGCGGCTCCAGTAGTCCGCGGACGGGAAGCGGAGGGAGGCGGAGGCCACCGTCGTGAAGAGGGCCGCTTCCAGGAGCATGCCGCCGATGAGCGCGGCGATCAGATACGCGACGCGGCCCGCATTCCAGTCCAGGTGGCTGCGGCTGAGCGCGCCCACCATGAGGCCGCCCGCCACCGTGAGGTCGCCGATCGCGTTCGTGGGGAAGTACTCCAGCTGCGCCTGGCGGTGGACCGGCATCGGCCGCACCAGATAGATGTCGATACGGCCCTCCTGGATGTAGCGGCCGAGGCCGTGCATCCGGCCCAGGAACAGCACCATCAGGCCGTGCGCCATCATCCGGGTCGCCGGGATCAGCAGCACGTCCGAGCTGTCCCAGCCGCCCATTCCGGCGAACCGGGTGAGCAGCACCGTCGCGAACACGATCACCGACACCTGCCAGATCGCGCCGATCGCGATCATCAGCAGGAACTCGGTACGGTATTCCAGCTGGGCACGGAAGTTGAGGCGCGTGATGCGCCATGCGATCCGGACGGCTTTCACCCGCATCAACCTCCTTGGGCCACGACTCGGCGGGCGGCACGCCGCCACAGGAACCGGGTGAACAGGGACAGGACCGCCACCCAGGCGGCCTGCAGGGCGAGTTGGGCCCCCGCGTCGGACAGCGGGATCCGGCCCACGTAGATCGACAACGGCACGCTGAGCGTCGCCTGGAACGGCAGGAAGCGGCTCATCGTGATGAACCAGTCCGGGAAGAACCACAGCGGCGCGTACACACCGGACAGCAGGTTCTGCGCGAAGATCAGGATGAGCATCGCGGCCCCGTTGCGGAGCGTCCAGAAGCACAACTGGTCGATGAGGAGCATCACGTAGTGGAGGACGAGCTGGCCCAGCAGCATGCTCAGCGCGAACACCCCCGCCACGGCAGGTGACTTGGGCGGCGCCACCACTCCGGACGCGAGACAGACGACATATCCCGTCAGCGCCCACGCCAGCCCGTACATCTGCTCGCCGAACGCCCGCAGCGCGTAGTAGCGCTGGGGCGGCAGCGGGCGCAGATACCAGTAGATGATCGTGCCGAAGTGTATGTGCTGCAGGACCGTGTCCCGCCCCGCGTACTGGTCCAACTCCCGCAGCCGGGAGGCGAGTACGGCCAGTACGGCGTACGTCACCGCCTGGTCGCCGGTGAGTCCCGCGGTGGTGCCGGTCTGGGAGTACAGGCCGCGCCACAGGGACGCCACCAGCACGATCTGCACCGTCAGCCGGAGCAGGGCGGCGGTGATACGGGGCGGGGCGAGGAGTTCGCCGAGCGGGGTGACACGGGCGGCGCGCCAGGCGTGCAGGGCGGCCATCTCAGGTCTCCTCGGAGCGCGGGCCGGCCTGGACGTACGCGGCCCGCATCACGTCCTCCAACTCCGCCTCGTCCATGGCGACTTCGGTCACCTCGTACCGTTCGATGACCTGCTTCAGCGCCTGGTGGACGGTCGGCCCCTCGGTCCCCTCCGGGCCGAAGACCACCTGTGGTCCGTCCCGCCGCACCACCGCGATGCCCGGCAGCGGTACGACCTCGGCGTGCGTGTCGGTGAGCGTCGCCCGGATCTGCCAGGTCGAGCCGAACTTCCGGCGGATCTCGTCGAGCGTGCCGTCCAGCACCAGCCGGCCGTGGTTGATGAGGACGACCCGCTCGGCGAGCCGGGCCACCTCGGTCATGTCGTGCGTGGTCAGCAGGACCGTACGGCCGCGCTCCTCCACCTGATGGCGCAGGAACTCGCGGACCTGCTCCTTCACCACCACGTCCATCCCGATGGTCGGCTCGTCGAGGAAGACGACCGGCGGATCGTGCAGCAGCGCGGCGGCCAGGTCGCAGCGGACCCGCTGGCCGAGGGAGAGATGGCGCACCCGGGTGTCCCAGAAACTGGACAGTTCGAGGAGGTCGTCGAACTCCCGCAGCCGGGCCGCATGTTGGGCCTTCGGCACCTCGTAGATGTCCCGCAGGATCGCGAACGACTCGCGCACCGGCAGGTCCCACCACAACTGGGTGCGCTGCCCGAACACCGCCCCGATGTTGCGGGCGTTGCGCTCCCGCTCCTGGTACGGCACCACACCCGCGACCCGGGCCTCCCCGGAGGTGGGCGTGAGAATCCCGGTGAGGATCTTGATGGTGGTGGACTTGCCGGCGCCGTTCGGGCCCAGCAGGGCGAGGAGTTCACCCGGGGCGACGTCGAACGAGACGTCGGAGACGGCGTACTTGGGCACGCGGTCCGGATTGACGAGAGAGCGCAGCCCGCCGACGAAACCGGGGCGGCGCACGGTGGTGTGGAAGGTGCGGGACAACCCCCGGACCTCGATGCTGCTCGCGTTCACTCGGTCAGCCTTCGCGTGAGCAGGAACAGGGCCTTCATGATGCGGACCTCCTCGTCAGTCGGATCAGCCGGAGCGTCGCCAGCAGCGACGCGCCCGACAACGCGGTCAACAGCCAGGGCACCGCGTGGATCCCGGAGGCCTCGATCCCGACACCGAGCAGCGGCGGAGCCGCCACCCCGCCGACGTTCGAGGCCGCGATCACCCACGCCCCGGCGCGCTCGGCCTGGGGAAGCGCTCGGGTGAGCCAGGCGAAGCCCGTCGGGAAGACCGGTGCGATGAACAAGCCAACACCGGCGTACGCGACCGGTGCCACTCCTTTAACCAGCGTCAACAGCAGACACACCGTCATCCCGGCCGCGCACACCGTGAGGATGCGCTCGGCGGAGTAGCGCAGGGTGACCGGTACGACGAGGAAGCGGCCCGCCGTCATCATCAGCCAGTAGACGGAGGTCGCCGACGCGGCCACGGTCGCCGTGTATCCGACCGTCTCCAGATGCGTGGGCTCCCAGCCGCCGACGCTCGCCTCGACCGCCACGTTGAGGATGTAGAGCACCAGGAAGCCGACGAGAACCCGGGACAGGCCGAGCCCGCTGCCGTTCGCCGTCGCCGATGACCCGTCAGATGAACGTGTACGTACGCCACTTGCGCCCGCCGGCACCAACACCGCCGCCAGTACCGCGCACGCCCCGAACGCGTACGGGTAGTCGTCCGGACCGAGTAGGGCGACCACCGCCGGGCCGAGTACCGCGCCGATGCCGAAGTGCGCGTTGAGCACGTTCAGCATGGCGGTGGAACGGTCGCCGAAGCCGACGGCGAAGAGCTGGTTGAGGCCGTAGTCGATGCCGCCGAAGCCGAGGCCGCCGAGGAAGGCGGCGGCGAGCGCGAGAGGCCAGTTCGGGGCGAGCGCGAAGCCCGCGCCACCCGCGGCCATCAGGCCGTAACCCCACGCCAACAGTGCCCTGTTGCTGATCCGGGAGTGGATCCCGTTGAAGGCGAGGACTCCGGCGACCCCGCCCGCGAAGTGCAGACTCAGGCCGAGACCGGCGCCGGACGGGGAGAGCCCGAACTCGTGGCGCAGTCCCGGTATCGCGGGGCCGTAGAGGGCCTGGAGCATGCCGATGAGGACGAAGCCGACGCAGGACGCGACCGCGGCCGACCGGCTGAAGATCCGGTCGGCCGCGGCCGATTTCACGACGGTGCCGGTCAACTGGTCTCCGGGGCTCGCGAGAACGCGGCTTCCGAGAACACGAAGGAGAATTCCGCGGGTTCGGCGTCGAGGAAGTACTGCGGGAGCGGACCCGGGCCGCAGGACTGCGAGCCGATGCCGTGCTGGCCGTGGTCGAGGTTCACCCACACCGTGTCGCCGGGCGTGAGATCGGTGCGGTGGGCGGCGGCGTCCAGCTGTTCCGTCGTCCAGCGGCGGGCCGTGAACCAGAACTCCGGGTCGCCGTCGATCCGCAGCCCGCCGATCTCCGCCCAACGGACGTCGGCGCGGGCGCCGTTCTCCTGCGGGCGGACGTAGGGGGTCTGGAGGCCGTCCACCGTGGACTCCCAACGGCCCAGCTGCGAAGCCGACTTGGTGTCCGGATAGCCCTCACCGGGACCGCCGCCGAACCACCTGACCCGGTCCGCGCTCGCGTCGATTCCGAACCGGACGCCCAGGCGGGGAAGCGGGAAGGTCCAGTCGCCCTCCGGCCGCACGGACACGGTCAGCCGCAGCCGCGAACCGTCCGAGGTCCAGCGGTACACCGTGGCGAGCCCGATCTCCCAGGCGGCGGGCGCCACCCGGGTGCGTACGGTCAGTGCGTCCTCGCCCAACTCCACGCCGTCCAGGCGGTGTCGCATCCGGTGCAGTCCGAACGTGCGCCAGAGCTGCCCGTGGCGGATGTCCGTCTGCCAGGACGCGCCGTCGTCGTTGTCGGTGGTCGCCCGCCACACGTCCAGGCGGAGACCGGTGACGTCCACCGCGCCGATCGACTTCAACGCGCCCGTACGGGCGTCGAAGGAGGCCGGGCCGAGAGTGATCCGCCGCTCGCCGGGGACGGGCCCGGCGGTGGCCGAGACGTACGGCAACGGCCGTGCCGTGACCGGGATCTGGCCCCAGCCCACCACATGGCCGGCCGGCGCCCACGCGGTGTCGGCCGCCAGCGACGCCCGTACGGTCCACCGGGATTCGGCGCCGTCGGACTCCACGGGCGGTGCGGGCAGCTTCACGTCGGCCGACTCGCCGGGCGCGAGCGGCGGCACCGTCAGCGGGCCCGACTCGACGGTCTCGCCGTCCACTTGGTAGGACCACTGGAAGGCGAATGCGGACAGGTCGGCGAAGTCGTGCTTGTTGGTGACCCGTACGGAGCCGTCGGAGCCGTCGACGGAGACCGGCTCGATGACCTTCTTGAACTCGATCAGGCCGGGTGAGGGGACACGGTCCGGGAAGAGCAGTCCGTCGCAGACGAAGTTCCCGTCGTGCAGCTCCTCGCCGAAGTCGCCGCCGTACGCGAAGCCGTGGCGCTCGTCCTTGATGCCGTGGTCGATCCACTCCCAGATGAAACCTCCCTGGAGCCGGTCGTACGACTCGAAGAGGCGCTGGTAGTCGGCGAGTCCGCCGGGGCCGTTGCCCATGGCGTGCCCGTACTCGCAGAGGATGAAGGGGAGCCCGCGGCGCTTGTGGGTGCCGCCGTCGAGTTCCCGGCCGATGTGCTCGACCTCGGCGTGGGAGGCGTACATCCGTGAATAGACGTCCGTGTCACGGCAGTTGATGTCGCCCTCGTAGTGGACCAGGCGTGAGCGGTCACGGCCGTGGATCCACTCGGCCATCGCGGTGAGGCCGCGGCCGGTGCCGGCCTCGTTTCCGAGGGACCAGATGACGACGGAGGGGTGGTTCTTGTCGCGCTCCACCATGCGCGCGGCGCGGTCGAGGAGGGCCGGAGTCCAGCGGTCGTCGTCAACGGGGTTGTCGCGCCAGGCCTGTTCGGTGAAACCGTGGGTTTCCAGGTCGCACTCGTCGATGACCCACAGGCCGTACTCGTCGCACAGGTCGAGGAAGGCCGGGTGCGGCGGATAGTGGGAGGTGCGGACGGCGTTGATGTTGTGCCGCTTCATCAGCAGCACGTCCTCGCGCATGGTCTCCAGGTCGAGGGCGCGGCCCTTCTCAGGGTGCCACTCGTGGCGGTTGACGCCCTTGAAGAGGACCGCCTTCCCGTTGACCTTGATCAGACCGTCGGAGAGTTCGACGGTCCGGAAGCCGATGCGCAGTGGGACGCGTTCGCCCTCGGTGGTCAGCAACCCGTCGTAGAGGTACGGGGTTTCGGCCGTCCACGGCCGCACCGACACGGTGACGGACTCGCCGGTGGCGACATCGATGTCCAGGGCGGGCACGGTGATCCGGCCGTCCACGTCGGAGTCGACGCGCAGGGTGCCCGCACCCCCGAGGTGGTCGTAGGAGGCGTGCACGAAGAAGTCGAGGGCGCTGCCCGGCGGGCGGTGCAGCAGGGTGACGTCACGGAAGATGCCCGGCAGCCACCACTGGTCCTGGTCCTCCAGGTACGAGCCCGCCGACCACTGGTGGACACGGACGGCGAGCACGTTGCCGCTCGGCTTGAGCAGGTGTCCGACCGCGAACTCGTGCGGCAGCCGCGAGCCCTTGAACTCGCCGATGTCCGTGCCGTTCAGCCAGACGCGGGCGCAGGACTCCACGCCGTCGAAGCGCAGCACGGCTCCGCCGTCCGAGGGCCACCCGGACGGCAGGTCGAAGACGCGCAGGTGGTCGCCGGTCGGGTTCTCGGTCGGGACGTGCGGCGGGTCGACCGGGAAGGGGTAGAGGTGGTTGGTGTAGATGGGGGAGCCGTGTCCTTGCAGGACCCAGTGGCCGGGGACCGTGACCTCGGCCCAGTCCCCGGCGTCGTAGCCCTCCTCGGCGAACGAGTCGTCCTCGGCGTCGGCCGTCGCCGACACACGGAGGCGCCAACTGCCGTTCAGTGACAGTGACTTCGCGTCCGAGGACGCGTAGCGGGCGCGGGGCGGGAGGGCTCCGCTGCCCGGGGAGACGTCCTCGATGTAGTCGGCGGCGGTGCTGGAAGTCATCGGTCTCCAGGTCGTGAGATGCGGGTGTCAGCCCTTGATGCCGGTCTGCGCGATGCCCTGGACCAGCCAGCGCTGAAGGAAGAGGAACACGAAGACCAGGGGCAGGATGGAAACTGCGGTGGCCATGAAGATGAGATGGAAGTTGACGGTCTGGTTCGTCATGAACGACGACAGGGCGATCTGCACGGTCCAGGAGTCCGGGTCCTGGCCGATGACCAGCGGCCACAGGAAGGCGTTCCAGCCGCTGATGAAGGTGATCGTGGCGATCGCCGCGAAGAAGTTCAGCGAGTTGGGTACGACGATCCGCCAGTACGCGCCCCAGTAACCGAGTCCGTCCACGCGCGCCGCCTCCTCCAACTCCTTGGGGAACCCAAGGAAGTACTGCCGGAAGAGGAAGCAGGTGAAACCACTGAAGAGGCCCGGGATGATGAGGCCCCGGTAGGTGTCGACCCAGCCGAGGGACGAGACGAGGACGAAGCTCGGCACGAAGGTGACGGCCGTCGGCACCATCAGGGTCGCCAGGACGAGGTAGAAGACCTTGTTGGAGTGCTTGTACGGGATGCGAGCCAGGCCGTAGCCGGCCAGCGAGCAGACCAGCAGGGTGCCCACGGTCATGAGGACCGCGACGACCGTGGAGTTCCACAGGGCGCGGCCGAACTGGACGGTCTGGTCGTCGAAGAGTTCGGAGATGTTGCCCCACTGGAAGGAGGGGAGGAGCTTCCAGTTCTCGCCGGTGATCTCCGGGTCCGTGGAGAGGGCGTTGCGGAGGATCAGGTAGAAGGGGATCAGGAAGAGCAGGGCGGCGATGCCGACGGCGAGGTACAGGCCCGTGTTGCCGAGGACGCTCCCACGCTTCTTGCCGCGGTTCTTGCCCAACTGTGGTGCGGTGGAGGTCACTTGGACTCCTCCCCCCTTCCGAAGCCCATGATCCTGCCCTGGGCGAGGGTGACGATGCAGATCAGCAGCGACAGGATGACCGCGCCCGCGCTGCCGGCGCCGTAGTCCTGGTTGGTGCCGAGGGCCGCCTTGTACAGCTCCATGAGCGGTGTCTGGGCCCAAGTGGCCTTGGTGCTGATGATGTTGAAGAACTCGTCGAAGGCCTGGTATGCGGCGACGAGCAGCAGCAGGACCACCGCCGTGGAGGTGGCGCGGAGTTGGGGCAGCGTGATGTACCGGAAGGTCTGCCAGCCGCGCTTGGCGCCGTCGATCTCGGCGGCCTCGTACAGCTCGGCCGGGATGTTCTGGAGCGCCGCCAGGAACAGGATCATGTAGAAGCCGGCCTGGATCCACAGCCGCAGGCTCACGATGACCAGCCAGTACCAGGGCGGGCTGGGGTTCGCCAGATAGGCGATGTTGTCGACGCCGAACCAGCCGAGGACGGTGTTCATCAGGCCGAAGCGGACGCCGCTGAAGATGGACATCTTCCAGATCAGCGCGGCGGCGACGTACGACACGGCGGTCGGCAGGAAGAACACCGACCGGAAGAACGCCCGCATGAACCGCAGTTGGTTGACCAGCAGGGCCAGACCCAGTGACAGCGCCCAGGTGGTCGGCACGATGAACACGGCGAACACCGTGAACGTCAGCAGCGAGTCGGGGAAGTTGCTGTTGGTCAGGATCTGCTTGTAGTTGTCGAAGCCGATGAAATGGCTCGGTGTGACGGTGTAGCGGGCGTCGAAGAAGCTGAGCCAGATGCTCCATCCGATGGGGACGAAGACGAAGATCACCAGGCCGATGAGGAACGGGCCGGTGAAGAGCCAGAAGTTCAGGGTGGCGTTGGACCGCAGGCCCCGCCGCGGCCGGGACTTGGAGGTCTCGGCCGCGGCGGCCTGGGCGACCCCGCGCGTGGTGGTGGTCGACATCTCGGGTTCCGTCCGCCGGCCTATCCGAACAGCTTCTTGAGCTCGACGTTGACCTTCTTGTCGCAGGCGTCGAGCGCGGCTTCCGGGTTGCCGTTCTTGCGGATCGAGTTCGCGATCACGTCGGCGAACGCGGTCTGCATGGTCTGGTCGTAGGCGATGTTGTCGAAGTGGCCGTAGTCCGTGAAGAGCTTGACGCCCTCGGCGGGCAGACCGGACTTGAGCTTGGTGGCTCCTGCGGCGATCGAGGTGCGCGGCGGGATGTGGAAGCCGTAGGAGGTCGCCCAGTCCTCCTGGTACTTCTTCTGGTCGATCCACAGCCACTTGACGTAGGCCTTGGCCGCCTCGACGTTGTCGCCCTTGGCATTGACGAACATCGACCAACCGCCGTTGTAGACCGACTGCTTGCCCTTGCTGCCGATGCTCGGGAAGGGGAAGATCCCCAGGTCGTCGCCGAGTGCCTGCTGCATCGCCGGCATGGACCACATGCCGCCCCACTGGATGGCGCACAGGCCCTGGTTGAGCGAGGACGGGTCCCAGAAGTCGGTCGGCGCGTCGAGCAGCACATGGCCGCTGGTGAACAGCTGACGGAGCTTCTTGAGGCCCTCGACGACCCCGTCCGTGTGGTACGCGATCTGGTTGTTCGCGTCGATCGTGTCGGCGCCCGCCGACCAGATGATCGGGTTCTGGACCGCGGTGAAGTCGTTGCCGAGGTAGGCGCCCTTTACCTTGCTCGTGGTGAGCTTGGCGGCGGCCTCCAGCAACTCGTCGAGCGTGGTGGGGACGTCGACCTTGGCCTTCTCCAGCATCGACTTGCGGTAGTAGAAGAACTGCGGGTCGTCGATCATCCGGATCCCGTAGATCTTCCCGTCCACCGTGTGCGACTTGATGTCGGCCGGGTTGAAGTCGTCCTTGACCGGATCGATGATGTCGCTCAGGTCGGCCACCTGGCCGCTCTTGACCAGCTGCAGCTGCGGGTGGAACTCGAAGACGTCCGGCGCCTGCTTGGTGAGCAGGGACGAGAAGAGCTTGGCCTCGAAGTTGTTGCCGGTGATCCAGTTCGTGGTCACATTGGCCTTGGTGTACGCCTTCGCGTACCGCTTGATGGCCTGTTCCGTGCCCGCCTCGCCGTACGCGTGGAAGTACTGGACGAGGTTCTTGCCCGAACCGGAGCCCCCGCCCCGCCCGTTGTTGCCACCGCACGCGGCCAGCGTGCCGGCCGCGGCCATCCCCGCCGCCGCCCGGAATATCGATCGGCGGGACCAGTTGCTGTTGCTCATTGCCGACATGGTGACGTCCTTGTCTCTCGCGCGGCTGCGGCTTCACGGCTCAGCTGCCCGTGGCTGAAATCGAGGTGCGGTGCGGGACGTTAACCTTCGCCTAAGGCTTCGGCAAGGGGTTGGACGAAGTCTGTTCGAAGCGTTGCGCAACGTTCGGAATACCGGACGTGACGAAGGTGCGGGCCGCCGCGCAGTCGGCCCGCACCAGGTGTCAGGTGGCCATCAGACCTTCGACCAGGCCTCGTTGGACCCGCCGTTGCAGCTGTAGAGGATCACTTTGCTGCCGTCCGCCGTCGCCTGACCGCTCACGTCGAGACACTTCCCGGACGCCTCGCTGAGGATCTGCCCGTTGGCGTTCAACAGCCACCGCTGGCCGGGATCAGCCGTGAAGTCGGCGGTGGTCGTCAGCCCCGAACTCCCCACCGTCAGATAGCCGTTGGCCCCTTTCAGGCCACCCTTCGCGTCGTACGACCAGGTCTGCCCCGCCCCGCCCGAGCAGGTGGCGATCGCGGCCCCGGAGGCGTCCGCCGTCAGGCACTTCCCGGACTGGCTGCCCTGGAGGGCACCGGTGACGGCCGTCGAACTCCCTTGGCCCTTGCGGGGTTTCTGGTCGAGGACGTACGTCGTGATCGAGCGGGCGGCGAGGGTCGTGGAGACCGTGGAGCCGTTCACGTCCGGCTTGGCGACCTTCGCCCAGTTCTCCGTGGCCGAGGTCCGCACGGCTTGCGTCGCCCGCACCGGCGTCCTGCTGTTGAAGTGCAGGCTGAGCGAAGTGTCCGTGGTGTTCTGGTTGTTGACCACGACGACCCACTTGCCGTCCCGCTCGTAGGAGGTCACCTCGACACCGCTCGGCGCGCCCGTCACGTTGTGCGCGACGGAGCCCGGTCGTACGAACTTGCTGTACTGGCCGAGCGCGTAGTACCGCTTGGTGAAGTACAGGGTCTGGTTGCCGTCCGTCGCGTAGTCGGGGTCGTAGTAGATCAGCCCGTCGTTCCAGCCGACGTCGTTGCGCGCGGCCGGGTCGGTGCCGTAGCCGCTGGCGAGGGCCACCCACCACTGGAACGCCGAGTCGTGTGCGCTCGCGAAGTCCTTGTACATGATCCGGGACATCAGCAGGGCGTTGTCGATCGTCGGGTCGTACTCCTGGTTCCAGCCCGTGGTGCCCTTGCCGAAGCAGCAGATCTCGGTGGCCCAGGAGGGCTTGCCGACCGTCCTCGCCGTCTCGTAGACATTGCCCAACTGGCCGTCGTTCGGGTTGTTGTACGTGTGGTGCGCCAGCTCGGACACGTACTGGGCGGTGTCCGGCTGCGCGATCCACCGCGGGACCTCGGTGCTGAAGCTCACCGTGCTGCTCGACTCGTCGGCGATGATGCCGGTCTGCTGCTTCCGGGCCCGCTGCTCGGCGCCCAGCGCCCGCACGATGTCGTCGCGCTGGTCGACGGTGACCTGCATGCCCTCCTGGCCGCAGTCGCCGAAGTTGTTGTTCGGCTCGTTGAAGGGGCTGATGTAGTCGAACTTCGCGCCCTGCTTCGCGAAGTGGGCGGTGACGTCGGCGATGTACTTCGCGTAGTCGCCCTCGTTCTCCGCCTTCAACTGCCCGCCGCAGCTCTGCCCGTTGGTCGTCCACTGCGCGGGCGCGCTGTTGACGAAGCCGATCAGGTCCTGGACGCCGTACTTCGCCGCGTACCTGAGGAACCTCTGCCCGCCCTTGTCCTTGCTCCAGTCGTAGGTGCCGTCGGCGTTCAGGAAGTCCTGGGCGGCACGGGCCGGAGTGGTGACGGCCGTGCCTCCGCCGCCGATGTTGTAGCGGTACGACGAGAGGTCCAACCCCTTCGCGGAGAAGAGGAGTTGGGCCACCCGGGCCTGCACCTCGGGCTTGAAGTACTGGAGGTCGTTGACCCACCAGGCGCCGGACGCGCCGATGTTGTCGATGGTCTGGGCCGCGTGGGGGGAGACTTCCGCCGGTGCGACGCCCTCGGCGTTCGCGGGCGGCGCGGATATCAGGGCCCCGGTGACGGCGAGCGCGGCTGCCGCTGTCGCGAGGATCGATCTCCTGGGGTGGGACTGAGTCACGTGCATCCCTTCCGTCGTCATGAAGGTGGCGCGGTACGGCTCCTTGCCTGGGTGGTGCGGTTCTTTCCGTTCCTCTGCCCCACCGACTGAAGTGCCCCTTCGAGTGCGAACGTTGCCGCTCCCAGGCAGGCCGGGTCGGTGGGGATGGGGGAGAGGACGATCTCGGTGGCGGCGAACGGCCGCCCGAGCGCGTGCCGTTGCACGGCCTCGCGCACTTCGTGCAGCAGCGGATCGCCGAGCTTGCGGGCGACCCAGCTGCTGAGCACGACCACTTCGGGGTTGAGGACGTTGACCAGGTTGGCGATGCCCGCGCCGATGTAACGGGCGGTCTCCCGTACGACCTTGAGAGCCACGGGGTCGTTCGCGGCCACACCGTGGGCCAGCGCGTCGATGGTGGCCGTCTGATCCTCGGGGTGCAGCAGCGGGCTCTGCGGGCTCAACTCCCGCAGGTTCAGCATGATTCCGGGCGCGCCGACATAGGCCTCGACACAGCCGTGGTTGCCGCAGCGGCACAGCCGCCCGTCCAGGACGAGCGTGGTGTGACCCCACTCGCCGGCACTGTTGCTCACCCCCCGGTACAGCCCGCCGCCCAGCGCGAGCCCGGCGCCGACCCCGGTCCCGAGGTTGACCACCACGGCGTCCCCGCGCCCGCGCGCCGCGCCGAACCACATCTCGGCGACCGCGCCGGCCCGCAGTGGATTGTCCAGGTAGAGCGGGTAGGCGATGACCTCGGAGAGCAGGTCGAGCAACGGCACGTCGTGCCAGTCCCAGTTGGGCGCGTACTCCGAGATGCCGGTCTTGCGGTCCACCTGGCCCGGGACGCTCACCCCGACGCCGAGGACCCGGGCCGCCTCGACACCGGCCTGCGCGACCACCGAGCCGACGGCGGCGGCGACATGGCCGACCACCTGCTCCGGACGGCTCTCGCCGGGCCGCATGTCCTCGTCGGCGCGGGCGAGGACGTTCAACGCCAGGTCGAACAGCTCGACATGGACGTAGGTCTCCGCGATGTCGACACCGATCAGCGCGCCCCCCGACGCGTTGACCGCCACGAGACCCCGGGGGCGGCCACCCGCCGAGTCCTCGAACCCGACCTCGGTGATCATCCGCAGGTCCAGCAGCTCACCGACCAGCGTGGCCACCGTGGCCAGGCTCAGCCCGGTCGCGGCGGCCAACTCCTGCCGGGAAGTGGGGGATTCGGCAATGATCTGACGCAGCACCTCGTAGCGGTTCGCGGTACGGATGTCGCGTGATGTGCGCTTCACCGGAGGTGCCCCCACCCTTTGTGCGGTCATGCCGGGGCACGACGGCTCCGGCGCGCGGCAAGGCTATGGGCTGCGGGCGACGTTCGACAAGGGGTTAGGAAAGGGGCTATACAAAGTCGCTGCCCGCCCGGTCGCGGTCGGTCGTCCGATCGGTCGCGCGGTCAGTCGCCGAAGACGTCCCGGACGAAGGCGTTGGTGAATTTGCTCTCCGGATCGAGGCCCTGAACCAGGGCCCTGAATTCGCCGAGCCGCGGATAGCGTCCGCGCAGCACCTGCGCCGGGGTGGTGAACACCTTCCCCCAGTGCGGTCGCGCGTCGAAGGCGTCCAGCGCCTCCTCCAGCCGCCGCACCACCGGGAGCACCGCCGCCGTGTCCTCGATCCAGGTGAAGTGCAGCGCCACCGTGTCCCGCCCGTACGAGGGGCTCAGCCACTGTGCGTCGGCGGCGACCGTCCGCACTTCGCAGATCTGCAGTACACCGGCGACCGTCTCCCGGATCCCGTCGACCGCATACAGTGCGTCGAGTGCGGTCGACCGCGGCAGCAGATACTCCGACTGCAGCTCCGCCCCACTGCTCGGAGTGAACTCCGCCCGGAAGTGCGGCAGTCGCTCGTGCCACGGCCCCGGCACCCCGAGCTGCTCGGTGGTGTTGACCGCGGGCATCCCCGGTACCGGGTGCAGCGCCTCCGTCGCGGGCGCGGCCCACGGGAAGTCGACCGGTGCCTGATCGGTGCGCCGCTTCAGCCACACCTGCCGGAAGCCCGGCTCCCGCCAGTCGGTGAACAGACTCACGCTGTACGCCGAGGCCGCCACCGTCTCGAAGTCCAGCCCGGCGAGGGGGAGTTCGGTGAAGACGTGCTGCTCGACCTCGAAAGCCGGCTCCAGGTCGAGGGTGAGGGAGGTGACGACTCCGAGCGCGCCCAGCGAGGTCACGGCACCGTCGAAGCGGTCGTCGCCGCGTGCGATCGTCACCGTCGCGCCGTCCGCCGTGACGATCTCGACCTCGCGGACGGCCGCCGCGAGCGAGCCGTTGCGGACGCCCGAGCCATGGGTGCCGGTGGCCACCGAACCGGCCACCGAAATGTGCGGCAGCGACGCCATGTTGGGCAGCGCGAGCCCGTGCCCGGCCACCCGGCGGGCCAGCTCCGCGTACCGGACGCCGCCCGACACCCGTACCGTCCGGGCGGTCGTGTCCACGTCGAACTCGGGTGGCAGTGCGGCGATCGACAGCAGGGTGCCGTCAGGGCCCGGCTCGGCGATCTCGTTGAAGGAGTGGCCGCTGCCCAGCACCCGGACCCGCGCGCTCTCGGCCACCAGGGTCCTGAGCGCGTCGAGTGTGTGCGGGCGGTGGAGTTCCTTCGCCGCGTAGGTGATGTTGCCGGCCCAGTTGGTGACCGTCTCCGTCATGCCTGCCGTCCCTCCGCGAGCGTGCGTTTCCCCCGACCCTCTCACCCTGGCGGCGACTGGTGCGGATTTCGTTGTCTTGGGATGGCGTGGGTTACCTTATGGGCAAATCCATCGCTGTTTGCCTACGGTATCGGTAGTGTCCGGCGATATGAGCGACCGCCTGCCTGAAACCGACCTCACCCGCCACCGCCGGCTCCGCGAGCAGGGCAGCCTCGACCGCGCAGACCTGGACGCGATCCTGGACGCCGGGTTCGTCTGCCACCTCGGGGTCGTGATCGAAGGGCGGCCGGTCGTGGTCCCCACGGTGTACGGGAGGGACGGGCGGCGGCTGTATCTGCACGGCTCCGTCGCGAGTCGCAGCCTCGCGGGCGGAAGCCCCGTGTGCGTCACCGTCACGCACGTCGACGGGCTGGTGCTGGCCAGGTCCGTCTTCGAGCACGGGGTGAACTACCGCAGCGCGATGATCCACGGCGTGCCCCGCAAGGTCACCGACCCGGACGAGAAACTGGCCGGCCTGCGCCGCCTCACCGAACACGCGACGCCGGGGCAGTGGTCGTACGCCAGGCAGCCGAACCGCAGGGAACTCGCCGCCACCACGCTGCTCGTCCTCGCACTGGACGAGGCCTCCGTCAAGATCCGCACCGGTGGGCCCGACGACGGGGACGGGCCAGACGTGGAGCTGGGCCTGTGGGCCGGGACGCTCCCGCTGACCTCGACCTGGGGCGCGCCCGTGCCGGACCCCGCCCTGCCGCCGGGCATCCCGGCACCGGACCACATCGCGCGCCGCGAGGGAACGGGGCAGGGGTGACCCGGCAGGCATCTCCAACCCGCCCGTGGTGCTCAGCGGCCCGACTTGCCCCCCATCCCGTCCATCCCCGTGCCCTTAGGGGCGCGGGGCCCTGACATGTGCGGCTCCGCGCCCGCGGGGCGCGCCCGGCCACAACGCACCCGTACTCCGCAGACATCCCGAGCCCCTACCCCCGGCCCGTCCGCCGCGCCGCGACCGACCCGCACCACACCACGCCCCCCGCTCCCACCACCGAATCGCGGGGGGCATACCGTGAGGAGTCGTACGTCCGAGTAGGGCGCACGCGCTGGGAGGAGATACGGGATGGGCAGCCGCACCGCACTGGTCGAGGATCTGATGGAGCGCTTTCCGCATGTGCCGCGGGAAGCCGTCTTCAAGGAGGACCTGCTGCGCGGAGGAGTCGCCTTCGACCCGTCCGCGCTGAGCGACAACGAGGACGGCGAGGTCAAGCCGAAGTCGTACTTCATCTTCTCCTTCGACCACGGCACCCTGCCGGAGCTGGGCGAGGCCGCGCTCAGGCGCCCGCCCGAGGAGATCATCCTCACCGGCGGCCCGTACGACCTGAGGCGGACCGTCGTCTCCGTGCGGGTGAACCCGACGTCGCCGTACCGGGTTGCCTCGGACGAGGACGGTGTGCTCGGGCTCTACCTCGACGGCAAGCGGATCGCGGACGTCGGTGTGCCGCCGATGCCCGAGTACTACAAGCACAAGCTCGCCAACGGGAAGTCCGTCATGGAGGTGGCCCCGACGATCCAGTGGGGCTACCTGATCTACCTGACCGTCTTCCGGGTCTGCCAGTACTTCGGCGCCAAGGAGGAGTGCCAGTACTGCGACATCAACCACAACTGGCGCCAGCACAAGGCCGCCGGTCGACCGTACACCGGGGTCAAGGACGTCGAGGAGGTCCTCGAAGCCCTGGAGATCATCGACCGCTACGACACCGCGAAGGTGTCGACCGCGTACACCCTCACCGGCGGCGCGATCACCAAGACGGTCGCCGGGCGCGACGAGGCCGACTTCTACGGCCACTACGCCAAGGCCATCGAGGAGCGCTTCCCGGGCCGCTGGATCGGCAAGGTCGTGGCGCAGGCGCTGCCGAAGGACGACGTGCAGCGCTTCAAGGACTACGGCGTGCAGATCTACCACCCCAACTACGAGGTGTGGGACGAGTATCTGTTCAAGCTGCACTGCCCGGGCAAGGAGCGCTACGTCGGCCGCGACGAGTGGCACAAGCGCATCCTCGACTCGGCGGACATCTTCGGCGCGCGCAACGTGATCCCCAACTTCGTGGCCGGCGTGGAGATGGCGGAGCCCTTCGGCTTCAAGACGGTCGACGAGGCGATCGCCTCCACCACCGAGGGCCTGCGCTTCTTCATGTCGCACGGCATCACGCCCCGCTTCACCACCTGGTGCCCCGAACCGACCACCCCGCTCGGCAAGGCCAACCCGCAGGGCGCGCCGCTGGAGTACCACATCCGGCTGCTGGAGGCCTATCGCGCCACGATGGAGGACTTCGGCCTCAAGTCCCCGCCCGGATACGGCGAACCGGGCCCCGGCCGCGCCGTCTTCTCCGTCAGCTCCTTCATGGACAGCCTCCCCGCCGAGGAGCCCGCGCCTTTGTAAGGTAACGGTGTGGACAACTCCTGCGACCGGTGAGACGGGAGGGGTTCGGACACGTACAACTGAACAGAGGCGACTGACGGTTACCGTAATTGAATACCCGGCTTGTCAGTTGTGTGGGACGCGTGAAAGGCTCTGGCCCTGTCACGAGGCAGCCCCCCTCCAACTTGCTTACTGTCAGAGCTAGTTGGCCGTCATTCGTGGATGCAGGAGACCCATGCCCGACCTGCCGACTCCTCAGGACGCCGCTGAGGCCGCGCTGTTCACCGAGTGCTGGGACGCCGTGCTGTCCTACGCCGACCTGTGCACGTCCGGCGCCGACTCGGCCACCGAGCTGGCGAGCGAGGCCTTCGCGCTCGGTATACAGGAGGCCCGTTCCGCCGGGTCCGGTCCGATGCGCGGCCCGACCCGCCGGGTCCTGCCGGTGATACCGCTGCTGCTGACCGCCGTACGGACCACGGCCGCGGAGTGGGAGTTCGCCGGGCGGGGGCACCGGCTCGACCCCGATCTGCGGTTGTGGCTCAACTCGGAGAAGGCGGCCCGCTTCCACGGCATGCCCCTGCAGCGCCCGATCGCCCTGCGCGGGCTGCGGGATCTGCAGGAGCCGGACGCGGCACTGCTGTGGCTGGCCGAGGTCGAGGCGCTGCCGCTGACCGTCGTGGCCCGCCGCCTCGGCCTCGACCCGGCCATCGTCTCCGGTGAACTCGCCCAGGTGCGCGGCCTGTTCAGGGACCGTTGCCACCGCAATCACCTCGACTCGCCGATGGCCGCGGAGTGCCGCAGCTATGCCCGGCTGCTGGACGCGGTCACCCGCTCGCCGTCCGCCGACACCCCCGAGGATCTCTCCCGCCACCTCGCCACCTGCGTGCAGTGCGCGGAGGCGGCCGCCTGTCTGCGACTGCAGGGCGGCGGACTGCCGTCGGCCCTCGCGAGCGGGGTGATCGGCTGGGGCGGCCTCGCCTATCTGGAGCGCCGCCGCCGGGCCTCCGAGGTACGGCTCGGTGCCGGGCGCCCCGTGGCCGAACTGGAGGCCGGGGAACCGAAGGAGGGCGCGAGCAAGGCGCGTCTGGTGCGCAACGGACTGCTCGTCGCCGCCGTTCTCCTCTCGTTCGTGGCGCTCGGGGTGTCGATGATGCCGATGGGCGGCTCCGGGCGCGAGAACACCGCCAGCGACGACGCCGACACCCACCCGGTGATCGACCCCGGTTCCACCGTGACCTCCGTCGGCACGCACCCGTCGACCACGCCGTCCGTGTCGGGCCGGCCGACGGCCAGCGGCAGCACGGCGTCGGCCGCGCCCAGCGACAAGAACCCCGACACCGAACCCCAGGGCACCGCCTCGGCCACCGCGAGCGACGACCCCGCGCCGACCACCGGCGCGCCGGCGCAGCCGCCCGCCTCGGCGAGCTGCGACGTCACCTACGACCTGGTCGGCCAGTGGAACGACGGTTTCCAGGCCACGGTCACCGTCACCACCACCAAGGCCCTCGACAACTGGCGGGTCGCCTGGTCCTACCGCGACGGCCAGCAGGTCACGCAGATGTGGGACGCGAGCGTCGCCCAGGACGGCTCCCGGGTCACCGCCACCGCCGCCGACTACAACAAGAACGTCGCCGCGAACGGCAGCCTGACCTTCGGCTTCCTCGGCACCTGGAACAACAGCAAGAACTCCGCACCGTCCGGCTTCACGCTCAACGGGGCGGCCTGCGACTAGTTCTGACGGTTAGTCAGATAGACCGTGCGGCCGGCTGCCGTGGCGCCGCAATGTACTAAGGCAGGTTGATAAACTAGCCTTAGTATGTGAACGACGAAGACCTGGACCCCGAAGCGGTCGCCTCGGCCCTGATGACGAGTATCGGCGTGCTGCTGCGGCGGGTGCGCCAACTGCCGGTCGAGGGCGGGCTCACGATGCCTGAGCGGGCCGCCCTGGCGCAGCTGGACCGCAGCGGCCCCACCACCTCCTCGGCGCTGGCCCGGGACGCGCAGATCACCGCGCAGGCCATGGGGGCGACGCTGGGCGCGCTGCGGACCCAGGGCCTGATCGAGCGCCGCCCGGACCCGGAGGACGGCCGGCGCGTGGTGCTGACGGTGACCGACGCGGGCCGGCAGGCGCTGCGCGACAAGCGCAACGCGCGCGCCGAACTCCTCGCCCGAGCCCTGACCGGCGGCACCTTCACCCCGGCGGAGCTGAAGCAACTCGCCGCAGCCGCACCGCTGTTGGAGCGACTGGCCCAGAACATCTGACGCCGACGGTGCCGGAGGAAGCGACCACATGACGAAACCTCCCAGGACACACACTCCGCGTCGGACGGCCGCCGGGGACCGCTACAAGTGGACGGCGCTGACCAACACCACCGCCGCCGTCTTCATGGCCGCGCTAGACGGCTCCATCGTGCTGATCGCCCTGCCCGCCATCTTTCGTGGCGTGCACCTGGACCCCCTCGCGCCCGGCAACATCGCGTATCTGCTGTGGATGATCATGGGCTACCGGCTGGTCCAGGCTGTCCTGGTGGTCACGGTCGGCCGGCTGGGCGACATGTACGGCCGGGTCCGGATCTACAACGCCGGGTTCGCGGTCTTCACCTTCGCCTCCGTCCTGCTCTCCTTCGACCCCTTCGACGGCGGCCACGGAGCGATGTGGCTGATCGCCTGGCGCGTGCTCCAGGCCGTCGGCGGCTCGATGCTGACCGCGAACTCGGCCGCGATCCTGACCGACGCCTTCCCCGAGGAACAGCGCGGCTTCGCCCTCGGCATCAACCAGGTCGCGGCCCTGGGCGGCATGTTCATCGGCCTCGTAGCCGGCGGTCTGCTGTCGGCCTGGGACTGGCGGGCGGTGTTCTGGGTGAACGTCCCCGTCGGCGTGTTCTTCACGGTGTGGGCCTACCGCACCCTCCGCGAGACCGCCGGGCGCGACGGCGGCCGTATCGACTGGTGGGGCAACCTCACCTTCGGCGTGGGCCTCAGCGCCACCCTGATCGCCGTCACCTTCGGCCTCCAGCCCTACGGCGGCCACACCATGGGCTGGACCAACCCGCTGGCCGACGCGCTGATCGCCGGGGGACTGCTCCTGCTGGCGGCCTTCGTCGTCATCGAGAAACGCGTCTCCGCGCCGATGATCCAGCTCGGCCTGTTCCGCCAACGGGCCTTCACCTTCGGCAACTTGGCGGGCCTGGCCATCTCGATCGGCCGCGGCGGGATGCAGTTCGTGCTGATCATCTGGCTGCAGGGCATCTGGCTCCCGCTGCACGGCTACGACTACGCCGACACACCCCTGTGGGCCGGCATCTTCATGCTGCCGCTGACCGCAGGGTTCCTCGTGGCCGGACCCGTCTCCGGCTACCTCTCCGACCGGCTCGGCTCACGCGGTCTGGCAACCGGCGGCGCGCTGCTGTTCGGCGCGAGCTTCCTGGGCCTGATGTGCCTGCCGATCGACTTCGGATACGGGATCTTCGCGGTGCTGATCACCGTCAACGGGATCGCCAGCGGGATGTTCGCCTCTCCCAACTCCTCCTCGATCATGGGCAGTGTGCCCGCGAGCCTGCGCGGTGTCGCCTCCGGAATGCGCGCCACCTTCCAGAACTCCGGCACCGCCGTCTCCATCGGCGTCTTCTTCTCCCTCATGATCGCCGGACTGGCCCGAAGCCTCCCGCACACGCTCACCGCGGGCCTGGAACAGCAGGGCGTACCGGCCCACATCGCCACCCGGGTCGGCGAACTGCCCCCGGTCTCCTCCCTGTTCGCCGCCCAGCTCGGCGTCAACCCGGTCCAGCACCTGCTCCGGCCCAGCGGCGCCCTGACCCACCTCACCGCCGCACAGCAACACGCCCTCACCGGAAGCGAGTTCTTCCCGACCCTGATATCCGGGCCCTTCCACTCCGGCCTGGTCGTCGTGTTCGCCTTCGGCGCCACCCTCGCGCTCCTCGCGGCGATCGCGTCGCTGCTGCGCGGCGCGAACCCGGCCACGCCCAAGACCCCGGGACCGCGAACGTCCACCACCGAGTCTCCGGCGCCGCGGACATCCGTCACCAAGCCCCCGGCGCCGCGGACATCCGTGACCAAGACCCCAGCACCGCGGACATCCCCAACCGCGACGCCCTCGCCCACCCGCCCGGACAGTCCGGCGACCGGGACAACCACAGGAGAGACACCGCCATGCCACTGACGACGACCGACTCCATGCCCGCTCGCCGGCCCAGCGCCGCGCGCGTCTTCCCCGATCTCGGCGAGACCGCGACCGCCGCGGCGGCCGTAGGAAAGACGGAGGCGTGCCGATGAGCCTGCTCGGCCGACTTCTCAGCAACCGCAGAGCGGGGGAGACCCACACCGCGTGGAACCTGCCCCACCTGCGGGGCCCCGAACTCCTGACCCTCACCAGTCAGGACTTCGCCGACGGCGCCACCATGCCGCTGAACAACTGCGCGAAACACATCGGCGGCGCCGACCGGTCACCCCACCTGGCCTGGACCCCGCCCCCACCCGGCACCGCCCAGCTCCTCCTGGTCGTGGAGGACGTCGACGTCCCCCTGGCCAAGCCGGCCGTGCACTGCCTCGCCCTGATCGACCCGACGGCCGGACACCTGGACCCCGGCGCCCTGTCCGCGCGCCACCCCGGCCCCGGGGTGCGGGTCCTGCGCTCCACCGTCGGACGCGGCTACCACGGCCCCGCCCCCATCAAGGGCCACGGCCCGCACCACTATGTCTTCCAGCTGTACGCCCTCCCGACCACCGTGGACAGCACGCCCGGAGCCACGCCGGTGGACCGGGTACGCCCCCGTGCCCTGCTGCCCGCCGTCCCCGCTCCCGTCCTGGGCCGTGCCCGCCTCACCGGCGTCTTCGAACGCTGACTTCGGTACGGCGAACCCGCATACACAGCGAATCTTGGGACACGTTTTACGTGGCACACGAAACTGAGGCCCCCGGTTTATCCGTCTGACATGGAGTCGGGTCCGTGAGGGCCGAAGCAACGAGAGAGTGGGGCACGTCGTGGGACGGCGCAAGGGCAGCATAGGGATCGCACTGGTCACAGGTGTGGTGCTGGTGGGTGCGAGTGCCTGCGGCGGGGGTGGCAGCGCCAAGGCGGGCGGGGACGACGCGAAGGCGTCGGACAAGCCCAGCGCGAGTGCCTCGCCGTCGCCGACGAAGCCCGCGGGCCCGCCGATGCTGCTGGACACGATCACGCCGCAGACCGGCACCACGGTCGGCGTGGCCATGCCGATCTCGGTGATCTTCACCAACCCGGTGGCGTCCAAGGCGCGCGCCACGGTCGAGAAGCACATGAAGGTGAGCGCCTCGCAGTCGGTGGTCGGCGCCTGGCACTGGATGGGCGACAGGCGCGCCGACTGGCGCCCGAAGACGTACTGGCCCTCCGGCACGACGGTGAAGATCGACGCCGACATGACGGGCGTCAGCAACGGCAACGGCCGCTACGGCGTGCACAATTACACCCACACCTTCAAGATCGGCGACGACGTGCGCGCCGATGTCTCGGTCACCAACCACACCATGAAGGTGACCAAGAACGGCGCGACGGTGCGCACCCTGTCGATCAACGCGGGCAGCGCCCAGTACCCGACGTGGGACGGCACGATGGCCGTCATCGACAAGCAGAAGAAGGTCCACATGACCTCCTGCAGCGTCGGCATCAGCTGCGACAAGGGCAGCCCCAACTACTACGACCTCACCCTGCCCTGGGACATCCACCTCACCCAGTCCGGCACCTACGTCCACTACTCGACCGGCGACCCCAACCCGGGCACCGGCAGCGCCCGCGGCTCCCACGGCTGCGTCCACCTCTCCCTCTCCGACGCCGAATGGTTCTACGGCCAGGTCAAGCAGGGCGACCCCATCACCATCACCGGCTCCCCCCGGGGCAAGGCCCCGGCGGACAACGGCTACGCGGACTTCAACCTGGACTGGAGCCAGTGGCTGGCGGGCAGCGGCTCCGGTGAGGGGACCACCGCGACGCTGTGACGGGGGCGCGGGCCACGGGCCCCCGCGATCCCACTCCTCCAGGACGGGTTCATGGATCAGGTGCTCCGGCGACTGCCGGCCACGTTCTGGACCGTCCCGTACGTGGGCTCCCGTTTTCCGGGGGCCCACGCGGTGACCGATCGTCCGGACCTCGCGTTGGGCGCGAACTGCCAGCTGTTCGCCTTCGAGGTGCTTCGGCACTTCGATCTGGCTCCGCCCGCTCTGCGGTCGAGTGAGCTGTGGGCCGACACGCGGGCCACGGTCCGCGTGCCGGTTGCCCGGCCGCTCGATCTGCTGCTGTTCAACGCGTCCGACGACGCCTACGGCGCCCACGTGGGGGTCTGCGTGGACGAGGGACGAGTACTGCACCTGTGCGCAGAGGCAGGACGCCCGGCCGTCTGGGAGCGGGCGGACTTCGCGGCACGGGAGCGCTACCGGGTCCTGGTCGGCATCAAACGTGTGATCGCGGGACCTCGGTGATCCGCGCTATGTGCGGACGCTCCTGTCCTGCTGTGCCGCTTGGCTCAGGAGGACGGAGTGGGGGCCGGGGACATCCACCCGGGTCCGCTCCCACAGGGAGTTCGCGACGAAGTGCAGGCAGTTGACGGTCACGACGGCCGGAGCGATGATCGCGACCGCCCGAGGGAACATCGGCTGGAGCGACAGGGCCAGGATGACGGCCGTCACTCCGTTCCGCCGGCCGAGGGCCAGCGAGATCCGGTCCACCCGGTCCAGCTTCCGGGCCAGCACCGAACCGACGACGATCTGGGCACCGTAGGCCGCCGCGCCCAGCACCAGACCGTGGACGAGGTCGATGCCGTCGACCAGAAGCAGTCCCAGCGTGAAGGCCGCGGCCACGTAGGCGCCGCGTGTGATGGTGCCGAGGTGGCGCCGGAGCGCCGCAGGACGGAAGAACAGCCCGACGACGGCCGTACCGAGCATCAGCGTGCATCCGGCGGCCACCACGACGAGGACGAGCAGCAGGAGTACGGCGACGATCCGCGCCGCACGGGACCACTGTGACGGGTTCCCGCCCCACCTGCGGCGCAGCAGCAGCCACACCGCCGCGGCGCCGGCCGCCGGCGCGGCGTTCCAGCCCAACTGGGCGGCGTAGTCCGTCAGATCGGCGCCCGAGGTGGCCGCCATGCCCTCTCCCGCGGGGGTGCCGTGCAGGGCGCGCAGGGCGATGGGCGCGGTGTAGGCGGTGAGCGGCACCGTGACGGGGTCGTCGAAGGAGGCCCTGCGGGGACCAAGGAAGACGCGATCCGCACGGACCGTTCCCTGTCCGCTGTCGGTGCGCCGTAATTCGGTGGCTCGGCGGCCGGAAGTCTTCTAGGGTCCGTCGTGTTCGAGCGGCTGTCCCCGGGGCGCCGCAGCCGGCTTGGCTCGTGTTGTGGGAGGTGTGACCGATGGCTGTCTCTGCGATGGGCGTTGCCCGCATCCGGAAGTTCATCAAGTCCACTCCCGTGGCCGCCGGCTGACCACTCCTTACTTTCCGCGCCTGTGTGCGCGGTGCCGGGGCCACCCTTGTGAAGGGTCACCCCTTGTCTTTCTCCTCTCTCCCGGGTTCGTTCTCGTCGTCACCCTCTTCCGTGCATCCGTTGCAGCCGTACGGCTGGGACGCGGGCTGGGAGGCCGAGTTCGCCCCGTTCGCCGGACAGGGTCTGCTGCCCGGCCGTGTTGTGCGGGTCGATCGTGGCCTGTGCGATGTCGTCACGTCGGCCGGTGTCGTCCGTGCCGACACGGAGTTCGTCGTTCCCCGTGACCCGATGAAGGTCGTGTGCACGGGGGACTGGGCCGCCGTCGACCCCGCGGGCGGCGACCCGCGCTATGTGCGGACGTTGCTGCCCCGTCGCACCGCTTTCGTGCGGTCCACCTCCTCCAAGCGGTCCGAGGGGCAGATCCTCGCGGCCAATGTCGACCATGCGATCGTCGCCGTGCCGCTGACCGGGGACCTCGACCTCGGTCGTATCGAACGGTTCCTCGCGCTCGCCTGGGAGTCCGGTGCCCAGCCCCTCGTCGTGCTGACCAAGGCCGACCTCGTGCCGGACGCGGTGACGTTGTCGTATCTCGTCCAGGACGTGGAGACGACGGCGCCGGGTGTGCCGGTGCTGAGTGTCAGTGCCACGACGGGTGCGGGGATCGACGTGCTCGCCGCGGTCGTCGCCGGTGGTACGTCCGTGCTGCTCGGGCAGTCCGGTGCGGGCAAGTCGACGCTCGCGAACGCGTTGCTCGGCGAGGACGTGATGGACGTCCGAGCGACGCGTGACGTGGACGGCAAGGGCCGTCATACGACCACCACCCGCAACCTCCTCGTACTGCCCGGCGGTGGTGTCCTGATCGACACGCCGGGGCTGCGCGGGGTCGGACTGTGGGACGCGGGGACCGGGGTCGGACAGGTGTTCGCCGAGATCGAGGAACTGGCGGGGCGGTGCCGTTTCCAGGACTGCGCCCACATCGCGGAACCGGGGTGCGCGGTGCTCGCCGCCGTCGAGTCGGGCGAGCTGCCCGTTCGCCGGCTCGACAGCTACCGCAAGCTCATGCGCGAGAACCAGTGGATCGTCGCCAAGACCGACGCCCGGCTCAGGACTGAACTGCGCCGCGACTGGAAGCGGAAGGGGGCGGAGGGGAAGGCGGCCATGGAGGCGAAGCGCGGGCGCTGGGCCTAGCCCCGGTCCACTCCGGCGCCACGTCAACGCCGCGTCCGATTTCCGCCAGCCCCGCCCCCGGGGATGGCGGAGACTGGACGGCGTGATGGACGAAGACAGCAGGTACGAGGCCGTACGGAGCCGGGACGCCCGGTTCGACGGCGAGTTCTTCTTCGGCGTCGCGACCACCGGGATCTACTGCCGGCCCAGTTGTCCGGCCGTGACGCCGAAGCGGCGCAACGTGCGGTTCTTCATGACGGCCGCCGCCGCGCAGGGCTCGGGGTTCCGGGCCTGTCGGCGGTGCCGTCCGGACGCCGTGCCGGGGTCGGCCGAGTGGAACGTGCGCGCCGATGTCGTGGGCCGCGCCATGCGGCTGATCGGTGACGGAGTGGTGGACCGCGAGGGCGTCGCCGGGCTCGCCGTACGGCTCGGATACAGCGCACGGCAGGTCCAGCGGCAGCTCACCGCCGAACTCGGCGCCGGGCCCGTCGCCCTCGCCCGGGCCCAGCGGGCGCACACCGCGCGGGTTCTCGTGCAGACCACCGATCTGCCGATCACGGAGATCGCGTTCGCGTCCGGGTTCGCCAGCGTGCGCCAGTTCAACGACACGATCCGCGCCGTGTACGCCTCGACCCCCAGCGAACTGCGCACCAACGCGCCCCAGCCACCGGCCAAGTCACCGGCCAAGTCACCGGCAGGAGAGCCGGACAGCGTGCCTGTCGACGGGGGCGGCCCCGCATCCGAACCGTCCGCCGGAATCCCGCTGCGGCTCGCGCACCGGGGCCCGTACCAGTCCGCCGCCGTCTTCGACCTGCTGCAACGCGAGGCCGTCCCCGGCATCGAGGAAGTCACCGGCAGCCCGGGCCACCGCACCTACCGCCGCACCCTCCGCCTCCCCTACGGCACCGGAATCGTCGCCGTCGACGAACGCCCCGGCACCCTCAAGGGCCGCCTCCACAACGGCGGTTGGCTCGACGCCCGCCTCCACCTCACCGACCATCGCGACCTGACCACCGCCGTACAGCGGCTGCGGCGCCT
Organism: Streptomyces sp. NPDC001100; assembly: GCF_053598575.1. Classification (NCBI taxonomy): domain Bacteria; kingdom Bacillati; phylum Actinomycetota; class Actinomycetes; order Kitasatosporales; family Streptomycetaceae; genus Streptomyces; species Streptomyces sp. NPDC001100. Next base: position 83,192 of record NZ_JBSFKO010000001.1, read on the forward strand.
CTTCGACCTCGACGCCGACCCGTACGCCGTCGACGAGCGGCTCGGCGCCGATCCCCGGCTCGGCCCACTGGTCGCCGCCCGGCCCGGCCTGCGTTCACCGGGCGCCGCCGATCCGGAGGAACTGGCCGTACGGGCGTTGGTGGGGCGGGCCGAGTCCGAGCGGCTGGTGCGGCGCCACGGCAGGACGCTGGACGCCCCGTCCGGCACCCTCACCCACCTCTTCCCCGAACCGTCCGTGCTGGCCGACGCCCTGCCCGGAGATCCCCTGGCCGGTCTCGTCACCGCCCTCGCCGACGGCACCGTACGCCTCGACGTCGGCGCCGACCGCGACGACGCTCAGGCCGCCCTGCTCGCGCTGCCCGGTATGGACGCGGCCACGGTCGCCGTCATCCGCGCCCGCGCCCTCGGTGACCCCGACGTGGCACCGCCCGGCACCGACATCCCGGACGCCTGGCGCCCCTGGCGTTCCTACGCCGTACAACACCTGCAACACCTGTGCACAGCAGGGGAGTTGGAGTCCCGATGACCATCCACTGGACGAGTTTCGAGAGCCCTCTGGGGCAGTTGCTCCTCACCGCCGACGACAGCGGTGCCCTCACCTCGCTCTCCGTCCCCGGCCAGAAGGGCGGCCGTACCGTCCAGCCGGAGTGGCGGCGGGACCCCGGGCCCTTCCGCAGCGCCGGCGAGCAGCTCGCCGCCTACTTCGCCGGTGAACTCAAGGAATTCCAGCTGGAGTTCCACACCTCCGGCACGGAGTTCCGGGAGCGGGTGTGGAGCGCCCTCGACTCCGTTCCGTACGGTGCGACGACGACGTACGGCGAGATCGCCGCGCGGATCGGCGCGTCCCGGGTCGCCGTGCGGGCCGTGGGCGGGGCGATCGGTGCCAACCCGCTCCTGGTCGTCCGCCCCTGTCACCGGGTGATCGGCGCCGACGGATCACTGACGGGCTATGCGGGCGGCCTCGACCGGAAGGTGCACCTGCTGACCTTGGAGCATGTGGTGGACTAGTCGGCCTCCAGGCCCCAGCTGTGGATCCGCCGAGGATGAATCCGGATCACCTCCTCGCTCATGTGCGGCCCCAACTCGTGTGGGCCGACGAGGAGTTCGGCCTCGCCGCGGATGTCGATGCCGCGGACCCGCCACGGGCTGACGCTGACGATGTCGTCCACGACCAGCGCGACCTTCGGGTTCGCCCGCAGGTTGCGCCACTTCTTCGTCGTCCCCATCGCATAACCGCCGACCAGGATCGTCCCGTCGTCCTGCGGGAAGAAGCCGACGGGGTTCGCCTGCGGCTGCCCCTGGGGGTCGACGGTGGCCAGTCGCCCCAGCCGCTGCGACTTGAGGTACGCGCGCTCGGCCTCGGTGAATTCGGTCATGACCGCAGCCAAACACGCCTGCCCGCCCACCGCATCGGCTTCGGGGACCAGGACTTCCGTCCTACTCCGGACAGGCGGATACGGCCGCGGCGACCGGTGATGCTCCGCCGTCCGCCCCGTTCCGCGTGCCACGGTCGCCTCCTCGTGGTCGGCGGGGAGAGGCGGAGCGCTCATGGTCGGGGCCGGACGGATCGGTGTGGCACTGCTGGCAGTGGTGCTGGGGGCGGGAGTCGGGCAGGGCACGGCGGCGGCCGGTGCCCCGGCGCGCGAGCCCCTCGACATCTGGACCGGCAGCTGGGAGGCCGCCCCCTCCGGCACCACCACGGCCCATCCCGGTGCCTCCTTCCGCAACGTCGTGCATCTCAGCGTCGGCGGCGACGCCGTCCGCGTCCGGCTCACCAACCGGCTCGGCACCGCGCCCCTCCGCCTCGACACGGTGACCGTCGCCCTGCGCGGGACCGGTCCAGACGCGGTGCCCGGCTCGATGCGCACCGCGACCTTCGGTGGTGCCCGCGCGGTCACGATCCCGGCGGGCGCGGACCTGGTCACCGACGCCGTCCCGCTCGCCGTACCCGACGAGGCGGACCTGCTCGTCACGGTCCACACGCCCGACGACTCCGGCCCGGCGACCTACCACCGCGCCGCCGGACAGACCAACTACCGCACCCCGACCGGCAATTGGGCGGCCGACAGCGACGGCGCGGCCTACACGACGACCACCACCTCCTGGTACTACGTCACCGGCGTCGACGTCCTCGACGCCCCGGCGGCCGGCAGTGTCGTGGCCTTCGGCGACTCCCTCACCGACGGCAACGGCTCCACCCGCGACGCCAACCACCGCTGGCCCGACCGGCTCGCCGAGCGCCTCGCCGAACTGCCGTCGTACCGCCGCCTCGGCGTCCTCAACGCCGGGATCTCCGGCAACCGCCTGCTGCGCGACGACACCGGGCCGAGCGCCCTGGCCCGCCTCGACGCGGACGCCCTGTCGCGGTCGGGGGTGCGGGTACTGATCGTCATGGAGGGCATCAACGACATCAAGGGCACCCCGAACGCCACCGACCCCGACGCCTTCGAGAGCGCCTACCGCACCCTCGTGACCCGCGCCCACGCCCACGGCATCCGCGTCATCGGCGCGACCCTCACGCCGTACGGCGGCAACAGCGCGTACACGCCGGCCCGGGACGGCGTACGGCAGGCGGTCAACGCCTTCGTCCGGGCCGGGGCCGGCGGGCTCTTCGACGCGGTCGTCGACTTCGACGCCGCCGTCCGCGACCCGGAGCAGCCGCAGCGGATCCGGCCCGCCTACGACTCCGGCGACCACCTGCACTTCAACGACGCCGGCATGCGCGCACTCGCCGACACGGTCGACCTCACCACGCTGGCCCCACTGACCCCGTGGACCCCGTAGACCCCGTAGATCTCAGGGGTCAGCCCCAGATCGTGGCGCCCAACCACGCGCCCGCGATCAGCAGGCACGTGAACAGTTCCGTCAGCACGCTGGAGCCGCCCGAGCGCATCGCCGTACGCAGGGAGGCCATGGCCTCGGCGTGCCGGCCCAGCCGCATGCGCTCGTGGACGTAGACGCCGGCCATGAAGCCGGGGATCGCGCCGAGCACGGGCAGCAACAGGAAGCCCAGCAACGCGCCGGTGCCCGCGTACACGGCCGTCCGGGGGGTCGCGCCGCTCGCCCGGAGGCGGCGGGGCGGCAGCCACCAGCGCACCACCTGGGAGAGGAGGAGCGCGGCCGTGGCGCCCACGAGAACACCCCAGGAGACCGGCTGCGGATCCTTCAGCGCCCACCACAGAACCGCGGCCCACACCAGCCACGACCCCGGAACTCCGGGCACCAGGACTCCGCACAGGCCGAGCAGGATGACGACGCCGACCAGCAGGAGTTCAGCCACTCCCATCTGCCCAGCCTGCGGGATCCCGGGGGAAAACGCAGGTCAGTAACGGGTCACCCAGCCCCGTTCGTAGGCGTGCCAGCCCAGTTGCAGCCGGGTCGTCACCCCGGTCAGCTCCATCAGCCGCTTCACCCGGCGCTGGACCGTCCTGAGGCCCAGATCGAGCTGTTTCGCCACGCTCGCGTCGGTCAGCCCGGCCAGCAGCAGGGACAGCACCTCCAGGTCGGTGCCGTCTGGGCCGTCCGGCTCCTGCTCGGTGGCCCCGGACTCGCCAAGGCGCAGCGGGTGCGCGTCCCGCCAGACCGACTCGAAGAGCCCGCAGAGCAGTTCCAGCAGGCCGCTCGCGTGTACGACCAGCGCGGCGGGTTCGGCGCTGTGCGAGGTGAGCGGCACCAGCGCGAGGCTCCGGTCGGCGACCACCAGTTTGGTCGGCACTCTGTCCACGACTCGCACCTGCTCGTCGCGGCCGAGGGCGGCGGCCAGTTCGGTGCGGCCGTCCGGCAGGTCCAGCACCGCGCGTTCGATGACGACCCGGTAGCGGACCCCGCGTCCGGCGGCCTGCTCCTCCGCGTCGTTCTCCATGCCGGTGACGGCGACCGGATTCCCGGTGACCAGCGCGCACACCTCGTCGCTCGCGCCGAGCTGGAGCTGCAGGAAGCGCCGGGTGACGGCCGCGGCCCCCGTCACCACCTCCACCAGATCGTGTACGGCGGTCTCGGCGGCGGCCGCCCGGTACTCCTCGGCGAGCAGCGCGGCGGCCAGCTCGGCCTTCTCCAGTTCATGGCGCTGCTGGGTGAGCAGGGCACCCAGGGCCACCCCGGGCGGGGCCGCGACCCAGCGGCCCGGGCGGGCCGTCGACTGGGCGGCGAGTCCGTGCAGTTCCAGGCGGCGCAGGGCGCGCTCGGTGTCGTACTCCCCGATGGTCAGCCGGCGCGCGAGATCGGGCACGTCCGCGGCGCCGACGGACACCAGCGCCCGGTACGCCGACTCGTGCGCCTCGTCCAGGCCTATCGCTCCCAGCATCAGGCTGCGCCCCTCCCCGAAGACCCGTCGCGTGCGCCGTGGCGGAAATCGGCCACGGCGCGAACCCGCCTCCGCACATCATCGCCGTACCACCCGTCACTCTGCCAAGGTTGCGCCACCGAGGCACCAACAGCCGCCCATAACACCTGGATTGGGCTTGTTCGGCCTGCGGATTCGCGCCCGGAGTAAGTCATAGGGGAGTCGGGCGCGCATCACAGCGGCCCTTCAGGAAGGCAAGTCACACTCAGGCGCGGACGGCTGGATCCGCGACGGGATTCGGTCACTCGGTCGTCGCCGGGCGGTTCTCCCGTGGGGGGTGGAACCGTCCGGCGGCTCTGTGCCATGCCGTATCTCCTTGATTTCCCTGATCTCCTTGTGGCGTACGGGCGTTCGGTATGTCATCCGACACGCCGTTCGAGGAGGGGCGTGCACCGGATTTTCCTGACGCCCCGTTTTCATCCGGCCCGCGCGGTGGACAATTAGGGGCATGAGCCAGCAGGGGGGAAAGCCGCCCGGTCACGAGGACGACTGGTGGGGCCAGCTGTACGACGACTCCACCGACGACACGGGGCCGACGGCCGCGGCCGACTCCCTGGAGGACCGGTTCGCTTCGGCGGCCGGAACCGTGGGCGAGGGTGCGCGTCAGGTACAGGGGACTGCGGACGAGGGTGTGCGTTCAGTGCCAGGAGCCGTGGACGAGGGCGCGAGCCCGGTGTCGCGGGCTGCGGGCGAGGATGCGTGGCCGGCACCCGGGCCCGTGGGCGAGAGCGCGCGGCCGGCGCCCGGCACGGGGGTTCCGGCACCGCGTGCCGGTGCCACCGGTGCCACTGGCTCCCTCCGGGGCGGTACGGCGGACACCGAGGCGCCGGGCCACCGCCCGGCCCCGGCCCCGGCCCCGGCCCCGGCCACGCGCGACGACAGCTCACCCTCTCCGGCCGGGCGCGGCGTCGGCACGGCCCCGCCCTTCGGCGCAGCGCCGTTCCCGCCGCCACCGCCACCGGTCAGCCCCGCACCGGTCGGCCCCGTACCGCCCACCCCGGAGTCCCTCCGCGGGGACGCACCTCCCGCCGCGCCCGCCTACCCGCCGCCCCCGGCCGCCCTCACCGGGCCGCCCCCCAATCTCCCTGCCCTCGCACCACCACCCCCTCCGCCGCCCACACCCCCGCCCGCCTCCCTCACCCTCGACTACGTGGGCTCGGGGCCTCCCACCTACGACGCCGAGCCCACCGCCCTGCCGCCCGCCGACCCGGACGAGCTCGACGACCTGGTCGCGGACACCGTGCTGGACGGGGCGCGGTACGGGAGCAGCACGCTGCGGGCCGCTTCCGTGCGCGGGGACTCCGCGCGGTTCCGGGGCGAGCCGCGCCGGGACTCGCTGCTGACCGCGCGGTTCGGGGTCGGGGACCAGGCCCTGGTGCTGGTCGCGATGGCGACCGGGGCCCGGGCCACACCGGGGGCGCACCGGGCCGCCGCCGAGGCCTGTCACTGGATCGGACGGGCCGTCGGACGCAGTCACGCGCGGCTCGCCGAGGACATCCGGGCCGCCCGGCGCGGTGATCTCAAGTCGGGCCTGCACCGGCTCACCGACCGCAGTCTCGGCAAACTCCGCGCCAGCGCCGCCGAGCAGGGCATCGACCCGGACGAGTACGCGGCCACCCTGCGCTGTCTCCTCCTCCCCGCCCACCCGGAGTGCCGTACCCGCGTCTTCTTCGGCGTCGGCCCCGGCGGTCTGTTCCGGCTGCGGGACGGCGAGTGGCAGGACATCGAGCCCAGCGTCGGAGACCTGACCGGCGAGGCCGTCGTCGGCTTCGGCTCGCAGCCCGCCGAGACCCCCGAGGGCGACCGGCTCACCATGGACCTCGGCATCCCGACCCCGCCGAGCCCGTACGAACCCGCCCCCGAACCGCCCCGCGAACCCTTCCGCTTCCGTGCCTCGGTCGCCCGCCCCGGCGACACGCTTCTCATGTGCACGGGCGGCCTCGCCGAACCGCTGCGCGGCGAGCCCGAGCTGTCCGCCCATCTGGCGGGCCGGTGGTCCGCCGCCACCCCGCCCGGTCTGGCCGCGTTCCTCGCCGACACCCAAGTGCGGGTCAAGGGTTATGCCGACGACCGCACGGCCGCCGCTGTTTGGGAGGCGTGAGCGCCCGGGCTGTGAATTCATGGAACCCAGAGGGATCCGCAGTACACCGGAAACCGAAGGGCACGCGAGAACCATGGCCAAGCAGAACGTTGCCGAACAGTTCGTCGACATCCTCGTCCGCGCCGGAGTCAAGCGCCTCTACGGCGTCGTCGGCGACAGCCTCAACCCCGTCGTCGACGCGATCCGCCGCAACTCCGCCATCGACTGGATCCATGTACGGCACGAGGAGACCGCCGCCTTCGCCGCCGGCGCGGAGGCCCAGATAACCGGGAAGCTGGCGGCCTGCGCCGGCTCCTGCGGCCCCGGCAACCTGCACCTCATCAACGGCCTCTACGACGCCCACCGCTCCATGGCCCCGGTCCTCGCCCTCGCCTCGCAGATCCCGTCCAGCGAGATCGGCCTCGGCTACTTCCAGGAGACCCACCCGGAGCGGCTCTTCCAGGAGTGCAGCCACTACAGCGAACTGATCTCCAGCCCCAAGCAGATGCCGCGGCTCCTGCAGACCGCCATCCAGCACGCGATAGGCCAGTCCGGCGTCAGCGTCGTCTCCCTCCCCGGCGACATCGCCGCCGAGCCCGCCCCGGAGAAGGCCGTCGAGACCGCCCTCGTCACCTCCCGCCCCTCCGTCCGCCCCGGCGACGCCGAGATCGAGAAGCTCGTCGAGCTGATCGACGAGGCGGACCGGGTCACCCTGTTCTGCGGCAGCGGCACGGCGGGCGCGCACGCCGAGGTGATGGAGTTCGCCGGGAAGATCAAGTCCCCGATCGGCCACGCCCTGCGCGGCAAGGAGTGGATCCAGTACGACAACCCGTACGACGTCGGCATGAGCGGACTGCTCGGCTACGGCGCCGCCTACGAGGCCACCCACGAGTGCGACCTGCTGATCCTCATCGGCACCGACTTCCCGTACAACGCCTTCCTGCCCGACGACGTGAAGATCGCCCAGATCGACGTGCGGCCCGAACACCTGGGCCGGCGCTCGAAGTTGGACCTCGCGGTGTGGGGCGACGCGAAGGAGACGCTGCGCTGTCTCATCCCCCGGGTGAAGCCGAAGGAGGACCGGAAGTTCCTCGACCGGATGCTCAAGAAGCACGCCGACGCGCTGGAGGGGGTCGTCAAGGCGTACACGCGGAAGGTCGCGAAGCAGGTCCCGATCCATCCCGAGTACGTGGCCTCCGTCCTCGACGAACTCGCCGACGAGGACGCCGTGTTCACCGTCGACACGGGCATGTGCAATGTGTGGGCCGCCCGCTACATCACGCCCAACGGCCGCCGCCGCGTGATCGGTTCGTTCTCGCACGGCTCGATGGCGAACGCGCTGCCCATGGCGATCGGCGCGCAGTTCACCGACACCGAGCGGCAGGTCATCTCGATGTCCGGCGACGGCGGATTCTCCATGCTGATGGGCGACTTCCTCACCCTCGTCCAGTACGACCTGCCGGTGAAGGTCGTCCTGTTCAACAACTCCTCTCTGGGAATGGTCGAGTTGGAGATGCTGGTCGCCGGCCTCCCGTCGTACGGCACCACCAACAAGAACCCCGACTTCTCCGCCGTGGCGCGGGCCTGCGGTGCCTACGGTGTGCGGGTCGAGAAGCCCAAGGACCTCCAAGGCGCCCTGAAGGCGGCCCTCAAGCACAAGGGCCCGGCCCTCGTCGATGTCGTCACCGACCCCAACGCGCTGTCCATCCCGCCGAAGATCAGCGCCGAGATGGTGACGGGCTTCGCGCTCTCGGCGTCGAAGATCGTGCTGGACGGGGGAGTTGGGCGCATGCTCCAGATGGCCCGCTCCAACATCCGTAACGTGCGCGGGCTCTAACCGTCGTACGGTGCCCAGCCGTTCGCCGAGTACCAGTAGTGCGGCAGGCCCTTGATGCTCGTCGTGCGGAACGGCCTGCCGTGGTCGTCGATGCGGAGGGTGCCGGTGCGGCCCTGGGACGACCAGCCGAGTTCGAGGTACCAGCGGCAGTCGCAGGTCTGCGTCTGCGCTTTCACCAGCAGCACCTCGGGGTCCTGCGCGGAGACCCGGTACGGCAGGTGCGCCGCGGGGACCGGCGTGCCCAGGTCGCTCCCGGCGACCGGGCGGGCCAGGGGGCGGCGGGCGTCCAGGTCCACCCCGAAGTAGCGGGGGCTGACCTCGCCGCCGCAGCCCTGGTCCATGGCGTAGGCGGTGCCGTGGACGGGGGCGGTCCGCCCCACGACCCGTACGCGCAACGACTCCAGGACGACCGCCGTGCTCGTCCGCCCCTGCACCGAGATCTCGACGTCGGTCTCCCGTCCGTGCACCGCGCGCTGTTTCGCCGCCCAGGTCCCGGCGTCCTCCGGGGCCGGGGGCGGCGGAACCCGCGCGGGTGACTTCTCGACGACGTAGTCGTGGCTGCAATGGATGCCCCATGCCTGGGAGTTGGCGGTCCAGGTGAGGGGCGCGGGGGCTGCGGACGGTGTGGACGGTGCGGTCCTGGGCTTGGCGGTGTCGTGGGTGGAGACCGCCGACAGGCTGCCCCACGCCGCGAGCATCGCGCACACCGCGGCGGCGGTGAGCGTGAGCCGGCGTCGGTACCAGGGGCCCGGCGCCGGCGCGGGGACTTCCTCCGGCACCGGGGCCGGCACCGGAACCGGCCCCGGTGCCGGATTCCCGGCGGGCCGGGGTCGCTGTCTGGCCGCCACCGCCAGGATCCAGTACCGGTGCAGCCGCAGCCGCTCCTCCGGTGTCGCCCCGCACAGGCCTGCGAACCGCTCCACGGGGGCGAAGTCGAGGGGGACCGCCTCGCCGACGCAGTAGCGGTGCAGGGTCGAGGCGTTCATGTTCAGGCGGCGGGCCAACTGACTGTAGCTGCGGTCCGTGCGGTCCTTCAGCCGTCGCAGCAGCGCCGCGAACTCCTCGACATCCCTGTCGTCGCCCTCGCCCGACACCGTTCCCCCGTGCGGTCGCGTCCCGGGACGGCATCCCAGGCACTCCGCATAGGAGGAGGTCAGCGGGGGTGGGACGGTTCCACCGTCGCGGGTTCGGTGTCAGTCGTTGCGGTCGCCCGGGCCGGGCGCCGAAGCTCTGAGCGACCACACAGCACGGCACCGAACCGAAACGGGGAACCCACGTGAACAGCAAGAAGACGACGCGCCGCACCGCCCTCGCCGTCGGCCTCGCCCTCGCCCTCGGGCTGGGCGTGGCGGCCCAGGCCTCCGCCGGCGGCCCGCGCACCGTCAGCGGCTCACCGTCCGACAACATCACCCGCATCGCCGACTTCTACGGCGCCTACATCGACGCCGAGAGCGACCTCGACAACGGCGGCGGCAAGCTCGCCCGGCAGCTGCGCGCGTACTACCTCACGCCCGCCTACCTCAAGAAGCTGACGGCCTGGGAGGACAGGAACCACGCCGACGGCGTCCTCCAGGCGCAGAACACGCCCCTCAGCTGGAAGGTCACCGACAACGGCACCACCGACCACACCGAGGCCACCATCACCCTGACCTGGGGCGCCGGCGACACCACCGAACTGGTCGTCGACATGACTCGTACGACCCACAGGATCTTCCACATCGGAACGAAGGGAATCGATGGCAAGTAGTCCTCGCCAAGGGGCCGTTGGCGGTTCCTGAGCGGCTGATTCCGGCCAGATTCGTGAAGCGTGAGCCGTCGGGGGACCAACCGCCCCACGCCTTCGCGGACTACGGCCGGATCGGCAGCCCGGCATCGGCAGTCGGTGCGATCGCCGGTGGTCAGGACGGTACGAGGTGTCTGGTCCCGGCGTCGGAGACCACGACTTGGCGGAGGAGAACGTCCCGACCGGCCCGCCCGGGCCGCATGCTCCGTACCGTGGCTGTTCGACCGTGCGGACGCCGCTGCCCCCGATTCCTCCGCACCGCCGGATCCGGCCCAACCATGGCCGAACACCTGGTCGTTGACGATTCGACATGACTGGCCCGTTCCGCACGAGGGCATGGATCCCCGTGAACATGTTCGAGCAGGAGGGAAACCGGCGCAGGCGGGGGTCATGAAGAGGCAAGCACGAGGGGGCGGTCCCATGGCGGTCGGGGCCTCTTCGGCGAAAACGGTGGAGGAAACGGCCGACAGCGCCATGGAACCGGCGCAGTCGCCTCAACTGAGGCGCAGACTCGGACGCGCCGACCTGCGGGCGGTGCCCGAAGCACGCAGGGCGTTGCGTGAACTGTTACGGCACTGGGGGAGGCCGGGACGATCGGAGATAGCGGAACTGCTCACGAGTGAACTCGTCACCAACGCGCTGATCCACACCGACCACGACGCCGTGCTGACGGCGACGGTCGGGCCGCGTGGACTGCGCGTGGAGGTACGGGACTTCGTGGCCCGCAGGCCAAGACTGCGCGCACCGATCGCCGACGACGGTACGCACGGGCGGGGCCTGGTCCTGGTGCAGTCCCTCGCGGACGCCTGGGGAGTCTCGTCCCACGAGGTGGGCAAGTCCGTCTGGTTCGAACTCGATCCGGACGCGGCATGAGCAACGGGACGGGGGCGGCGTCCAGTTGGATGCCGCCCCCGTCCCGTTGTCGCCCGGTCCCGGACCTCGTGGTCCCGGATCTCAGCCGAACTGCTGCTCCAGGTCCTTGAGTTTGCGCTCAAGGGAGTCGAGCCGCGGCAGGGCCATGGTGTCGTCCTCCGCGGTGAGGTCGACGGTTATCGGGTCAGATGCCCCGCGGACTGGCTGGAGTGAGGGACGCGTGCGAACCGGCAGCGGCTCTCCGGTCGATAGAGCAGGCTCCGCGGAGGGCTGCGAGGAGCCGCGCTCCAGGGCCTGCGGCTCCGGCGACCGGCGGCCGATGAGGCCGCGCTGGCCCCGGCTTATGGCCTTGAGCTGGGCTCGCTCGATCCGCTGCTGGTCGCGGCGGCGCAGTCGGGTCTCTTCCTTCTTCGCCTTGTCCTCGCGCACCTCGTCGACCGCCTCGTCCAGGCTGCGCACGTTCTCCAGGAGCATCAGCGACCAGGCGCTGTAGGTCTCGCGGGGGGCCCGCAGCCAGCGGACGATACGGATCTGCGGCAGCGGACGCGGCACGAGACCCTGCTCGCGCAGCGCGGCACGACGGGTCTGCTTCAGTGCGCGGTCGAACAGGACCGCGGCCGACAGCGACATGCCGGAGAAGAACTGCGGAGCGCCCGCGTGGTCGACACCCCTGGGCGCGTGCACCCAGTTGAACCAGGCGGCCGCGGCCGCGAACGTCCATACGAGTATCCGGGAACCGAGGGCCGCGTCGCCGTGGCTGGCCTCGCGGACCGCGAGGACGGAACAGAACATGGCCGCGCCGTCGAGGCCGAACGGGACGAGGTACTCCCAGCCGTCGGTGAGGCCGAGGTTCTCCTGGCCGAAGCCGACCAGTCCGTGGAAGGAGAGTGCCGCGGCGACCGCCGCACAGCAGAACAGAAGGACGTAGGAGGCGATGCCGTATATGGCCTCCTTGCGCCTGCGGCGCTCCTCCGTGCGCTCCCACGAGTCGTCTTTCGCGTGCTCCCCGCCGGACCGCTTGCTCCGCGCGAGCACCGCAACCGCCGCCAGCATGCCCAGGAGCAGTACGGCGCCGGGAAGCAGCCAGTTAAGCGATATGTCGGTCAGTCTCATCTGGGGTCCCTTGCATTGGGATAGGGCGTAACGCCCGCCATAGTGGCCCAATCCCAACGGCCCTCAGGCGTTTTCGGGGCAAGAGGCCGCCAAGGAGGTGCAAGGGGATGCCCAGGGCGGCTTTCTGCTCGAACTGCCGCTTGAGGGGCGGGAGTTGAGTTCGAATAAGACTACCCGTACGGGTGGTTCCACGGAAAGTTCCTGCGACAAGTGAGGAAGTTGTGAAGCAGTTGTAACCGGGCGGGCGTCTCGTTCGCGGTGATCCTAGCGGGCCCGGAAACGGGCCCCGCACTGAGGGTCCCTCAACTGGCGGCGGCCACCAGCAGTTTGGTGACCCGCTCCGCCTCGCAGGTGCGCGGGCAGGTCGGGCAGGTGTCCAGCGCGTCCAGCGTGTAGTACATGCAGCAGCTCACCCGGTCCCGGGTGCGCAGCGGCTCCCCGTCGGGGCCGGTCAGTTCGCGGAACCCGGCCGTCCCGACGTAGGGCTTGGTCGTGCCCGGCAGCAGTGCCTCCAACTCCCGTACGGCGCGCGGCTGTTCGCCGAAGAGGTCGGCGACGTACCAGAGGCTCTCGACGATCTCGTCGGTCGCCATGCCCCACAGCGCGCGGCCCCGCCGTCGCATCCGCGGCCCGAATCCGGCGAGTACGGGCTCCATGTGCTTGGCGACCGCGGCCCGCACCTCCGCGCGCAGCGCCTCCTCGTCGGGGACCACCCTGGCTCCGGGCAGCGCCGCCGCCGGATCGCCGGGCAGGCAGGCGAACGAGTCGGTGCGCACGACCAGGTGGCCCATGTCGAGGCCCTCGGCGGTGCGGTCGTATGTGACGTGGGTCACGGGGAGGCGGGGGACGCGGCGGTGCAGGAACCACGGGACCGTGAACAGGAGGCAGACCGGCCAGGCGTACCGGTGCAGGCCGAAGCTGGCTATCACGTCCGGGCGCCCCTGCCGGCCGTGGTCGCGCAGGACCTGGGCGTCGTCCCGGGCCAGGAACGCGTCCAGGCCCGCACCGCCTTCGGCGAGCGCGGCGGCCGGGGCCCAGCCGCCGCCGGTCGGAAGCGGCTGCCCCGGGGTGAGTTCGGTGATCGCGAGCCCGGGGATGACCTCGGTGAGGCGGGCGTACGCGTCCGCTGTGGCCGAAGAAGTCAGGGGCATGCCGGGACCACCGATTCGCCGTTGGTTTAAAGGTAAGGCTTACCTTACCCAACCGGGATCGGATTTGAACTAGTCCGATCTGCGCCTAAGGTGCTTGACGGGCGAGTAACAAGCAGCCGTAATGACCCCAAGTACTGACACGTCCGGAGGAGGACCCGTGAAGCAGGGCGCGCAGGGCTCCGCCGGGACCGGCATACCGGACCCGCGTACCCGAGGAACCCGGGTGCCGCCCCAGCCACGCGCCGCCGACGTGGACCGCGACCGGGACCGGGACCTCGCGGACGGCCCGGACGCCGTGCGCGGCGAGCACACGCACAGCGAGACGCCGTTCCCGCGACCCCGGCAGGCACTCCAGCGGCCCTCCGTGCGCGGGCAGATACTCGACGCCCTGCGCACCGCGCTCGTCGGCGGCGAACTGACCCCCGGCGAGGTCTACTCCGCGCCCGCGCTCGGCGACCGGTTCGGCGTCTCCGCCACGCCCGTGCGCGAGGCCATGCAGCAGCTCGCCACCGAGGGTGCCGTCGAGGTCGTACCGAACCGGGGTTTCCGCGTCGTCGAGCGGGGCGCCCGCGAACTCGCCGAGCTGGCCGAGATCCGCGCCCTGATCGAGGTCCCCGTGATGCTGCGGCTCGCCCGGACGGTGCCCACCGCCCGCTGGGCCGAGCTGCGCCCGCTGGCCGAGGGGACGGTGCGCGCCGCGTCCTCCGGGTGCCGGGCGACCTACGCGGAGTCCGACCGGGCCTTCCACCGCGCGGTCCTCGCCCTCTCCGGCAACGAACAGCTCGTCCACCTCGCCGAGGACCTGCACCGCCGCACCCAGTGGCCACTGGCCGGCGGCCCGGTCACGCGCGGACGAGCCGACCTGGTCGCGGACGCGGCCGAACACCTGGCACTCCTCGACGCGTTGGCCGCGGAGGAGTGGGACACGGCGCAGTCACTCGTACGGGAACACTTCGCCGGAGCTTCCTGAGCGGCGGCTGGTTCTGAGCGGCGACGGGTTCGAGCGGCGATGGGTGCAGAGCGGCGGCCGGTTCTGAGCGACTACGGGTTCTGAGCGGCCGCCGGTTCTGGGTGGCCAGGGGTCCTTGCGGCCACGGGTCCTCGGCGGCCGCCGGTTTTGAGCTGCGACGGTTTTTTTGAGCGCCGGTCGGCCCTGAGCGCCGGTCGGCCCTGAGCGCCGGTCGGCCCTGAGCGGCGGCCTGTCCTGGGCGGCTACGGGTTGAGCGGCGGCCGGTTCTGAGTGGCGGCTGGTCCTGGGCGGCGGCCGGTCTTGGACGGCCACGGGTTCTGGGCGGCCGCCAGTCCTGAGCGGTCACGGGTCCTCGCGGCCACGGGTTCTGAGAGGTCGCTGGTTCTGAGTGGCCACGGGTACTGAGCTGCCACGGGTTCTGAGCGGCGGCCGGGCCTGGGCGGCTACGGGTTCTGAGCGGCCACGGATCCTCTGCCGCAACAGGCCGGAGCGGCCACGGATCCTCGGCCGCCACAAGCCCTGGGCGGACACGGATCCTCGGCCGCCACGGGCCCCGAGCGGCTACCGGTCCTCGCCGCTGGTGGCGGTCTTCGAGAAGCCGTTCTGCCAGGCGGCCTTCGCTCCGGAGTCGCCGATGCGGTAGACGTCGACAACGGCGCCGGCGGCCACCGCGACCGACAGCACGGCGGCGGCCACCCGGATCACCGGACCGACGGGTGCGGAGCGGGGAGCGGCTTCCGGTGCGGGCTTGCGGCCCACGGTCCACCACACCGCCGCCGCCAGCAGGAACACACCGCCGGCCCACGGCAGCAGCCCGTCGCCGAGTTCGGCGTGCCGGCGCACCAGGGAACTGCTGCCGACGTGCCGCTCCAGCCACTCCCCGGCCTGGGTGGTCAGGGGCACGCTCAACAGCGCGACGAGCGCCAGCAGCGGAAGCGCCACGCCGAGCCGCCGCGCAGCCTGTGGCCAGACCGCGCAGACGACCAGTGCCAGTGCGCTGAGCGGCACGAGGACGACGACGAAGTGGACGAGCAGGACATGTGCGGGCAGGCCGTTGATGAGGCTCATCGGGGGCGCTCCTCCTGTGATCGGGCGCGTCAGACTCGCACAGAAAGCTCTCAGGTTCCTCTGAGTTGCCGCTCAGGCCGTCGCCGCCCCCGGCGCAGGCACCGCCAACTGCCGTGCCAGCCACGTCGGTACACCGCCGAGCAGCCGGAACAGCCGCCGCGCCTCCTCGCGCAGCCGGGACGCCTCCGGCTCGACCTCGGCGTCCGCGAGCGACGCGAGGGCCGGGGCCGTACCGACGAGGTAGCCCAACTCCTCCCGGATCCGCAGCGATTCGGCGAAGCCGTGCCGGGCCTCCGCCAACTCCCCGTCCCGCAGGGCGAGTCCGGCGAGATGGCGCCAGGTGAACGACAGCAGCAGCGGGTCGGCGTGGTCGGCGGCGCCCGCGTGCGCCCGTCGGTACGCGGCCCGCGCGGCCTGCGGCGAACGCGCCAGGTTCTCCGCGAGCAGCCCCCGCCGGAAGTCCAGCAGCGCCCGCCCACCGCCGCCCGGCGGGATCAGCGCCGCCGCCCGCCCGAGCGCGGCCCGCGCCTCGTCGGCCCGGTCGCGGACCCCGTGCAGGGTGGCCGCGTAGGCGAGGTATCCGCGCTCACAGGCCGCCGCGCCCCGCTCGTCGTCGCTGTGGGCCAGCGCCTCGGCCGTCCGCAGCGCGTCGTCGGCCTCTTCCCAGCCCTGTTCGGTGTAGAGGCACCGCTCCACGAACAGGGCGGTCCGCTGGAGGGCCGTCGCCGCGGTGTCGGGCCGCAGCAGCGCCGCCGCGTCGACCCAGCAGGCCCGCGAGCGCAGCCGCCACACCGCGGTCTGGAGGGGATCGTCACCAGCGGTCGTTCCGTTCCCAGACATGGCGGAATGCGCCACGTTGCCCTCCCCAGGGTCCTGTCCTTCGGATCAGCTCGTGGTCGCGGGGCGTGGCACGCACATCTGCGGCGTTGTCGTCGGTCGCCGACGCTCCGCGTCGACGCCCTCCTCCGCCTTGCAGCTGCACGCACCACGCCCCGCTCACAGGCGTCGCCGAGCACCGTCTCCCGACACCGACCTGATCCGAAGGACAGGCCCAGCACACCATTGAGCTGTTGAGTGGTGGCCGCATCTCAGCACGGATCAGGCGGCCCGGCCAAGAGGGTGGGTGAAAGAATTCACAAAGTCGTGGGATCCCCGGGTCAGCTCATCCGCAGTGCCAGGAAGAAATCCAGCTTGTCCTCAAGGCGCGAGAGGTCCCGACTCGTCAACTGCTCGATCCTGCCGACCCGGTAGCGCAGCGTGTTGACGTGCAGGTGCAGCCGGGTCGCACAGCGCGTCCACGATCCGTCGCACTCCAGGAACGCCTCCAGCGTCGGGATCAGTTCCGCGCGGTGCCTGCGGTCGTAGTCGCGCAGCGGGTCGAGGAGGCGCGCGGTGAACGCCCGCCGCACGTCGTCCGGCACGAAGGGGAGGAGCAGGACGTGCGAGGCCAGTTCCTGGTGGCCCGCCGCGCACACCCGCCCGGGCCGCGCCGCCGCCACCCGCCGCGCGTGCCGCGCCTCCTCCAGCGCCCCGCGCAGCCCCTCCGCCGAGTGCACGGCCGCGCTCACCCCGAGCGTCACCCGCCCGTCGTCGTCGAGCCCGGCCGACAGCGGATCCCGTACGGCCGCCAGGAGCAGGTCCGCGTGGAGCCCGGACTCGGAGCCGTCGTGCTCGACCGACACCGCGGGCAGCGGTACGAGTGCGATCGCCTCGTCGCCCGTGTGGGCCACGGCGATCCGGTCGGAGGGCTCGGGCCCCGTCGTCAGCGGGTCGACGAGGATCTCCTCCAGGAGGGACTGGGCGACCGGTCCCGCCTCGATGTCGCCGCCCTCCCACTCGACCCGGGCCACCACCACCTGCCAGTGCGGGGCCGCGCCGAGACCTGGCAGCAGGACGGGCGCGGCGACCCGCAGCCGCGCGGCGATCTCGGCCGGCGCGGCACCCGTCTGGACCAGCTCCAGGACCTCCTGCGCGAGCCGTCTGCGAACCGTGCGCGCCGCGTCCCGCCGGTCCCGCTCGACCGCGATCAGCTGGGTGACGCCCTGCAGCAGGTCCAGCCGCTCGTCCGGCCAGTCACCGGCGTCCGCCTCGACGGCCAGCAGCCAGTCCGACAGCACCGTCTCGCGCACGTCCCGCGAGCCCTGCGGGGAGCGCCCGCTGCTGCGGATCGGGAACAGGGAGTACGTCGCCGCCCCCAGCGCCAGCCGGTGCGGTCCCCGGCGGCCGGTGCGGGCGGCGGCCAGGTGCTCGGCGGCCAGCTTGGCGCACACGTCCGCGGGCAGCGCGGCCCCCGACACCTTCGAGCCCGCGATCAGCCGCCCGGTCGGCGACAGCACCCACGCCCGCAGATCGAGGTCGGAGCCCAGCAGGTCCAGGACCACGTCCGGGCCGCCGCCCGCCGGGCCCGAGGTCATCATCCGGCGGTGCCGGTCCACCACGGCCGCCAGATCACCGGCCCGCTCGCCCGACACCTGCCGTACGACGTGCTCGGTGATCGTCGCGAACGCCACCGACTCGTTGACCGCGAACAGCGGCAGCCGGTGCTTGGCGCAGGCGGTCACGAGGTCGTCCGGGATGTCGCCGAGCTCGGCCTCGCCTGCGGCCAGCGCGGCCACCCCGGCGGACACCAGGAGCCGTACGAACGGCTCGGAGTCGGAGGCGCTCCGGCGCCAGGCCAGACCGGTCAGGACCAGCTCGCCGCCGGACAGATAGCGGCTGGGGTCGCGCAGGTCGGTGGTCATCACCCCGCGTACCGTGCGGTCCAGCTCGTCCGCCCCGCCGAGCAGCCGCAGCCCCAGCGCATCGGTGTCCAGAAGTGCGCGCAGCCGCATCGCCGTCGCCGCCGTTCTTTGTCTAGAAAACTACGATGAACCAAGAGGTGCTGTGGGTGCGGGGCCGTGCGGGGCTGTTTCCCACGTTTCCACAGGGAATCGGAGGGGTTACTGATGGCCTCCGTTCATACGAATCTACAAGATGCCCGCGCTGGCCAGCCAACTCCTTCATGGTTTCCGTGACTGACCCCGGGGAGCACGGCCCTGTGTACTGACCCCACGCTGCATAAACAGCGCATGAACGAGCCGGGCCCGCCGCACACGAACTGGCTTGATCCGTACGACCCACGAGACGAAGAAGAGAGCCGGTCATGGACTTCCTTCGCCCCGCAAGCTGGGAGGAGGCGCTCGCCGCTAAGGCCGAGCACCCCACCGCAGTACCGATCGCGGGCGGCACCGATGTGATGGTCGAGATCAACTTCGACCACCGCCGGCCCGAGTACCTGCTCGACCTCAACCGCATCGGTGATCTCTACGAGTGGGAGGTCGGCGCCGACAGCGTGCGGCTCGGGGCCTCGGTCCCGTACACCCGGATCATGGAGCACCTGCGCGCCGAGCTGCCGGGCCTCTCCCTCGCCTCGCACACGGTCGCCTCCCCGCAGATCCGCAACCGCGGCGGCGTCGGCGGCAACCTCGGCACCGCCTCCCCGGCCGGCGACGCCCACCCCGCGCTCCTCGCGGCCGGCGCCGAGGTCGAGGCCGAGTCGGTGCGCGGCACCCGGCTCATCCCGATCGACGAGTTCTACACCGGCGTGAAGCGCAACGCGCTCGCGCCCGACGAACTGATCCGCGCCGTCCACATCAAGAAGGCGGACGGCCCGCAGCAGTACTCGAAGGTCGGTACACGGAACGCCATGGTGATCGCCGTGTGCGCCTTCGGCCTCGCCCTGCACCCCGCCACCCGCACGGTCCGCACCGGCATCGGTTCGGCCGCGCCGACACCCGTCCGGGCGAAGGCGGCCGAGGAATTCCTGAACGCCGCGCTCGACGAGGGCGGCTTCTGGGACAACGGCCGGATCATCACCCCGTCGGTCGCCAAGCAGTTCGCGGACCTGTGCTCCGCCGCCTGCAACCCCATCGACGACGTCCGGGGCACCGCGAGCTACCGTCGCCACGCGGTCGGCATCATGGCCCGCCGGACTCTGACCTGGACCTGGGAGTCCTACCGCGGCACCGCCGCCCGCACGGAGGGAGTCGCCTGATGCGCGTCAATTTCACGGTCAACGGCCGCCCGCAGGAAGCGGACGACGTGTGGGAGGGCGAGTCCCTGCTGTACGTGCTGCGGGAGCGGATGGGCCTGCCGGGCTCCAAGAACGCGTGCGAGCAGGGCGAGTGCGGTTCCTGCACGGTCCGGCTGGACGGCGTTCCGGTGTGTTCGTGTCTGGTCGCCGCCGGGCAGGTCGAGGGCCGCGAGGTCGTCACCGTCGAGGGGCTCGCGGACTACGCCAAGCAGCGTGCCGAGCAAGGGAGTTGCGGAACAGCCGCCTGCGGTACGTCAGTTGACGAGGCCAAGAGCCGGCAGGCGAAACCGCTCGACTCCCAGACCGGCGAGGGCACCGAACTCGCCCCCATCCAGCAGGCGTTCATCGACGCCGGCGCCGTCCAGTGCGGCTTCTGCACCCCCGGTCTCCTCGTCGCCGCCGACGAGATGCTGGAGCACAACCCGAACCCGACCGACGCGGACATCCGCGAGGCGCTCTCGGGCAACCTGTGCCGCTGCACCGGCTACGAGAAGATCATGGACGCGGTCCGCCTGGCGGCCGCCCGGCAGGGAGAGGCGGTCTGACGATGGGCACCACCGGCACTCCCACGAACCTCACCCAGCGCTCCAAGACCAAGGGCGGCATCGGCGAGTCCACGCTCCGCCCGGACGGCACCCTCAAGGTCACCGGCGAGTTCGCGTACTCGTCCGACATGTGGCACGAGGACATGCTCTGGGGCCAGATCCTGCGCTCCACGGTCGCCCACGCCGAGATCGTCTCCATCGACACCGTCGAGGCGCTGAAGACCCCCGGCGTCTACGCCGTCATGACCTACGACGACCTCCCGACCGACGTGAAGAACTACGGTCTGGAGATCCAGGACACCCCCGTCCTCGCGCACGGCAAGGTCCGCCACCACGGCGAGCCGGTCGCGATCGTCGCCGCCGACCACCCGGAGACCGCGCGCCGCGCAGCCGCGAAGATCAAGGTCGAGTACCGCGAACTCCCGGTCATCACCGACGAGTTGTCCGCGACCGCGCCGGACGCGATCCTCGTCCACGAGAACCGCGACGACCACCACATCGGCCACGTCCCGCACCCGAACATCGTCCACCGCCAGCCGATCGTCCGGGGAGACGTGGAGGCGGCCCGTGAGCGCGCCGACTTCATCGTCGAGGGCGAGTACACCTTCGGCATGCAGGACCAGGCGTTCCTGGGCCCCGAGTCCGGGCTCGCGGTCCCCGCCGAGGACGGCGGTGTCGACCTCTACATCGCCACCCAGTGGCTCCACTCCGACCTGCGCCAGATCGCGCCCGTGCTCGGCCTGCCCGAGGACAAGGTCCGGATGACGCTGTCCGGGGTCGGCGGCGCGTTCGGCGGCCGCGAGGACCTGTCGATGCAGATCCACGCCTGCCTGCTGGCCCTGCGCACCGGCAAGCCGGTGAAGATCGTCTACAACCGCTTCGAGTCCTTCTTCGGGCACGTCCACCGCCACCCCGCCAAGCTCCACTACGAGCACGGCGCCACGAAGGACGGCAAGCTCACGCACCTGAAGGCGCGGATCGTGCTGGACGGCGGCGCCTACGCGTCCGCCTCCCCGGCGGTCGTAGGAAACGCCTCCTCGCTCGGCGCCGGCCCCTACGTCGTCGACAACGTCGACATCGAGGCCATCGCCCTCTACACCAACAACCCGCCCTGTGGCGCGATGCGCGGCTTCGGAGCGGTCCAGGCGTGCTTCGCCTACGAGGCCCAGATGGACAAGCTCGCCGACAAGGTGGGCATGGACCGGGTCGCGTTCCGTCAGCTCAACGCGATGGAACAGGGGACGGTGATGCCGACCGGCCAGGTCGTCGACTCACCCGCCCCGGTCGCCGAACTCCTGCGCCGCGTCAAGGCGATGCCCATGCCGCCCGAGCAGCAGTGGCTCGCGGCCGGAGAGGCCGCCGACGTACGGCAGTTGCCGGGCGGTCTGTCCAACACCACGCACGGCGAAGGCGTCGTACGAGGTGTCGGCTACGCGGTCGGCATCAAGAACGTCGGCTTCTCCGAGGGCTTCGACGACTACTCAACGGCCAAGGTGCGCCTGGAAGTTGTGGGCGGTGAGCCGGTCGCCGTCGTGCACACCGCGATGGCGGAGGTCGGCCAGGGCGGGGTCACCGTCCACGCGCAGATCGCCCGTACCGAGCTGGGCGTCACCCAGGTGACCATCAACCCGGCGGACACACAGGTGGGTTCGGCGGGTTCGACCTCCGCGTCCCGGCAGACGTACGTCACCGGTGGCGCCGTGAAGAACTCCTGCGAGCTGGTCCGCGAGAAGGTCCTGGAGATGGGCCGCCGCAAGCTCGGCACCTACCACCCGGCCTGGGCCACCGCCGAACTCCTCCTGGAGGGCGGCAAGGTGGTGACCGACGCCGGTGAGGTCCTCGCCGATCTGGTCGACGTCCTCGAAGGCGAGGCCGTGGAGATCGAGGCCGAGTGGCGGCACCGGCCGACCGAGGCCTTCGACCTCCGTACCGGACAGGGCTTCGGGCACGTCCAGTACACCTTCGCCGCGCACCGTGCCGTCGTCGAGGTCGACACCGAACTCGGCCTGGTCAAGGTGATCGAGCTGGCCTGCGCGCAGGACGTCGGCAAGGCGCTCAACCCGCTGTCCGTGATCGGCCAGATCCAGGGCGGTACGACCCAGGGTCTCGGCATCGCGGTCATGGAGGAGATCATCGTCGACCCGAAGACCGCCAAGGTCAGGAACCCGTCCTTCACGGACTACCTGATCCCCACCATCCTCGACACACCGACCATTCCGGTCGATGTGCTCGAACTCGCCGACGAGCACGCCCCGTACGGGCTGCGCGGCATCGGCGAGGCACCCACCCTGTCGTCGACTCCCGCCGTACTGGCGGCGATTCGGAACGCGACCGGGCTGGAACTGAACAGGACACCGGTACGCCCGGAGCACCTCACCGGTATGTGACCCCTCCGGGTCCCCAGTTGTTCGTCTCGGGCCGTCCCCCGGGTCGTCCATCCCAAATCCCGCGCGCCGCCGAAGGCCGCGAGCGGGTGCCCCTGTGAACCTTGGGAGATGGCCCCATGACCCAGCAGTCAGTGGAACCCAGGACCGCCGCCGAAGACGCGGGCGAAGGAACCCGCGTCCCGGCCGGCCGGTCCTGGCTCGACCGCTACTTCCACATATCCCGGCGGGGATCGACCGTCGCGCGCGAGGTGCGCGGCGGAGTCACCACCTTCATGGCGATGGCGTACATCCTGCTGCTCAACCCCCTGATCCTGTCCGGCAAGGACGTCTCGGGGGACACGCTCGGCCAGAAAGGGCTGATCACCGCGACCGCGTTCGCGGCGGCCCTCACCACGCTCCTGATGGGCTTCGTCGGCAAGGTGCCCCTCGCCCTCGCCGCCGGACTCTCCGTCTCCGGGGTGCTCTCCTCACAGGTCGCCCCGCAGATGACCTGGCCGCAGGCGATGGGCATGTGCGTGGTCTACGGCGTGGTCATCATGCTCCTGGTCGTGACCGGGCTGCGTGAGCTGATCATGAACGCGATCCCGCTCGCGCTGAAACACGGCATCACGATGGGCATCGGCCTGTTCATCGCCCTCATCGGCTTCTACAAATCGGGCTTCGTGCACCAGGGCAGGGCAACGCCCGTGACCCTCGGCCCGGCGGGCGAACTCGCGGGCTGGCCCGTCCTGTTGTTCGCCGGCACGCTCCTCCTCATCTTCATGCTCCAGGCCCGCAACCTGCCCGGCGCCATCCTCGTCGGCATCATCACCGGCACGGTCGTCGCCGCGATCCTGAACGCCGCCGGGGTCATCGACCCCAAGCAGTGGGCGAGCGGCGCCGCCCCCGAACTCCACGGCAGCGCGGTGTCGATGCCCGACTTCTCGCTCTTCGGCCATGTGGAGTTCGGCGGTTGGGGCAAGGTCGGCGCGATGACGGTCGGCATGATCGTGTTCACGCTCGTGCTGGCCGGCTTCTTCGACGCGATGGCGACCATCATCGGCGTCGGCACGGAAGCAAAGCTGGCCGACGACAAGGGCCGGATGCCGGGCCTGTCCAAGGCCCTGTTCATCGACGGCGCCGGCGGCGCGATCGGCGGTGTCGCGGGCGGCTCCGGCCAGACCGTCTTCATCGAATCGGCCACGGGAGTCGGAGAAGGCGCGCGAACGGGCCTCGCCTCGGTCGTCACCGGAATGTTCTTCGCCGCCTGCCTGTTCTTCACCCCGCTCACCGCGATCGTCCCGCAGGAGGTCGCGTCCGCGGCCCTGGTCGTCATCGGCTCGATGATGCTGATGAACGCCCGGCACGTGGACTGGGCCGACCGTGCCACCGCGATTCCCGTGTTCCTGACGGTGGTTGTGATGCCGTTCACGTACAGCATCACGGCGGGCGTCTCCGCGGGCGTCATCTCGTACGTCGCCATCAAGACCGCCCAGGGCAAGGCCCGCGAGATCGGCGCCTTCATGTGGGGGCTGACCGTCATCTTCCTCGTGTACTTCGCCCTGCACCCGATCGAGGGCTGGCTCGGCGTTCACTAGCCGACACCCCAACTCCCCTTCCTCGCAACCCCGTTAGGAGACCGAGATGCTGGACATCGCCGAAGAGCTGCACCGGTGGGTCGAGCAGGGCCGCGACTTCGCCGTCGCCACCGTGGTGGCCGTCGGCGGCAGCGCACCCCGCCAGCCGGGTGCCGCCCTCGCGGTGGACGCCGACGGCACGGCGATCGGCTCGGTCTCCGGGGGGTGCGTGGAAGGCGCGGTCTACGACCTGTGCCAACAGGCCCTCGCCGACGGTGAAACCGTCGTGGAGCGCTTCGGCTACAGCGACGAGGACGCCTTCGCGGTGGGCCTCACCTGCGGCGGAGTCATCGACATCCTCGTCACACCGGTACGGGCGGAAGACCCCGCCCGTCCGGTGATCGCCGCCGCCCTCGCGACCGCGACGAGCGGTGGGGCGGCGGCACTGGCCCGGATCGTCTCGGGCCCGACTCACCTGCGGGGCCGCGCACTTGTCGTCCACCCCGACGGCTCCTACGACGGCGGCTTCGGCGCCCACCCCGAACTGGACCGCACGGTCGCCGCCGAGGCCGGTGCCCACCTGGACGCGGGCCGCACCGGCACCGTCGAGATCGGCGAGCAGGGCTCCCGCTGCGGGGCTCCGCTCACCGTCCTGGTCGAGTCCTCGGTGCCGCCGCCCCGGATGATCGTGTTCGGCGCGATCGACTTCGCCTCCGCCCTGGTCCGTATCGGCAAGTTCCTCGGCTACCGGGTGACGGTGTGCGACGCCCGACCCGTCTTCGCCACCAGGACCCGTTTCCCCGAGGCCGACGAGATCGTCGTCGAGTGGCCCCACAAGTACCTCGACCGCACGGACACCGACGCCCGTACGGTCCTGTGCGTCCTCACCCACGACGCCAAGTTCGACGTACCGCTGCTCCAGCTCGCCCTGCACCTCCCGGTGGCGTACGTCGGCGCGATGGGCTCCCGCCGCACCCACCTCGACCGCAACGAGCGGCTGCGCGAAGTCGGCGTCACCGAACTGGAGTTGGCGCGCCTGAGGTCTCCGATCGGCCTCGACCTGGGGGCCCGGACGCCGGAGGAGACGGCCCTGTCGATCGCCTCCGAGATCGTCGCCAACAGGCGGGGCGGCAGCGGCGTTTCCCTCACCGGCGCGCACACCCCGATCCACCACGACGCGACCTCGCTGCCCGCCCGGCGGATCGGTTCGGTGGCCTGAACTCCCGCTGTCAGCGCGGCAGAACGGGCCGGTCCGTTCGTACGGAGAACGCCGTGTCGCCCGCCACCGCGACCAGGGCGTCCTTGACGAGCAGGGTGTACGGGGACGGTGTCGTCCGTGGAGTCACCGGGGTTCTGGAGCGCCGAAGTGCGCCGGCGGGCCGTACCGGTGCGTGCGTTCACGGCCGGCAGCCGGCCGAACCGGTTGGCGAAGCAGAGGGTGTCGGACTTCGTCGAGAGCACCGGTCGACGACCCCGGCGAGCGTACGGCCCGGCACGTACAGCGTCGCCATCCACGGGACCTCGGCTCGGAGTCGGCGTCCACGACGGGCGCGGTGAACGCGTCGCTCACCCGGCGGACGGCGGCGATCTCCTGCCGGAACCGGGCCCGGAACTCCTCGTCCTGCGCGTACCACGCGTGCACGACCCTGACCGCGACCTGCCGGCCCGAGGCGGACCGCCCGAGGTGCACGACGCCCATCCCGCCGCTGCCGAGCCGGTCTCCCAGCACATGGCCGCCAATGGACTCCGCATCCCCGCGGTGAAGCGCCATCGGCCGGTCACCCTTCCCGATCGCCGTGCCCGCGAAGGCCGTTCAGGACCATCACACCGGAGCGTGCGCACCACTCACCGGACACTGCCGTCGGGCGAGCGGGAAATGGGTTGCGAGCCCGGGGTGCCCCCGCCTTCCATGGGCCCATGGTGTCCACCGACCGACTGCTCGCCTTCGCGGCCCTGTCCTTCCTGCTGATCATCGTCCCCGGCCCCAGTGTGCTGTTCGTGATCGGCCGGGCGCTCGCGCACGGCCGCCGCGCCGCGCTGACCACGGTGCTGGGCAACACGCTCGGCGCCTACCTCCTCGTCGTGGCGGTCGCCCTCGGCGTCGGCTCGCTGGTGGAACGCTCGGTCCTCGTCTTCACGAGCCTGAAGCTCGCGGGCGCCGCCTACCTCGTCTACCTGGGGATCAAGGCCTGGCGTCAACGCGGTTCGCTGCGGGCCGCGTTCACCGGCGAGGAGACACCCCCGCACAGCGGCCTGCGCACCCTCTGGGAGGGCTTCGCCGTCGGGGTCGCCAACCCCAAGACGATCGTGTTCTTCGCCGCCGTACTGCCCCAGTTCGTGGACCGCGAAAGCGGCCGTGTGACGGCCCAGATGCTGCTGCTCGGCCTCGTCTTCAACCTCATCGCCGTGCTCTCCGACAGCGTGTGGGGCCTGGTCGCCGCGACCGCCCGCGACTGGTTCGCCCGCTCACCCCGCCGCCTCTCCGCGGTCGGCGGCGCGGGCGGCCTCACGATGATCGGCCTGGGCGTGACGGTGGCGGTGACGGGCCGCAAGGACTGACCCCGCCACGACGGACTCCGGCACGACGGACTCTGCTACGACCGACTCCGCTACGGCCGCCTCAGCAGCCTGTTCACCGCCCGCCCGAACATCGACCGCGCCGCCCACCGCAGCGGCCCGTCGAACAGCCGCGGCAGGAACCGCACCCGCAGCTCCTCCTGCCAGACCACGCGGCTGCGGCCCCCCGGCCCCGGCCGCACCTCGATCTCCGCCCAGCCCAGCACCACCCGCCCGCGCTTCTCCAGCCGTACGAGACCCGGCTCGTCGTCCGTCGGCGGATGCCACACGGTGACCTCCATCCGGTCGTCGAAGGCGAGCGGGCCGAGTCCGGAGCGGGCCACGAACACCGTGCCCTCACCGGTCGGCGGCGGAGTGACCACGGTGACCCGGGTCAGCGGGACCACATCGCCGTGGCGCGGCCACTCCGTCAACCGGCGCCACGCCTCCTCCAGAGGGAGCGGTGCCGTGCGTTCGAGGCGGAAGTTGACCATGCAGGGATCGTAGAGAACGCGTCGCCGTCGGCGGTACTTTCGTCGGGGGGCTCACACCCTTGGCCGAGCGGTTCATAGGCACGCAGACGTACACCACAGGGGGAGTCGGTCGTCATGCCACTGAAGGCCTACGGCGTACTGATCACACGCGCGGTGGACACCCGGCGCGAGGGCGCCGCCGGTACACCGCACTACCAGATCCACCTCACGGACGACGCGGGCACGCATTACCGCGCCGCCGTCAACGTCCTGTCCCAGGAGCAGCCCTCCGAGCTGCTCTACCTCGTCGGTGAGGACTTCCAGCACCCGGTCACGGCCCGCCTGGCGGGGCTGCCGAGCGGCTGGAACACCCTGCTGCCCGGACCCGGCGGCCCGAACCTCGACTTCGTGCGCGGCAACCTCTTCGACCCGGCCCAACTGCGCACGCTCCCGCCGGACACGAGCGGTCCCGACAACGACCTCGCCGACCTCCTCGACCACTACGTACGACGCGCGGTCGACGACCCGGACGCCCGGCTGTACGTCTTCGGTGAGCGCTTCGGCCCCGAACCGACCGTCAAGGACAAGGTGTTCGGCTTCCTGCCCGGCAACGGCGTCCACGACATCCATATGAACCAGGGCAACAGCCGCCGCTTCAGCGGCGACGACGGCGTCTGGCAGGACGGCGGCATCCTGATCCACTTCCCGGCGCAGTCGCGCTGGGTGGCCATCTTCCTCGCCTTCCAGAGCCAGTCCTGGCACACGGACGACACCACCGGCCACACCCTGGAGGGCACCGACCCCTCGCGCAACGAGCCCGGCGGCCAGCCCGTCCGGGTCGTGGCGGCCCTGGTCAACCCCCGTGGCCCGGCACCCGAGTTGGAGAGCGTCACGCTCCTCAACGCCTCGCCCGACCCCGTCGACCTGACCGGCTGGCACGTCCGGGACCGGCTGGGCAACTCCTGCGCGGTACCGGCCCCCGGCCCCCTCGCGGCCGGCGCCCCGCTCCTCGTCCCGCTCACGGACGGCGTCCAACTCGGCAACCAGGGCGGCGAGATCACCCTCCTCGACGCGGCAGGGCTCAAGGTCCACGGCGTCTCGTACACGGCGGACCAGGCCGCGCGGGAGGGCTGGACCGTGGTGTTCTGACGCTGCCCGGACGCTCCCTTCCGCACCGCGTGCGCGTACGGCACCATGAGCCCGACCCGCACCGCACCACCGGCCGGAGGGTGTCCCGTGGACCGCGAACTGCACGGCAGACTCGACGAGTTGCAGCGCGACCCGTACCCGCTCTACACCCGGGCCCGGGAGACCGAGGGCCTCACCCACGTCGCCGAACTCGACGCCTGGCTCGTCGCCCGGGACGCCGACGTCCGCGAAGTCCTGCGCCGCCCCGAGGACTTCTCCTCGGCGGTCGCGCTCCGGCCCGACATACTGCCGTCGCCCGCCGCGCTCGCCGTCCTGGGCGGCGGCTTCGGCGGGCGCCCGGTCGTCGTCACCGCGGACGGCGCGCAGCACCAGCGACAGCGCGCGCCCATCGTCCGCGGCCTCTCCCCGGACCGCGTCACGGCCGTCCTGCCCTACGCCGCCGAGCGCGCCGCGGCCCTCGTCGACACGTTCGCCGAGGACGGCCACGTGGAGCTGATGTCGGCGTACGCCCGCAGGCTCCCCGGCGAGGTGATCGGCCGGATCGTCGGCCTCGGCCCCGAAGACGTGCCCGGAGTCGTCCACGGCGGGCACCGCGCCGAGGAGTTGCTGTTCCGTCCCCTGGAGGAGGACGAGCAGGTCGCCGCGGCCCAGGACGTCGTCGCGATGCAGCACACCCTCGACCGGTACGTACGGGAGCGCTACGACCAGCCCCGCGAGGACCTCTGCTCGGAGCTGGTCGCCTCCGTCGCCGAGGGGCCGCTCACCCTGGATCACCGGCACCAACTCGTCGCCGATCTGCAGAACTTGCTGATCGCCGGACACCTCACCACCACCGCGCTCATCGGCACCACCGTCCTGCATCTGCTGTGCCACCCGCGCCAGTGGGAGCTGCTGTGCGCCGAGCCCGAGCGCATCCCCGCGGCGATCGAGGAGGCGGCCCGCTACGACACCGCGCTGCAGGGCTTCCGCAGGATCACCACCCGGTCCGTCGCCCTCGCCGGTACCGAACTCCCCGCCGGGGCAACGCTGTTCATCGCCTTCGGCGCGGCCAACCGGGACGAGCGGCGCCACCCGCGCGCCGACACCTTCGACATCACCCGCTCTCCGGTCGCCCGTCATCTGGCCTTCGGCCTCGGCGTGCACGGCTGCCCGGGCTCCCAGCTCGCCCGGGAGCAACTCCGGCTCACCCTGGAGGAGTTGACCCGCCGGCTGCCCGGACTGCGGCTCGCGGCGGACCGTCCCGTCACCATGCGGCCCACGATGATCCACCGTTCCCCGTACGCCCTGCACCTGACCTGGTGAGAAGAGCGGGCCCCGGGCGACTCAGGGCCGGTACACCTTCCCCGGCTCCGCCTTCCCGGGCGCCAGCAGCTGCGGCACGGTCACGAACACATACCCACGTGCCTTCAGCGCGTCGATGATCCCGGGAACGGCGGGCACGGTGCCCCGGTACAGGTCGTGCAGCAGGATGATCCCGTCCCGGGTGGCCTGGGCGAGGACCCGCTTGGTGATGAGCGCGGAGTCGGTGGTCGCGTAGTCCTTGGCGGTCACGCTCCACAGGACCTCCGCGAGGCCCAGCTCACGGCAGATCTTGTGCACGGTGTCGTCGGTGCGGCCCTGCGGCGGACGCATCAGCGTCGGCTTCTTCCCGGTGATCCGCTCTATCGCGTCGTCCGTGCGTTCCAGCTCGCCGCGTATCTGCGCGGGAGTTATCCGGGTCAGGATCTTGTGGTCCCAGGTGTGGCTGGCCACCTCGTGCCCTTCGGCGGCCATGCGCTCGACCAGCTCCGGGTACTTCTCGATGTGCCGCTTGCCGAGCAGGAAGAAGGTCGCCGGGACCCGCTTCTCCTTCAGGATGTCGAGCAGCCGCGCGGAGTTCTCGCTCGGCCCGGCGTCGAAGGTCAGCGCGACGCACTTCGCCTCACGGCAGTCGACGGTCCCGAAACGGGCCTGCGCGGTCGCCGGCACGTCGTGCGTCCGGGCCGCGGCGGGCGCGGTCGTGTCGAGCTTGGTGCACCCGCTCGAAGCGAGGCCCAGCGAGGCGACCGCCACGAACATGCCGACGGCACGCAACCCGGTCCGGGTTCTTTTCCTCTTTTTGTTCGGAGACCTCAGAGATGGCATGTCCCGACTATACATACAGAGTATAGATGGTGTGTATAGTCGGTCGAGGGCGATCGGTGAGGGCGACCCTTTCCCGCGTCAGCGGGTCTCGGCCCCCAGCTCCCGCCCGAGCCGCAGGTTCCATCGCCCGGTCTGTCCGCTGAGGTCGGTCGCGGTCAGCGGGGGCACGTCGAGCCGCCAGAAGGCGGGCCCGGGCGCTCCCAGGACCGTGACCGCCAGGGCCCGTACGAGCTCCTGCTCGACCACCGCGAGGGTCCGCCCCTCGAACATCGCCGCCGCCTCCAGCCACCCGGCCGCCCGCTCGCACAGCGCCCCCACCGACTCGCCGCCGTGGGGCGCCGCGTCCGGATCCGACAACCAGGACAGCACCGAGTCCGGCTCCCGCACCATCACCTCGTCGAGCGTCAGCCCCCGCCAGCGGCCCATGTCGAGCCCCGCCAACTCCGGCTCCGGTACGGCCGCGAGCCCCAGGGCGGACGCCGTCTCCCGGCAGCGCACGCTGGGGGAGACCAGCACCCGGTCGGCCGCCCCCAGCGAACCGGCGGCGGACTCGGCGCGGGCCCGGCCGCTCGGGTCGAGCGGGCTGCCGTCGTCGAACCGGGCCTCCCGCAGGGACCGGTTCAACGCCGGTGAGATCAAGGTGATGCGGCTGGTCACTCGGTCGCTCCAGTTCTCCGGTCGGGGTGTACGGGACATCGTCCCCCTGTACCGAGGAGCGCGGTCGGCCGGGAGGGCGCCCCCGGCCGACCCCGCCCCGTCCGTCCCTCGGGTCAGGAACCCGCCAGTTCCTCACGGACCGTCCGGGCCGCCGCGACCAGGTTCTCCGGCGACGCGCGGGTCTCGGGCCGGCCGCGGGTCTTCAGGCCGCAGCCGGGACTGACCCACAGCCGCTCCGGCGGAATGGCCTCAAGTCCCACGTGTTACAGCTGATCCCCCACGGTGGCCTGCTCCGGAGGCCGCGGACCGCCGCCGTCCTTGCAGTCCTGACGGTGTCGCACGACAAGGCCACGCGCTTCTTGTCGACCGCGCAGCCGTCCGGAGCGGGGCCGTTGAACTCGTGGGCGCCGTGGAAGCGGTAGCGGAAGTGGACCTGGCCACCGGCGGAGGGCTGCTGCGGCTGGGGCTCAAGGCGCCAGTCGACGATCTCGGCGGAGGCGCCGGGATGCTGCCGGTAGAGGTCCTCGACCTGCACACCGACAGCTGCCTTGCCGCGCTTGGCGGTGGTGTCGAAGCAGCCCAAGAAGGAAGAGCAGCCGGACATGGCGAAAATCGCCGGCGCCGGCGGAGCACCGACGAGTAACCGTGCGGGAAGCACGCGGACGACCTCCGGTCACGGTGGGTCAGCCGGGTCGGGATCCAAAAGCCCGCAGGATCTGTTCGGCGGCCAGGGTCGCCGTCAACTCACCCTCCCGCACCCGCCGTTCGAGGTCCGGCGCCAGTGAGCGTACCGCCGGGTCCGCGTGCAGTCTGCCCAGCAGCTCCTCGCGGACCATCGTCCACGTCCAGTCCACCTGCTGCTCGCGGCGCTTGGCGGCCAGGCGCCCGGTGGAGTCCAGCAGGGACCGGTGTTGTTCCAGGCGCTCCCAGACCGTCTCCAGGCCCGTGCCCTCGCGGGCGCTGCAACTCAATACCGGCGGGGTCCAGGCGGCGTCGGCCGGATGCATCAGGCGCAGGGCGCCCGCCAGTTCACGTGCCGCGCTCTTCGCGTCGCGTTCGTGCGGGCCGTCCGCCTTGTTGACGGCGATGACGTCCGCCAGCTCCAGGACGCCCTTCTTGATGCCCTGCAACTGGTCGCCAGTGCGGGCCAGGGTCAACAGGAGGAAGGAGTCGACCATGTTGGCCACGGCGGTCTCGGACTGGCCGACGCCGACCGTCTCGACGAGGACGACGTCGTGGCCCGCCGCCTCCATGACCACGATCGACTCCCGGGTCGCCTTCGCGACGCCGCCGAGCGTGCCGGCGGTGGGGGAGGGGCGGACGAAGGCCGCCGGGTCCACGGCCAGGCGTTCCATGCGGGTCTTGTCGCCGAGGATCGAGCCGCCCGTACGGGTGGACGACGGGTCGACGGCCAGTACCGCGACCCGGAAGCCGAGCGAGGTGAGCAGCGTGCCGAACGCGTCGATGAACGTCGACTTGCCCACGCCCGGCACACCGCTGATTCCGATCCGCCGCGCCTTTCCGCTGTGCGGCAGCAGTTCGGTCAGCAACTCCTGTGCCATGGCGCGGTGTTGGGGCCTGGTCGACTCGACGAGCGTGATGGCGCGGGCCACCAGGGCCCGCTTGCCGTCGAGTACGCCCTTCACATAGGTGTCGACATCGATCACGGGGTGTGCCCGAGGTCGGTGGTCAGCCGCTCGACCAGGTCGTAGGCCGCGTCCGGGATCACCGTCCCGGGCGGGAACACGGCCGCCGCGCCCATCTCCAGGAGCGTGGGCACGTCCTGCGGCGGGATGACTCCGCCGACCACGATCATGATGTCCTCGCGGCCCTCCTCGGCGAGCGATTCCTTCAACGCCGGTACGAGGGTGAGGTGTCCGGCGGCCAGCGAGGAGACCCCGACGACGTGTACGTCCGCCTCGACGGCCTGGCGGGCCACCTCGCCCGGGGTCTGGAAGAGCGGGCCGACGTCGACGTCGAAGCCGAGGTCGGCGAAGGCGGTGGCGATCACCTTCTGGCCGCGGTCGTGGCCGTCCTGGCCCATCTTGGCGACCAGGATGCGCGGGCGGCGGCCCTCGGCCTCCTCGAACTCGGCCACGAGGGCGCGGGTGCGCTCGACGGACGGGGACTCGCCGGCTTCGGTGCGGTACACACCGGAGATCGTACGGATCTGGCTCGCGTGCCGCCCGTACACCTTCTCCAGCGCGTCGGAGATCTCGCCGACCGTCGCCTTGGCGCGGGCCGCGTTCACCGCCAGCTCCAGGAGGTTGCCGCTGCCCTCGGCGGCCCGGGTCAGGGCGTGCAGCGCGTCCTGGGTGGCCTGCTCGTCGCGCTCGGCGCGCAACCGCCGTAGTTTCTCGATCTGTTGGGTGCGGACGGAGGAGTTGTCGACCTTGAGGACGTCGATCTGCTCGTCGGTCTCGACCCGGTACTTGTTGACGCCGATGACCGGCTGGCGCCCGGAGTCGATACGCGCCTGGGTGCGGGCCGCCGCCTCCTCGATGCGCAGCTTGGGGATGCCCGCGTCGATGGCCTTGGCCATACCGCCGGCCGCCTCGACCTCCTCGATGTGCTGCCAGGCCCGTCGCGCGAGGTCGTACGTCAGCTTCTCGACGTAGGCGCTGCCGCCCCACGGGTCGATGACCCGGGTGGTGCCGGACTCCTGCTGGATGAGGAGCTGGGTGTTGCGGGCGATACGGGCCGAGAAGTCGGTGGGCAGGGCGAGGGCCTCGTCGAGGGCGTTGGTGTGCAGCGACTGGGTGTGGCCCTGAGTGGCCGCCATCGCCTCCACCGCCGTACGCGTCACGTTGTTGAACACGTCCTGCGCGGTCAGCGACCAGCCCGAGGTCTGCGAATGGGTGCGCAGGGAAAGGGACTTGGCGTTCTGCGGATCGAACTGCCTGACCAGCTTCGCCCACAGCAGCCGGGCCGCCCGCAGCTTCGCGATCTCCATGAAGAAGTTCATGCCGATCGCCCAGAAGAACGACAGCCGGGGCGCGAACGCGTCCACGTCCATCCCCGCCTCCCGGCCCGCCCGGATGTACTCGACCCCGTCCGCGAGGGTGTACGCCAGCTCCAGGTCGGCCGTCGCGCCCGCCTCCTGGATGTGGTAGCCGGAGATGGAGATCGAGTTGTAGCGGGGCATCCGCTGCGAGGTGAAGGCGAAGATGTCGGAGATGATCCGCATCGACGGCTTCGGCGGGTAGATGTAGGTGTTGCGGACCATGAACTCCTTGAGGATGTCGTTCTGGATGGTCCCGGCCAACTTCTCGGGCGGTACGCCCTGTTCCTCGGCGGCGACGATGTAGAGGGCGAGTACCGGCAGCACCGCGCCGTTCATCGTCATCGACACGGTCATCTTGTCCAGCGGGATGCCGTCGAAGAGCTGCCGCATGTCGTAGATCGAGTCGATCGCCACGCCCGCCATGCCGACGTCACCGGTCACGCGCGGGTGGTCGCTGTCGTATCCACGGTGCGTGGGCAGGTCGAAGGCGACCGACAGGCCCTTCTGGCCGGCCGCCAGATTGCGCCGGTAGAAGGCGTTGGACTCCTCGGCCGTGGAGAAGCCCGCGTACTGGCGGATCGTCCAGGGCTGGTTGACGTACATCGTCGGGTACGGGCCGCGCAGATACGGCGCGATGCCGGGGTAGGTGGCGAGGAAGTCCAGACCCTCCAGGTCCTGCCCGGTGTACAGCGGCTTGACCGCGATGCCCTCCGGGGTCTCCCACAGGAGATCGTCGCCGCCCGCCGCCTTCTTGACGGCGTCACGCCACTCGTCGGTACCGGCTTCGGCGGCCGGAGCCCCCAGCTCGATCCCGGAGAAGTCGGGGATCCGCCCCGTCGCTGCCATCAGGACACTCCCATGCGGTCGAGGGTGGCGGACAGTACGGCTACGGCGTCGCAGCCCGCGAAGACATAGGCGTCGACACCGGGATACTGCCCGGGACGGCCCGCGAGGAACACGTGCCCGGCACCGGCCACCCTCAACTCCCCCGCGACATCGGCCGCTTGCTCTTCGTACAGGGCGTCGCTGGAGCACAGGCAGGCCTCGGTGGCGCCGCTGTCCGCGAAGGTGCCCGAGGTGACCGGCTCGATGCCGCCCGCCTGGAAGAGGTTCGACGCGAAGGCGAGCCGGGCCGTGTGCGCGGCGGCCGGGCCGAGCGCGGCCAGGAAGACGCGCGGGCGGGAGCCGGTCGCCGCGAGGTGGGCGTCGGAGCGGGCGCGCAGGGCCTCGTAGGCCTCGTCCCGGCGCACGCGCGGCAGCCCGCCGGAGGGGACTTCGGGAGCGGGGGCGCGCTCCGGGAGGCGTTCGGCGAGGTTCGGGAACTCGCTTACGCCGGTGATCGGTTCGCGGCGCCTGGCGAGCTTCGCGCTGCGGGCCGCCCAGGTGGCGGCGAGGTCCTCGCGGAGGCTGCCGGACGCCAACACGGCGGCCTGGCCGCCCTGTTGCTCGATGTGCTGGAAGAACTCCCAGCCCGCGTGGGCGAGTTCGTCCGTGAGCCGCTCCACGTACCAGGAGCCACCCGCCGGGTCGATCACCCGCGACAGATGCGACTCCTCGACCAGGATCGTCGAGGTGTTGCGGGCGATCCGGCGCGCGAACGCGTCCGGCAGGCCCAGCGCGTGGTCGAAGGGCAGCACCGTGACGGACTCGGCGCCGCCCACCCCGGCGGCCAGCGTCGCGACCGTCGTGCGCAGCATGTTCACCCACGGGTCACGCCGGGACATCATCACCGGCGAGGTCACCGCGTGCTGCACCTGCCCGCCGGGCGCCCCGCACACCTCGGCGACCCGGGCCCAGAGCCGGCGCGCCGCGCGCAGCTTGGCGATGGTGAGGAACTGGTCGGCGGTCGCCGCGTACCTGAACTCCAGCTGGCCGACGGCCTGTTCGACGCTCAGCCCCGCATCGGTCAGTTGGCGCAGATAGGCGACCCCGGTCGCCAGTGAGGCGCCCAGCTCCTGTGCCGCCGAACCGCCGGCCTCGTGATACGGCAGCGCGTCCACGGTCAGCGCGCGCAGCCCCGGGTACTCCTCGGCGCAGCGCCGGGCGAGCGTGGCGACCGGCGCGAAGTCGAAGGCCTCGGCCCCGGTGCGGGCCGCGAAGCCCAGCGGGTCGGCGCCCAGGTTGCCCCGGGCGGCCTCGCGCGCGATGTCCCGCTCCTCGTACAGCCGTAGCAACTCGGCCGCGGCGGAAGCGACTTCGGGCCCCGGGTCGAGGACGACGGGTGCCAGGTCGAGATAGACGCCGTCGAGGACCGGGCCGAGCGAGGCGACCGCGATGCCCTGCTCGCCCACGGCCAGCCACAGCGAGGTGACGCCGTTCTCCAGGTCGCCGAGGACCGCGGCGTTGTCGGCGGTCGTGTGCCGCTGCCGTACGTCCCAGCCGCCGAGGGTGTTGCCCTCGGCCCGGCCGCCCCGCACGAAGGGGGCGAAACCGGGGAGGCCGGGTTCGGGTGCGGAGTCGTCCGCGGTGTACAGGGGGCGGGCGCGCAGCCCGTCCTCAAGTGGGGTGGACAGGGCGTCTTCCGCTGCCGTACCCGAGACTTCCTTGCCCGACTTGCGCAGTACGCCTTCCACCAGGCGTTGCCACTGCTCATGGGTCGCGTCAGGGAACTCGGCGGCCAGCGAGAGCCCGTCGTCAGGCAGGACCGTCATGCTCGGATGCTAGGGCAAACGTGCAGGTGAGCAGCAGAGGACGCGGCTGTGACCTTTGCCTCGCCCGGCGGTCTAGACAACCTGGTTTACGGCCCGACGGCCCGTCGACTCGTGTCCTCCGGCGACTCGCGGCGGACCAGGACGCAGGTCATTCTGTCGGCCACCGCGACGACCGGCGGGCGGCCGACCAGGCTCAAACGAACTCCATGGACAGATGACCGGACGCCATGGACAGGTGATGGGCACCGGCCGCCGGCACGGCGAGGAGGTCGCCGGGCCGCGCCACCACATCCGCGAGGATGTCGCCCGCCTCGCGGTGCCGGTTCCCGACGCCGGGGCGGCGGTGGCCGGAATTGATCCCTCAACTCGCCCTCCACCTCCCGCCCGTGTCAACGGAGTGGCTGCCCCCGGCAAAGCGCGGGGCAAGAATCGCCGCCGCGGACCACCGCGTGAGACGCGACGACCGTCTGGCAACGCACTGTTCACTCAGGAGCCGCCGGGAAGCGCCAGGGTGCGGACGTTGTCAGCTCAACTGCTCGCCAGGGAGGGCATCATGACCGCACAGACAGAGACACCGGACGGTTCGGCGCAGTCGTCCGAGGGGGTCAGCCGGCGGCACGCGCTGGGTCTCCTCGGTACGGCGGGCGCGGGCGCCGCCGTCACCCCCCTGCTGGGAGCAGGAACGGCACAGGCCGCCCCGCTGGAAGCCCCGGCACTCCACCGCACCGCGGACTCCTCCGGCGCGGTGCCGGTCCAGGGCCTGCACCTCACCTTCGGGGCGGACCCGCGCACCCGGATGACGGTCTCCTGGATCACCGACAAACCGGTGACCAGACCCGTCGTGCGCTACGGCACGCTGGAGCACGGCTTCGGCTCCAGCGCCAAGGCCCGCACGGTCAGCTACGTCGACGGCACCTCCGGCCGCACCGTCTACGTCCACCACGCCGCGCTGAACAGGCTCACCCCGGACACCGACTACCTCTACCTCGCCACCCACGAGGGCGCGACCCCCGACAGCGGTACGTTCCGCACCGCCCCGCGCGGCCGGAAGCCGCTCACCTTCACCAGCTTCGGCGACCAGTCCGCCCCGCAGGTGACCTGGGCGGCCAACGGCACGGTCGGCCTCGACGCGAACTCCACGCCCGCGACGAAGGACATCGTCACCGGCATCGAGCAGGTCGCCCCGCTCTTCCACCTGCTCAACGGCGACCTCTGCTACGCCAACCTGGACGTCGACCGGGTGCGCACCTGGAACAACTTCTTCACCAACAACACCCGTTCGGCCCGCTTCCGCCCCTGGATGCCGGCGGCCGGCAACCACGAGATCGAGAAGGCCAACGGCCCGATCGGACTCGGTGCCTACCAGACCTACTTCGACCTGCCGTCCACCGAGACCGACGCCGAACTCGCGGGCCTCTACTACGCGTTCACGGCCGGCTCGGTCCGGGTCATCGTGCTGCAGAACGACGACAACTGCCTCCAGGACGGCGGTGACGTCTACATCAGCGGCTACTCCGGAGGACGCCAACTCGCCTTCCTGGAGAAGGAGTTGAAGGCGGCCCGGGCCTCGCGCGACACCGACTGGATCGTCGTCGCCATGCACCAGGTCATGGTCAGCTCCACCGACGCCAACGGCGCCGACCTGGGTCTGCGCCAGAAGTACGGCCCCCTCTTCGACCGCTACGGCGTCGACCTGGTCCTCTGCGGCCACGAGCACAACTACGAGCGCTCGCTGGCCGTGCGCGGAGTCGTCAGCGGCACCGAGACGCTGACCCCCAACCCGGTCTCCACGGCCACCGACGACATCGACACCGGCCTCGGCACCGTCCACATGATCCTCGGCGGCGGTGGCGTCTCGGGCACCACGAACCAGAGCTTCTTCAAGGACGGCACCGGCAAGGTGATCACGTCGGTGTCGGCGACCCCCGGCTCCAACGGCAAGCGCACCTCCACCTACACCAAGGAGGAGGCGGTGTGGATCGGCGTCCGGGACACCGAACACCCCTACGGCTTCGCCGCGTTCACCGTCGACCCCGGCTCGCACCCGGGCGGCACCACCCGTATGCACGTGACCTACTACAACGTGAACAAGCCCAACGGCGACCTGTCGGTGTTCGAGAACTTCACCCTCCACCGCAAGCGCTCCGACGGCAAACGCTGAGCCTCAAACGGAGCGGTCCTGGCCCTCGTCCGGCAACCACCGCAGGGCGAACCAGAGTCCCATCCGCACGCCGGGATCCTGCAGGTCCACATCGAGCAGTTCGGCCACCCGTGCCAGACGGTGCCGCACGGTGTTCCGGTGGACTCGCAGGGCCGCCGCCGTACGGTCCCAACTGCCGTGCAGCGTCGGCCACGTGCGCAGGGTCTCGACCAGGACCGGCGCCCCCGGCGAACCGGCCCACGGCTACGTCTCGTTGACCTCCATCGGCGGCCAGACCATCCTCACCTTCGTGCTGATCCACACCTTCGGCATGCTCATCGGACAGGACATCTGGCAGCGGGTGTTCACCGCCCGCTCCGACAGAGTCGCGTCCTGGGGCGGCACCGTCGCCGGCGTCCACTGTCTGGTCTAGGCCCTGGCCGGAGCCGTCATCGGCATGGCCGCCAGGACCCTCTACCCGAACCCCGCCGCCGACGACGACGCGTTCGCGACGATCGTCCGGCACGCGCTGCCCACCGGCGTCCGTGGTCTGGTGCTGGCCGCCGCGCTCTCCGCGATGATGTGCACCGCGAGCGGTGCCCTGATCGCCTCCGCGACCGTCGCCGACAACGACATCTGGGCCCGGCTGCGCAGGCGCACGGTCACCGGCTCGAAGGACGACGAGATCGGCTCCGACCGCCTCGCGATCGTCGTCCTCGGTATCGCCGCCATGGGCATCGCCTGCGCCCTCGGCGATGTCATCGAAGCCCTCACCGTCGCCTACGACCTGCTCGTCGGCGGCCTGTTGGTGCCCATCCTCGGCGGCCTCGTCTGGAAGCGCGGCAACCTGCCCGGCGCCATGGCCTCGATGATCGCGGGCGGCACCACGGTCGTCGTCCTCATGGTGACCGACGGCCTCCTCGCCAACGAGCCCATCTACTACGGCCTGTTGGCCGGCCTCGTCGCCCACGTGGCCGTCAGCCTCCTCACCAAGCCGACCGAGGAGTCCGTCGTCCAGGCCTGGCACCGCCGCCCGGCGGGCGAACCGGCGCCCACCGCACCGGAGTCGAGCGTGGCCCGACCCACCCGTACCGGAACCCCCCACCCGCACCCGCACGTGCCGTATCCCCTCGAAAGGCCCCCATGTCCTCGGAAGAACTCCGGCTGCGCCGCGAACTCGCCGCCGTCTACCGGCTCGTGGCGCACCTCCGGATGACCGACCTGATCTTCACCCACATCTCGGCCCGCCTCCCGGGCTCCGAACACCACTTCCTGATCAACCCCTACGGCCTCCTCTTCGAGGAGGTCACCGCGTCCAACCTGGTCAAGATCGACCTGTCCGGCCACCCCGTCGAGGAGTCCCCCCCCACCCGGTCAACCCGGCCGGCTTCGTCATCCGCAGCGCCATCCACGCCGCCCGCCCCGACGCCCACTGCGTCCTGCACACCCACACCAGGTCCGGCTGCGCCGTAGCCGCCCAGGAGACCGGCCTGCTCCCGCTCAACCAGATCTCCATGGAGTTCTACGGCAGGCTCGGCTACCACGACTACGAGGGCGTCGCCCTCAACCTCGCCGAGCAGCGGCGCCTGGTGGCCGACCTGGGCGGCCACCCCGCGATGATCCTGCGCAACCACGGCCTGCTCACCGTAGGAGAGACGCCCGCGCAGGCGTTCCTGCGCATGTACTACCTCGACAAGGCCTGCGAGATCCAGACCACCACGACCGCCACGGGCACCCCGCTGCGCACCCCCGCCCCCCGACGTCCGTGAACTGACAACCCGTCAACTCGCCAGCGAGGACGAGAAGTCGGACCTCCAGGACGACAAGGCCTACGACCTCGGATGGTCGGCGCTGCTGCGCCTGGTGGAGCGCATCGCCCCGGACTACAAGGACTGACCCAGCAGGGTGCGGGCCCGGTCCAGGCAGCCGTGCGGGTCCGGGGCGGCCTGGAGGGCGGGGAGCAGGAAGAGCCAGAGGTCCGTCACCGCCTGCTCGACGTGTCTGCGGTCGTCCAGGGCGTCGGACACGGTGTGGGTGCCGAAGAAACCGGCGACGATGACCCGGGCGGCCCGCTCGGTATCGGTTTCCGGGGCGAGTTCGCCGTTCTCCCGCGCGGATTCCAGGAGTTGGGCGACGGTTTCGATCCAGCCCACGAACGGCCGCGGCAATTCGGCGGGAATGGATTTGCTCTCGTTCGAGAGTCTGTTGCCCGCCCGCACGACCACGTTGTCGCGGAACTCGCGCGCCACCGCGAGACTGAGGCCCACCAGCCGGTCCAGGACGGGCCCGTCGAGCGAGGTCCACGTCTCCACCAGCCTCGGCCATTCACCGAAGTGCGCCTCGAAGACGGAGGCGGCCAGGCCCTCCTTGCTGCCGAAGTGGAAGTAGATGGCGCCGCTGGTGTAACCGCTCTGCCGCGCCACGTCGCTGATGCTCGTCCCGACGTATCCATGCTGTTCGAACAGCACTGCCGCCGCCGCCAGGACGGCCTGCCGGGTGGCTTCCGCGCGTTCTTGCATCGCCCTCAACGACCCTTGCCCTTCACGCCGAATCGTCTTTTCAGGCGAATCTATCGGACAGCGCGGCATTTCTTATCCGCACCCGCAAGGACCACGCATCCTATTATTTTATGAAGGAATCAACCGGGTCTTCCCCCTCCGATGCGGCGGCGGTACCGGCGCTGAGCTGGGACCGCTCCGTACCGCGAAGTCTCGTCCACCGGAAGTCGGTCGCCGAGGTCCTCCTCACCGACGGACACGCGCTCGGCGAGGGACGGTATCTGCTCGCCGCGCAGTGGTCACGCTCCCACACCACCTTCCGGCCGGGATCCGGCGACCGGCACGACCCGCTCCTGATCGCCGAAACCCTCCGACAGGGCTGCCTGTACCTCTGCCAGCGCTTCCTGGGCGTCCCCGGGACGAGCAAATCCGTCATCAAGACCATCGGTTTCCGGCTCGACCCCGCCACGGAACCCGTGGTCGGCTACGGCGCGACCGACGTGACCTGCCGCGCCAGGGTCTACGACGTCCGTCGCGTCGAGGGCCTCCCTCATCCCGTCGCGCTCAGTCTCCGGCTCGAACTGGCCGCGGGCGAAGCCGAGTTCGGCAGCGCCGAGGGCCGGGCCCGTATCCTCACCGAGGACGAGTACTGGGGGCTGCGAGGCACCCGGGCGGGAGCGCTTCCGGCACCGGGCGAGGACGTCGGGCGACTCCCGCCGACCGACGTCTCGGCCCCCGCCCCCGGTGGCGTGATGGTGGCCCGGGACGGGACCGGCTCCCTGCGGGTGGCACCGGCCGACCTTCGACATCCGCTGTTCTTCGACCACCCCAGCGACCACATCCCCGGCATGGTCCTCCTGGAAGCCGCCCGCCAGGCCGCATGCCTCACCAGCGGCGACACCTCCGCCCGGCTGACCGGCTGCCGTATGACGGCCTCCCGGTTCACGGACTGGGACCCGCCCGCGTACGTCGTGTGCGAGCCGGCGGACGAGGGGTGGGACTTCCGGATCACCCAGGGCGGGGATGTCACGGCGGCGGGAAGTCTGTGGTGGGCCTGAGACGTACGTGTCCGACCTTGCCCGGGATCCGGTGACGGATGATCCGCCCCTGGCGTTCCCCGAAGGCGACGGCGGCGGCGTCCGCCGAGGGGTGTGCCCGCGCACGGGCCTATTGTCGACGCATGAGAGTGGATCGTCGCGGCGCCGACTGCGTCTTCTGCCGAATCGCCGCCGGTAGCGAACCGGCCCGCGTCGTCGCCGAAACCGCGGAGACGCTGACGTTCCTGCCCGTGCGGCCGGTGCACCCCGGGCATGTGCTGGTCGTGCCCCGGCGGCATGTCGCGGACATCTGGGACCTCGACGAGGAGACGGCGGCGGCCGTCGGCGCGGCGGTTCTCCGGGCGGCCCACGCGGTGCGGGCCGCCCACCGCCCCGAGGGGCTGAACGTCATCCAGTCGTCCGGGGCGGTCGCCACGCAGTCGGTGTTCCATCTGCACGTCCATGTGGTGCCGCGCTACGAGGGCGACCGGATGCCCTATCTGTGGCCCGCGAAGGCCGAGGAGGATCCGGAGCTGCTCGACGAGTCCGCGCGGAGACTGCGTGGTGCGCTGACCGTGCGTCGGCACTGAGGCGGCACCGGCCCGGCATCACAGCACGAAGACCAGCGCGAACACCTGGCCCAGGGCCAGACCCCCGTAGAAGAAGGCGAGGGTGGGAGAGACGGCGGCCTTCAGGACGCCCGCGCTCTCCTGGCCGGCTGCCAGGTTCATGGCGAAGGGCTCTATCGGGTTCTCCGGGCGGCGCACCTGGTCGTACAGGCGCCGAAACAGCCGCTCCTGGTACAGGAAGTAGGCGTCGAGGAGCCAGAAGGCCAGGACCGGGACGAAACTCACCACCGCGACCGAGCTCTTGCCGTTCCCGGCGGCGTAGGCGAGCAGTGCGCCGGTGACCGTCAGCGACCAGCCCTTGATCAGGAACGAGTTGTTTCCCATCCGGGCCACGTTCTGCTGGATCAGCTCCAGATGCCGGATCCGGTTGTCGTCCAGCCGTAAGCGATTCTCCGCCGACATTTGCCCCCCACAGCGTCAACTCGTCTGTAAAGGAGCTTACTCATCCGCACCGACGGCGCGTCCGGTCGCGCGGCCGATTCGTCACGGGGGGTCGCGGGAGGCGGCCCGCGCGGGTGGGGCGAGTGGGCCGGCCCAGGACGACTCCGGCCAGGACCAGTGCCAGTCCGCACAGTTGACGGACCGTCAGCGCCTCTCCGGCGACCGCCGTGCCGAGCAGTACGCCGGTGACGGGGTTGAGCAGTCCGATCAGGCCCACCGTTCCGGACGGCAGGTGTCGTAGCCCGGTGAACCAGACGGCGAAGGCGAGCGCGGTGGCGACGAGGGAGACGTAGCCGAACGCGAGGAGCGCCGACGCGGAGAGCGCGGGCGGCGGCCCCTCCACGGCCGCGGCGACCGGCAGGAGGAGCAATCCGCCGGCGGTGAGCTGCCAGGCGGTCGAGGCGAGTACGTCGGTACCGGTGCTGTTCCACCGTTTGGTCAGGATGTGGCCGAAGGCCGACACGAGCATGGCCGCGGCCGAGGCGAGGACTCCCGGCACGCTCACTCCGCCCGCCCCCGTGAGCAGCATCAGGCCGACCCCGCCGAGGCCGATCGCGGCGCCGGCCAGGTGCGGGAGGCCGGGCCGCTCGGCCGTCAGGGCCCAGGCGATGAGCATCATCGCCAGCGGGGACACCGCCATGACGGTCGCGGCGATGCTCGTCGGGAGCAGTTGGGAGGCGGCGTAGACGAGGACGAAGAACACACTCACGTTGAGCAGTCCGAGCACGGCGGACCGCCACCACCACGCGCCGCGCGGTCGTCGCCGGCGCAGGGCGAGCAGGACGAGGCCGGCGGGCAGGGCGCGCAGAGCCGCGCCGTAGAGCGGGCTGTCGGGCGGCAGGAACTGATGGGTGACGTAGTAGTTGGCGCCCCAGGCCACCGGTGCGACGGCGGTCAGTGCCACCCGCCGCGGATTAGCTTCCATGGAAGACAGTATAGCTTCCTGGGAAGCTATCATGGTGCGCATGGACGACCCGCGACCGCCGGACCACGTAGCCCGCATCCAGGCCGACTGGCGCCGTGAGCGGCCCGACCTCGACGTCACCCCACAGGGCGTGATCGGCCGGCTGCACCGCCTGGCCGGTCACCTGACCGAGGAGCTGAGCCTCGTCTACGGGCGCTACGGACTCAGCGAAGGAGAGTTCGACGTCCTCTGCGCCCTGCGCCGCGCCGGCGAGCCCTACGAACGGGCACCCGGCGAACTGGCCGCCCACACCATGGTCACCACCGGCGCGATGACGAAACGGATCGACCGCCTTGAGCGCGCCGGACTCGTCACCCGGCGCCGTGCCGACGACGACCAGCGCGGCCGGATCGTCGCCCTCACCCGCCCCGGACACGACCTGATCGACCGGGCGTTCACGGACCACATGCGCAACGAACACCGGTTGCTGGGCCTGCTGACGGCGAGCGAGGCGGAGGCGTTGGAGGGGCTGCTCACCGCGTGGCTCTCGCGGGTGGAGGGGGTGCGGGTGGGGGAGGGCGGGTGAGTGAGGGGCAGCGGGTAGGGGAGGGCGGGTGAGTGAGGGGCCTGTCGTTCGTCGGCTGTGCCGCTCCGCGGCCTGGCCGGTAGCTCGGAGTGAGCCGGATCGCCGGATCAAACGTCGTCTTCGGGCCC
This sequence comes from Streptomyces sp. NPDC001100, assembly GCF_053598575.1. Lineage (NCBI taxonomy): Bacteria > Bacillati > Actinomycetota > Actinomycetes > Kitasatosporales > Streptomycetaceae > Streptomyces > Streptomyces sp. NPDC001100. Next base: position 127,946 of record NZ_JBSFKO010000001.1, read on the forward strand.
GGCGTTGCGAAGGACCGTCTCGTACTCGCCCGTCGCGACGAGCCCGTCGATGACCTCGACCATTGACGGCACGCCCGGGTCACGGACGACAAGGCCGTCCCAGCACCACCAGTAGTCTCCTTCCGGCTCGCCGGCCTGCCGCTGCCTGTCCATGACACGGCGCACCTCGTCGAGCGTGAGTACGGTTCCCGACCAGCGCTCGCCGTCGTCACGGATGACCCACATGTCCACGTCGCAGACCTCGTCGAGGTCCTCGCCCGCACCGGGCAGGAAGCAGATCTCGTACCCGGTGCGCCTGACGCGGTAGAAGGGCCCGTCCCACATGCCTGCTCCGTCTCTGTGCCGTCCAGCAGTACAGGCGCTGGTCCTGCCCGCGGATGCCGTGGGCAAGCCGGGCCAGATCGACCAGGATCCCGGTAGCTGTCTCCTGGCCGAACGCTTCGCCGGACGCCGCCCGCTCCCGGACCCACAGCCGACCGGCTTCGACAAGCCGGGACTGGCCGGCAGCGGCAAGTGCGTCCTGAAGGGCGTCGGAGGCGGCGAAGAGTATCGGGCCGTCGCCGTCGCCATCGCTGTCGCCGGGATCCGAGAGCTCACCGAGGCATGGTGCCTGTCCGACCGAATGTGGACCACCTGATTTTTGCGCGGATGTGCTCGTCGAAGGAGTAAGCCTCGGCGGGTCCGTCCAGCGATGAGTTCCGATGCGCAGAGAGGTCTTCTTGGGCATGCGAACCAGTGACGTCGTCGTCCAGAAGATCGTCAGGCCCGAACGCACCGTATCGGGCCCGTGGTTGGAGGTGATCGCCTCGAATCTCGACTACCACCGGGCGACCTTCCTGTGGAAGTGCGAGGGACTCTCGGACGCGCAACTGCGGCTACGCCCCCTGGGATCCTCGGCGTTGACCCTGCTGGGGCTCATGCGCCATCTGCAGGGGGTCGAACGGGCCTGGTTCCAGCGGACGTTGGCCGGCACGGCGCCCCGCTTCTTCCCGTATCGGACCTACGTCACCGCGGACGGCGACGAGTGGTACGACGAGGCGGACGCCACGCCGGCCAGGGACGTCTACACGGACTACCTGAAGGCGTGCGAGGAGTCGCGGCAGGTGTTCGCGGCGGTGACCGCCGACCTCGGGCGCATCGTGCCGAACCCGGAATTCGGTGACACGGACGTGCGGTTCGTCCTTGAGCACGTGATCGAGGAGTACGCCCGCCACGTCGGCCACGCGGATCTCCTCCGCGAGGCCATCGACGGCGCCACCGGCGAGTGACCGGCAACTCGCCCAGGGAAGTTGGCCGGCAGGTGCTTGCTCCGGAGGCCGAATCGCGTGATCACGTTGGTTCTGATCGGGTTGCCGGGCTGACCGAGTCCGGCCGTGTCGTCCTGCGTCCTCCAGCCATATACCGGAGATGCCCGGATCACGGCCTTGTGCGACACCCTTCAGCAGGGGAAGTCGTAGGCGATGAAGGCGAGGCAGACGACCGTTCCGTCCTCCTCCAGTGCCTCGTAGCCGTCTCGTTCCTCCTCATTGACCGGGAAGAACAGGGCGTTGCCACCGCGGTCCGGATCGGTGACGATCTCGGCGTAGTTGGCCCGGCGGCCCTGGCCGTCGTCGGCCGCGATGATCCGCTCGACCTCGTGGAGATCGGCGTCGGCATCGCGGCCGTCGACGTGCAGCGGATCGAACGGATCGCTGCACGGGACGGCGTATCCGTCCAACGCCGCCGGTTCGTAGCCGTTGTATCCGTCGGTCCAGTCCGCCGCGATGATCCGGGCCGGATCCGTCAGCGGCAGGACGACCATGCTGGCCCGGGCCACCGCCGGTTCGTCGCCCACCTGAGACCAGTAGAAGCCCGCGTACACCGGAGCCTTGCCGGGGCCGGAGAGCAGACCGCCGTGACCCCATCGACCGGTGGTCGCCATCCCGTACCAGGTGACGTTCTCCGCGAGTTCCAACTCGCCGACGTAGGGGAACCATTCCGGCCGCGTCATTCCCTTCTCGCAGTCCCGCCGCGTCCAAGGGGGCGACGACAAGTCGCACCTGTGCGTGGCGAACCCCGCGGGTGTGTGCGATCGGCCGGACAGGTTCTGGACGCGCCCGGCGGCGGCACGACTCGACTCACTGACGCTGGAACGGCGGGGAGTTGCCGGTCTTCCGATGGTGTCGATCTCGGCGTTGGACCGTGAGTCCCCGCCCCCGCGCTCGCGGGGATCCGGCGCTGGGCGATCACGGTCCGGCAGGCGTCGAGTGCGGCGACCCGGCAGCGGACCAGGGTGTCGACGGGTTCGTCGACGAGGTCGGCGGGGAAGTGGGCGATGGCCGCCAGGGACGTGTCTCCGTCGAGGACGGCGACCACGTACAGCGCGAGCAGGGAGCTCGGGCGGTGGCGGCCGCCCCGGGGCGGGGATCGGGCATCCGGCCCAACACGTCTGCCAGGCAGCTGAGTTGTGACGGTTCCGGGCAGGTGGAATTGGTGTCCGCGGTGTGGAGTTGCAGGACGCCGACCGGGGGATGGCAGGCGAAACGCGACCCCCTGTTCGTGGGCGAAGGCTTCTGTTCGTGATCAAAGGCTTGGCGAAGCTTGATCATCACGGGTCGCGTCTCTCGTTGCCGAACTGGGCGAGCCGGCCACGGCGGCGCGTACGCAGGCGATCAGCTCGTCTCGCCGGATCAGAACGCATCAGCTCTCTCCCACGACCCTCGTCACCCGGGTCGCTGTAGGAAGATTGGCGCAGTGCGCACATGCGCCGTGGTGACGTCCTGCGGAACACGAGCACCACAGGATGGCGTCTGAGCACTGACGGTGGGGGGGGATCAGAGGGTCATGGACAGTTCTGGAGCGGGGGTCGACGGCGCCCGTGGGGTGCTCGCAGTGGACTCGACCGCCCCGGGCGCCGCACCGCGGGGACTCGACGCCTTCCGGCGCGGATGGGAGACGCAGATCGGCGACGACGTCTTCCGACTGCCGGACTTCAGCCCGGACACGATCGGTGACTTCCGGGTCAAGGGCAGCGTGGCCAAGGTGCAGGGCGCGGCGATCGCCGATCTTCACGCCGCGTCGGCAACCCGGACCGCGGACGCTCCGGGCGGCGATCAGGATCTGGTGGCCATGTACGTGGTGCAGCGCGGCGCATGGACTCTGGGCGGCCCGCGTGGTCGCGCCGAACAGACCGTACCGGCCGGGCAGTTCCTCGTCCGGCACGTCGGGCGTCTGACGGCCTTCGAGACGTCGGCGCACATCACGGCGAAGTTCTTGGTCCTGCCTCCGGGCGAACTCAAACCCCTGCTCGGGAACCGCGTCATCACCGGGCCGACGGACTCGGCCGAGATACGCCTGCTGACGGCCTTCACGGACATGATTCACACAACTGTGGCCGACCTCGGCCCAGCCGGTGTGGAAGCCACCCACGGCGCCCTGATCGAGCTGGTCAAGGCAGTGGCGAAGGGCCGGTTCGACGACGTGGAACCCCGGCTGGCTCCCGCGCTCACCCGGGCAGCCAAGGACCTCGCGGACCGCCGGCTCGCTGATCCCGGCCTTTCTCCCGCGATGCTCGCGCGTGAACTCAACGTCTCCGTCCGTACGTTGCACCGGGCATTCGCCGCGGTGGGCGAACAGGTGGCCTCCTACATCCGCAGCCGGCGACTGCAGGAGGCCCGGCTCGCCCTCACCGCGCCGTCAGGTCGCCTGAGCATCTCGGAGCTGGCCGCACACTGGCAGTTCGCGGACAGCAGCCACTTCACCCGGACCTTCAAGAAGCACTACGGTCAGACTCCCACCGAGTACGCCCGCTCGGCCGGAGCAGCCCCGCCCTCGCCGAACAGGCATCTGCCGGGCCACGGGCCGGCCGGGAGCATGTGACAAAGGTGCGACCGCAGGCCGGTGTGGATGTTCCCAGCTCGCTTCCCCCGCAAGACAGGGCGGCGCTGTGGGCGGCCTGGGCAGGTGATCGCGGCGGGATGTCGCGCTCCCCGGCGAGCTGAGAGGTGATCCACCGCCCCGCGGCTCACCATTCGGCAAGCAGGATGCCGGCAGTCGGTCTGGACTCCGACCGACTGCCGGCGGTCCAGGCGTCGGGGACGAGCGCGTCGCGGCAGCGCCGTGGGCGCTGAAGACGGCTCAGTCGAGCAGTTCGGCGGCCCGTTCGGCGATGGCGTAGACGGTCGCGTTGGTGTTGGCCGAGGGGATGGACGGCATCACCGAGGCATCGGCGACCCGCAGTCCGGCTATTCCGTGCACACGAAGGTTCGCAGGGTCGACGACGGCATCGGCGTCGGTTCCCATGCGGCAGGTGCCGGTGTAGTGGAAGTAGGGGCCGGTGGCCTTGCGGAGGAACTCGTCCACGGACGCGTCGCTCGTCCCGGAGCCCGGCACCGCTTCCTGCTTGCGCCAGTCGGCGAACGCCTCGGCCTCCCCGATGCGGCGCGCCAGGGCCAGGCCCTTGCGCATGACCTCCAGATCACGGTCGTCGCTCAGGTAGCCGGGGTCGACGACGGGAGCGCTGCCGGGATCGGCGTCCGCGAGGCGCACGGTGCCGCTGCTGTGCGGAGCCATCGCGGAGAAGGCAATGGAGTAGCCGTTGGCCGGCGGCTCGCCCCATGCCGACGGGAGCGGCGCGGCGACGACGTAGACCTGAAGGTCCGGCCGCGCCGCGGCGGGGTCGCTGCACAGCAGGCCCATCATCTCGGCCGGCGGATTGGCAGGGACGAACGGTACGGGCTGGATGGCCTCGTACACCACGCCCGCCATCGGATGGTCCTGCAGATGGGAGCCCACTCCCGGCAGGTCGGCGACGACGTCGATGCCGTGTTCCTCCAGGTGTTGTGCCGGGCCGATCCCGGACAGCATCAGGAGGTGTGCGGAGCCGATGGCTCCCGCGGTCAGTACCACCTCGGTGCCGTCGACGGACAACTGCTCCCCATCGATGGTGTACTCCACGCCGGTGCAGCGACCCGCGGTGATGCGCAGCCGCTGCACGGTCGCGTCCGTCACGACGTCCAGGTTCGGCCGGTCGAGGAACGGACGGATGTAGGCGTCGGCCGCGCTCTGGCGGGCTCCGCCGGGCAGATTCATGTCGCTCCGTCCGAACCCGGTCTCCAGCCCGCCGCCGATGTCATCGGCGCGTGCGAACCCGGCCTCGACCGCGGCGTCGATGCCCGCCGTGGCCAGCGGATGGGGCTCCGGGACCGGGGCGACCACGACCGGCCCGTCCGTGCCCCGCACGGAGGCATCACCGCTGCGAGTGCTCTCGCTGCGGCGGAAGTAGGGCAGCAGATCGTCGAAACCCCATCCTGGAGCACCGAGTCCGGCCCATTCGTCGTAACCGGAACGGTGCCCCCGCAGGTGGTAGAGGCCGTTGATGCTCGACGATCCGCCGAGCGCCTTGCCGCGCAGCACGTCAGCGGCCCTGCCTGTACCGGCCTGCACCGGCGAGGCGCCCAGCCAGAGGGACGACGGGTCGAACCCCAGGAAGCCCCAAGGGGATGCCATGGTCTCGGTTGCGTCCCGGGCTCCGGCCTCCAGCAGCAACACCCGGACGCCGGGGCGTTCCGAAAGCCGGGAGGCGATCACGCATCCCGCTGTTCCCGCTCCCACCACGACATAGTCATAAGAAGTCTTGCCCATCATGTCTCCGCTTTCCACGGCAGCCTTGCCCGACCGCCGGATTTCAGAAAATCAGCTCCTCGACGATCAAGGGGCTGATTGCGCTTATGTACTGAAGGGGTTCAGAAGTGAGGAGGGCTGTCCTGATGAGGCCCGCCACGCGCCCCTGCCGGTGTGGGCGTTGCTGGTGCTGACGGCCACGCGGCCGGAATTCTCTCTGCCGTCGGAGCTTAGGAAAACCGACACAGCGCACACTTGGACCACCGCGACGTCCGTTCGGAACCTGAGCGCCATAAGAGCTCGCAAAAGGATCTTGGTGTGGGAGCTGGCGGCGCCTGGAGAGGTGGCAGCAGGCCGAGGTCTTCGACCCGTTGCACCGCATCCTGCTCGCCGAGTTGAACGCGACCGGTGAACTCGACTGGTCGCACGTGTGCGTGGACGGCCCTCACGTACGGGCGAAAACCCGCCGACGGATCGAAGGGCGACTCATTCTCCCCAGCGGCCTCGAAGGCATCGTCGGAGCCGGCGATCGCACCCACGCCACCGATCGGCAGCGTCTCCCAGGACGATTACTCACAGCCAGTCTTTTCTCTTGAAGATGAGGTACAGACTGGTGCACACAACCGCCATCAGGACGATCGCGAAGGGATATCCGAGCGCCCAGTGCAACTCCGGCATCCGCCGGAAGTTCATCCCGTAGATCGTGCCGACCAGCGTCGGCGCGAACAGAATCGCCGCCCAAGAAGAGATCTTCTTGATCTCCTCGTTCTGCTCGAACCCCGCCTCCGCCAACGCCCGCATTTCCGCGTTCTGTTGCTGCGTGACGAGGGTCGCGTTCACCGTGAGGATGTCGGTGAGGGCCTGGCGGAAGCCGTCGACTCGTTCGCTGGTGTGGGTGACGTGGTCGGCGACGTCGCGGAGGTAGCGCTGGAGTTCCTCGTCCGTGCCGTACTTCGCGAAGCCCGCCATCAGGCTGTGCAGCATGCCGACCAGGGGGCGGGTGGCGCGCTGGAACTCGACCATTTCCCGGGAGAGTTCGTAGATGCGGCGGGAGACCGCCGGGTCGCCGCGGAAGACCTCCGTCTCGATCTCGTCGATGTCGGTCTGGACGCCGGTGACCACCGGCGCGTAGCCGTCGACGACCGCGTCCAGGATCGCGTACAGCACCGCCTCGGGGCCGAGATTGAGCAACTCCGGTGTTTCCTCCATGCGTTGGCGGACCGCCGAGAGGTCGGGCGCCGCGCCGTGCCGGACCGTGATCACGAAGTCCGGGCCGACGAAGACGTGCAGTTCGCCGAAGTCGACCTCCTCCGGTGTGTCCAAGTAGCGGGCGGCGCTGAGGACTACGAAGAGCGTGTCGCCGTAGCGCTCCAGTTTCGGGCGCTGGTGGGCCTCCATCGCGTCCTCGACCGCCAGGGGGTGAAGGTCGAACTCGGCGGCCAGGGAGAGGAGTTCGGCCTCGGTGGGGCGGGCGAGGCCGATCCAGGCCATGCCGGACGGCTGTTCGCGCAGCTCGCGGAAGGTGTCGGCGAGGGTGTCCGGCGCCGAGACCCGCACCCCGTCCCGGTACAGCGCGGCCTGGACGACGCTGCCCGCGTCGGAGGGCTCGTAAGGGGGTGCGTCGGCGGCGGACGTCGGAGGCTCGGGTGCGGGCGTCGGGGGCGGGGCGGGTGTGCGGCGCCAGCCGGACTTTCGGCCGGTTCCGCCGGTTCCGCCGGTTCCGCCGGCCCCACGGGTCCTGCCGGTCCAGCCGTTCTTCGAGGTGGGGCGGGCGCGTCGCTGGGGCATCGCGGTGCCTCTCGATCGGGCCTGTGGCTGCGTGATCACGGAGCAAGAGCACGAGCAGGATATACGGGGGCAAACGGACTCGGCGTCGGAACGGGGTCCGGAAAACGGTGAGAGTTGCGGACCGAACGTGTCCGCAATCGCCGCTAGCGTGCGGAGTGTGACCAAGGCGAAGACCGGAATGGCGAAGACCGCGATGGCGAAGAACCCGACCGCTCCCGTACTGGACCTCCGCGCACTCAACCGCGCCACCCTCGACCGGCAGCTCCTCCTGCGCCCCTCACCGCTCTCCGCCCAGGCCGCCGTTGAGCATCTCCTCGGCCTCCAGGCCCAGAACGTCAAGCCGCCGTACTACGCGCTCGCCGCCCGCCTCGACGGCTTCACGCCCGAGGCGCTGTCCGGGCCGATGGCCGAGCGCGAGGTCGTCCGGATCGTCACCATGCGGTCCACCATCCACACCCACACGGCCGCCGACGCCCTCACCCTGCGCCCGCTGGTGCAGGCCGCCCGCGACCGTGAGCTCGGCAACTTCCGCAAGGGGCTCGTTGGCGTCGACCTCGACCGGCTCGCCGTACTCGCCCGTGAACTCGTCGAGGCCGAGCCGCGCACCATGAAGGAGTTGCGCGAGGCGCTGCTCGTCGAGTGGCCGGCCGCCGATCCGCAGGCCCTCGCGATCGCCGCCCGCTGCAAACTCCCCCTTGTCCAGGTCACTCCACGCGGGCTGTGGGGCCGCAGCGGTCAGGTCGCGCTCACCACCGCCGAGCACTGGCTGGGGCGTCCCGCCGAACCCGCGCCCGGCCCGGACGCGACCGTGCTGCGCTATCTCGCCGCCTTCGGCCCGGCCTCCGTCAAGGACATGCAGACCTGGGCCGGCCTGACCCGGCTGCGCGAGGCCTTCGAACGGCTGCGCCCGCGGCTCGTCACCTTCTACGACCCCAACGGCGTCGAACTCTTCGACCTCCCCGGCGCGCCCCGCCCGGCCGCGGACACCCCGGCCCCGCCGCGCTTCCTGCCCGAGTTCGACAATCTGCTCCTCTCCCACGCCGACCGTACCCGGGTCGTACCGGCCGAGTACTGGGGCCGTGCCTGGCAGGGCAACGTCGCCCACCGCACGCTCCTCGCCGACGGCTTCCTCGCCGGGGTCTGGAAATTCGACGACGGCGACGGTCATCTCGTCGTCGAGCCCTTCGGTCGGCTGACCAAGGCCCAGTGTGACGAGGTCACCGCCGAAGGGGCGCGGATGCTCGACACCATGCACCCGGGGAGGTCGTACGACATCCGGTTCGGGACGGTCGTAGGGGCGTAGGGCCGCCGTAGCGGGTCAGTCCGCGCGGCCCGTCACCGCCACCGTCACGCCCAGGCCGATCATCGTGAAGCCGCCCGCGCCGCCGATCAGGGACAGGCGGCGGTCGGAGCCGGCGAACCAGGTGCGGGCCGCCGAGGCGGTGAGGCCCCACAGGGTGTCCGTGACCAGGCCGATGGAGATGGGGATCAGGCCGAGCAGGAGCATCTGGAGGGGGACATGGCCCGCCGAGTGGTTCACGAACTGGGGGAGTACGGCGGCGAAGAACACCACGCCCTTGGGGTTGGTGACGCCGACGAGGGCGCCGTCCAGGACCGTGCGCAGGTCACCTCGCGGTTCCGACGCCTGGTCCGTCCGCATCGCCGAGGCCTTCAGGTCCTTGCGGTGGCGGAAGGCCTGGACACCCAGGTAGACGAGGTAGGCCGCGCCCGCGAGTTTCACCGTCAGGTAGATCGTGACCGAGCGTTCGACGAGTGAGCCGATACCGAACGCCACCGCCGTCACCAGCAGGTACGAGCCGAAGACGTTGCCGATCGCCGTCGCCACAGCCGTGCGGCGGCCGTGGGCGAGCGCCCGGCCGATGACGAACAGGACGCTCGGCCCCGGGATCACGATCACCAGCAGCGACATCGCCGCGAAGGCGAGGAAACGGTCCGTGGACACCATGGCCATCACTCCCATCAGGGGGCTCATTGAAACAGGCGTCCAGGAGCTCCCTCTAGAGTCGAACCCATGGAATTGCGGCAGCTCAGCTACTTCGTCGCCGTCGCCGAGGAGCTGCACTTCGGGCGGGCCGCCATGGGGGAGGCTGCACATCGCGCAGTCGGCGGTCAGTCAGCAAGTGCGGCGGCTGGAGCGGGAGTTGGGGGCCGAGCTGTTCGACCGGTCGCCCCGGCGGGTGCGGCTGACGGGGGCGGGGGAGCGGCTGCTGCCCGAGGCGCGGGCAGTGCTGGCCGCCGAGCGGGCCCGGGCCGCCGTCGCTCCGCCGGCGGGGCTGCGGATCGGGACCAGTACCGGGCTCGGCGCCCATCTGGACCGGGTTCTCGGCGCGTTCGCCGAACGGGCACCGGACGTGCCCGTCGGGCTGTTCTCGCTGCCGGTCGGCGAGCGGCCGGCCCGGGTCGCCGGCGGGCAGCTGGACGCCGCGTTCGTCCGGGCCGTCGAGCCGGTGCCGGGCGTACGGGTGCTGCCCCCGTGGTCCGATCCCCTCGTGGCCGCCGTCCCCGCCTCGCATCCGCTGGCCCGGCGCCCCGAGATCCGCGTCGACGAACTGGCCGCGCTGCCCCTCGCCCTCACCGAGCGCCGGAACAACCCGGCACTGGTGGACCTTGTTGTCGGCGCCTGTCACGCGGCGGGATTCGAGCCGCTGCCCGGACCGGTGGGCGGGTCCCTCCAGGACGCCCTCGCCACCATCGGCACCCGCCCGCTGTGGACCGTCGTCTACGCCTCCCACGCGCGCGTCCTGCACCACCCAGGCGTGGCCTTCGTACCGTTCGCCGCACCGGGGCCGACTCTCTCGACGGGGCTCGCCGTGCATGCCACGCGTACGCCCCCGCATCTCGACACCCTGCTGCCGGCCTGCGGCGATCACGAGAACTGATCGCCGCGTTCGCGGGCTGCTTCTTGGTCGGGGACGCCCGGCGCGATGAACTGGACCCGCCGAAAAGGAGCCCGACTCAAGGGAGTTCAGCATGCCCGTCGTGACCATCCAGCAGGGCCCGCGCGACGTCGAGCTGAAGCGGGACCTCGTCAAGCGCGCCGCCGACGCCTTCGTGGCCGCGTACAAGATCCCCGCCGAGACCGTGCAGGTGTGGATCCACGAGGCGCCCGCCGACAGCTGGGGAGCGGCCGGGCAGCTCGTCGCCGACAAGTAGCAGGCATCGGACGACCTGCCGGGCACATGGACAGGGTGCGTTGCGGGCTGCTCGTGGAAGCCCGCAACGCACCCTGGTTCTTCCCTGAGGAGTACTCAGGAGACCTTCCGGGTTACGAGTTGACCTGTGTGGTCACCAGGGTGGAGAACGTGGTCAGCCGGGTGTAGACACCCGGGTAACCCGCCTCGGCACACCCCTCGCCCCAAGAAGTGATCCCTGCCAGGACGCCCCCGATGAGCAGGGGACCGCCGCTGTCGCCCTGGCAGGTGTCTACGCCGCCGGATGTGTATCCGGCGCAAACCATGTCGGACGCGATGAAGTCCGAACCGTAGGAGCTCTTGCAGCTGGTGTCGGACACGATCGGGACGGTCGCGGTCCGCAGCTGGTTGGAGGAGCTGCCGTTCTCCGAGGTGGTGCCCCAGCCGAGGATGCGGGCCGTGGTGCCGGCCGCGTACACGCTGGTCTGCGAGGAGGAGACGTACGAGGCCGTCGTGTACGGCATCGAGGTCGAGAGGGTGAGGACGGCCACGTCGTCGCCGTTGGTGGCGTCCGTGTAGCTGGGGTTGATCCAGATCTTGCTGACCTTGCTGACGGTGCCGTTCGTACCGTTGAGGTACGTGCGGCCGCCGACCACGCGCACGCTGCTGGTGGTCTCGCCGACCATGCAGTGGGCCGCGGTGATCACCTTGGTGGCGGAGACGAGCGTGCCGCCGCAGAACTGGTTCTGCGAGGCGTCCGTGATCTGCATGACGAACGGGTACGACGTGGTCGTGGTCGTGGTGCCGCCGACGATGGGCTGGGGGGCTGCCACAGCGGTGGGGGCGCTGAGCAGTGCGGTCGCTGCGGCAGCGGCGGCTGCTGCGACGACTGCGGTGGTTCTCTTGGCGCGGTTGAGCCCGAACATGAGTCTCCTCATTAGGGTTGCCGGTGGGGGGTCGCGCGGGTGTGGGGGTGTGCAACGGGGGTCGCGGGACCGACCCCCGTATGCCCGGGCGAGCGGCACACCCATAAGCTAGAACCAGGCACACCCTGCTCCCAATGAGGGAACCCCCTAGGGGAGTTGGGCAGGGAAAACCCTCGGTCGCCGCACAGTTAACCCGTAGGGTCCTCAGTTCGGACGGCGCCCCGCCGCCAGTCGGACGATATCCACCCGCGAGCGGATCCCCAGCTTCCGGTAGACCCGGGTCAGGGTCGCCTCGACCGTCTTGACGCTGATGAACAGCCGGGCGGCGATCTCCCGGTTGGTGGCGCCCTCCATGACCAGCGCGGCGACCTGACGCTCCATCGAGGCCAGCCCGTCGAGTCCGTCCAGGACGGGCGGTGCGGGGACGGCCGCGGGCGCCGGCTCCGGCGGGCGGGTGACGGCGGCCTCGTCGACCTGCCGCAGCCAGGGCAGGGCGCGGCAGCGGCGGAAGAGGCGGGTCGCCTCGTCGTACGACGTGGGGCCGGGCTGCCCGGTGCGCAGCGACGCCAGTGCGAAGGCGGCGCGGGCCTCCTCCAGGCCGTAGCCGAGTTTGGCGAGCCGGTCCTGAACGGACGTCAGTTGTGCCACGGCGGCGTCGTGTTCGCCGCGGGCGGCGCGCACCATGGCCTCGGCGCGGTCGAGTACGGCGAGGACGCTCTCGCGGCCGAGCCGTAGCGCGCGTTCGCGGGTGACGTCGATGACGTCCTGGGCCTCGGCGGTCTCGCCGATCTGCACGAGGGCCTCGGCGAGGTCGCCGTGCCAGCGTCCGCGTGCCGGGTCGGTCACCTTGAGGGCCTGCTCCAGTTCGCGGACCCGGCGCAGCGAGCGGACGGTTCCGTGGTGGTCGCCGGCGACCAACTGGGCGTATCCCAGGGCGCCGAGGGCCCGGGACAGATACATCTGGTCGCCGTCCTCCTCGGCGTGCTCGACCGCCTCCCGGGCAAGGGCGAGAGCCTCCTCGACGTCACCGCCGGAGGCCTCGGCGAGCGCGGTGAGCATCGCGGAGGCGGTCTGGCCGATGCCGGAGTCGCGGGCCAGCCTGAGGCCCTCGCGGGCCAGGTCGAGGGCGCGGCCGCAGTGCCCGGAGCGCAGTTCGGTCTCCGCGAACCCGCGCAGGAAGTGCACCTCGCTCTCCACCGACCCGCGCCGCCGCACCTCGCGCAGCAGCGCGGTGATGGTGGCACGGGCCTCCGGCAGCTGATCGCTCATCACCAGCCAGCGGAAGCGGGCCGAACCGGCGCCGTTGTGATGGCAGGCCACCCTCGGGTCCTGGGGTTCCTTCAGCGCGCGCTTGATGGTGAGGGGGGCGTCCGGATGGCCCATCAGGGTCTCGGCCTGCGCCTGGAAGGAGAGCGCGAGGAGTTCGGTGCGCCGGTCGCCGGCGAGCGCCGCGAGTTCGGCCGAGCGCGCGGTCTCCGCCCGGGCCTCGGCGAAGTCGCCCTCCACGAGCAGGGCGCGCCAGGCCAGCTGGTAGCGGACCAGGGCGAGCAGCCGGGGGTCGTCGCCCGCGTCGGCGAGGGCTTGCGGGAAGACGGCGTCGACGTCCGCCATGGAGTGGCCCGCCGTGTCGATCACGATGATCCAGGCCCGCACCCGCTCGGCGGGCACCGAGGTCCGGCTCAGCACCTCGCGCGCGATGTCCCGGGCGAGGTCCAGTTCGCCCGCGGTGATGGCGTCCTCGGAGGCCTGCAGCCGCCGCTCGTCGGGACCCGGCACGCTGTCGCCAGGCGTGTGCCGGGCCGCCAGCAGTCCAAGGGAGGCGGCGACCGACGGCGCTCCGCGGTCGCGGGCCAGGGTCGCGGCCTCGGCGAGCCGGGCGGCGACCTCCGGGTCGGTGCCGGTGGTCGCCAGGGCCAGGTGCCGGGCGCGCTCGATGGGATCGGAGGCCGCGGTGGACAGGGCCGCGTGCGCGGCCCGCCGCTCCTGCGCGGGGGCCTCGGCGTACAGCGCGGCCGAGATCAGCGGATGCGCGAACCGGACGGCGGGACCCTCGGGTTCCGTTGCCAGCAGGCCGAGTTCGGCGGCCTGGGCGGTCTCGGCCTCGGCGTTCTCGCGGCCGGCCGTCTGGAGCAGGGCCACGGTGGGGCGGGCGCCCGCGCTGGCGACCAGCAGGGTGCGACGGGCCTCGGCGGGCAGCATGTCGAGCCGGCTCAGCACCAACGCGCGTAGTGACGTGGGCACGGGGAGCGGCTCGCCGGGTCTGGGCGGGGTGGGGTTCTCGGCCAGGGCGCGGCCCAGCTCCAGCGCGAACAGCGGGTTGCCGCCGCTGGTGCGGTGGATCTCGCGGACCGTGGAGCGGGGCAGCCCGGTGTAGCCGCGGTCGTCGAGCAGCGCGGAGACCTGCGCCCGGGAGAGCGGGCTGAGGCGGAACGCGAGGGTGTCGGGCGGCGAGGCGTTCAGATAGCGGTCGTACTCCTGGCCCTCGGTGCGCACCGCGAAGATCATCTGCACCTGGGTGTCGCCGAGGCGGCGGGCGGCGAAGCCGAGGAGTTCCGCGCTGGCCGGGTCCAGCCACTGCAGGTCGTCCGCCACGACGAGGACCGGGCCGTCGGCGGCGAGCGCGCGCAGCGCGGACAGGACGGCGAGACGCAGGGCGAGGCCGTCGCGCTGGAGGGAGGACTCGCCGCGTCCGGTGAGCGCGGATTCCAGTGCCGTGCGCTGGGCGGCGGGCAGCCGCTCGGACACCTCGTCGAGGACCAGACCGAGGAGGTCGGCGAGGGCCAGGAAGGGGAGATGTGATTCGGACTCCGTGGCCGAGCAGCGCAACACGGTCCGCGCCGAGTCGCCGTATTCCGCGCTCAGCGCCCGCAGGACGGTCGACTTTCCTATTCCGGCGGGGCCGTGGAGCAGCACACTGCCACCGCCGGCGAGCTGGTCACGGGCGGCGTTGAACATCTCCTCCCGGCCGATGACCAGGTCGGGGCGGGTTCTGGCCGGCTCCTTGAAGTCCCGTCGCACGGTCACCGCTCCCCTCGTGTGTCGTGTCCGGGCCAATATTAGGCAATCAGTCCTTGAATTTCGGATGGATGGGGTCGTGAGGGAAATAACAACCGTGTGACAGGAGGAAATTCAAAGCTCCGATGAATGAATAGACGGCCCTCACCGGAGCCGGTCCCCGGGCCCGCGCAGGCGCCCGTCTCACGGCAGCACCCCCGCCCGCCGCGCCGCCACCACGGCCTCCCCGCGGGTGTGCGCGCCGAGCTTCCGCATCGCCGAGCGCAGATACCCCTTCACCGTCTCCGGCCGCAGCCCGAGCCGCTCCGCCGCGACCGCGTTCGTCGCCCCGGCCGCCACACACGCCAGTACGTCCAGTTCCCGAGGCGCCAGTTCCACCTGCCCGGTGGCCGACTCGGACGTCAACAGGCCGCAGGCGTCCAGGAGTTCGGCCCGCAGCGCCGGATCCGGGATGCGAGGGGCCAGCGCCCGCAGCGCCGCGTGCGCCTCCCGTACCTGCTCCCACACCGTGCTCGCCGCCGGGTCTGGGGCGGGTGCCGGACGCGCCGCGCTCAGCAGTTCCCCCACCTCCTCCCGGACCACCAGCGCCTGTTCCACGTCCCGGGCCGCCGCCATCGCCGCGCTCAGCATCCGGTCGCCGAGCGGCTGGGCGGTGCGCAGCGCGCCGTAGAGGACACCGCGAACCCGGCGCCGTACGACGACCGGGACGGCGAGGATCGCGCGCAGGCCCTCGGCGGCCACCGGGGCGTCGTACTCGTGGCTGATCTGGCGGGAGGCGGAGTAGTCCAGGACGGCGCACGGGCGGGCCAGGGCGACGGCCTTGCCGCCGAGACCGTTGCCCGAGTTCACCGCGAGGGCGCGCAGCGACGGGGTCAGCGTGCCGCTCAGTTCGCTGATGCGCATCTGCTGCCGGCCGCTCTCCACCAGGCCGCCGAAGGCGACCGGCAGTCCCGTGCCGCGCCGGAGCCGTACCAGTGCCGCCTGAATCTCCACCATCCCCGCCGCGTCCGTCGCCACCCGCTTGCCCCTTCATTGCGGCCGTTCCGCTGCACACACCCCCGTACGGGGGTAGTGAGACCCACATCACGGATTACACGATGTCAGAGAGCCGCCCGGCAATGGTCCGGTACCTAGGAGGACAGATGACGACGGCGAGTGAGTCGTTCCGTAGTGCGCGGGATTTCCTGTTGGCACATCGCGAGGACTATGCCACGGCCTACGAGGGTTTCTCCTGGCCCCGGCCCGAGCACTTCAACTGGGCCTTCGACTGGTTCGACGTCATCGCCCACGGCAACGCCGGCACCGCGCTGCACATCGTCGAGGAGGACGGCCGCGAGACCAAGCTGTCCTTCGGCGAGCTGTCCGTCCGCTCGGACCAGGCCGCGCACTGGCTGCGCACGCGAGGCGTCCGCTCCGAGGACCGGATCCTGGTCATGCTCGGCAACCAGGCCGAGCTGTGGATCACCGCCCTGGCCGCGATGAAGCTCGGCGCCGTCGTCATCCCCGCCACCCCGCTGCTGGGCCCCGCCGACCTGCGCGACCGCGTCGACCGCGGCCGGGTCCGGCACGTCGTCGTGCGCGCCGAGGACACCGGCAAGTTCGACGAGGTGCCCGGCCACTACACCCGTATCGCGGTGGGCGGCGAGCGGCCCGGCTGGCTGGACTTCGAGGAGGTCTACGACACCTCCGCCTCCCTCTTCGTGCGGGACCCCGCCCCGACCCTGGCCGACGACCCGCTGATGCTGTACTTCACCTCGGGCACCACCGCCCGCCCCAAGCTGGTCGAGCACACCCACACCTCGTACCCGATCGGCCATCTGGCCACCATGTACTGGATCGGGCTCCGGCCCGGCGACGTGCACCTCAACATCTCCTCGCCCGGCTGGGCCAAGCACGCCTGGTCGAACCTCTTCGCCCCCTGGAACGCCGAGGCGACCGTCTTCATCCACAACTACACACGCTTCGACCCGGTCCGGCTGATGGCCGAGATGGACCGCGCGGGTGTGACGACGTTCTGTGCCCCGCCGACGGTGTGGCGGATGCTCATCCAGGCCGACCTGACCCAGCTGCGCACCCCGCCCCGCGAGGCCCTGGCCGCGGGGGAGCCGCTGAATCCCGAGGTCATCGAGCAGGTCCGGCGCGCGTGGGGCGTCACCATCCGGGACGGCTTCGGGCAGACCGAGACCGCCGTCCAGGTCTCCAACAGCCCCGGGCAGCCGCTGAAGACGGGTTCGATGGGCCGGCCGAGTCCGGGGTACCGGGTCGAACTCCTCGACCCGGTGTCCGGTGTCCCGGGCGTGGCCGAGGGCGAGATCGCGCTCGACCTGTCCAACCGGCCCGTGGGCCTGATGACCGGCTACCACGGAGACCCGGACCGTACGACGGAGGCGATGGCCGGCGGCTACTACCGCACCGGCGACATCGGCTCCCGCGACGAGGACGGCTACATCACCTACGTCGGCCGGTCCGACGACGTCTTCAAGGCCTCCGACTACAAGATCTCCCCGTTCGAGCTGGAGAGCGCGCTGCTGGAGCACGAGGCGGTGGCCGAGGCCGCCGTGGTGCCCGCGCCGGACGAGCTGCGGCTCGCCGTACCGAAGGCGTACGTCGTGCTCGCGGCCGGGTGGGAGCCGGGGCCCGACACGGCAAAGGTGCTGTTCGAGCACTCGCGGGACGTCCTCGCCCCCTACAAGCGCATCCGGCGGCTGGAGTTCGCCGAGCTGCCCAAGACCGTCTCCGGCAAGATCCGCCGGATCGAACTGCGGGAGGCGACGGCCGCCGGGTCGGGCGCCGAGTACCGCGAGGAGGACTTCCGATGAACTCGCCGTCGAACTCTCCGGTGGACTCGTACAGCCATGGAACCAGCGGGACTTCGCTCCTCGGCGACACCATCGGCGCCAACCTCGACCGGGCGGTGGCCGCCTGGCCCGACCGTGAGGCGCTCGTCGACGTACCCTCCGGACGGCGCTGGACCTACGGTCAATTCGCCGCCGATGTAGATCAGTTGGCGTGCGCGCTGCTCGCGAGCGGGGTCGCCAAGGGCGACCGGGTCGGGATCTGGGCGATCAACTGCCCCGAGTGGGTGCTCGTCCAGTACGCCACCGCCCGTATCGGCGCGGTCATGGTGAACATCAACCCGGCCTACCGCACCCACGAGGTCGAGTACGTCCTCAACCAGGCGGGCATCTCGGTCCTGTTCTCCTCGGTCGCCCACAAGAGCAGCGACTACCGGGGGATGGTCGACCAAGTGCGGGGCAAGTGCGCGGAGTTGCGGGAAGTCGTGTACATCGGCGACCCGAGCTGGGACGCACTGCTCGGCCGTGGCACGGGTGACGAGCCGTACCCGGAGCTGTCCTGCGACGACCCCATCAACATCCAGTACACCTCGGGCACGACCGGCTTCCCCAAGGGCGCCACGCTCTCCCACCACAACATCCTCAACAACGGTTATTTCGTCGGAGAGTTGATCGCGTACACCGAGCAGGACCGGGTCTGCATCCCCGTGCCCTTCTACCACTGCTTCGGCATGGTCATGGGCAACCTGGCCGCGACCTCGCACGGCGCGTGCATCGTCATCCCGGCCCCGTCCTTCGACTCGGTGGCAACCCTGGACGCCGTACAGCGGGAGCGCTGCACATCCCTCTACGGCGTACCGACCATGTTCATCGCGGAGTTGAACCTCCCCGACTTCGCGTCCTACGACCTCTCGTCCCTCCGCACCGGCATCATGGCGGGATCGCCCTGCCCGGTCGAGGTGATGAAACGGGTGGTCGCCGAGATGCACATGGCCGAGGTGTCCATCTGCTACGGCATGACGGAGACGTCCCCGGTCTCGCTCCAGACGCGGATGGACGACGACCTGGAACACCGCACCGGCACGGTCGGCAGGGTCCTGCCGCACCTGGAGGTCAAGGTCGTCGACCCGGCGACCGGCGTCACCCAACCCCGGGGCGCCGCAGGGGAGTTGTGCACCCGCGGCTACAGCGTGATGCTCGGCTACTGGAACGAGCCCGGGAAGACCGCCGAGGCGATCGACGCCGGTCGCTGGATGCACACGGGTGACCTCGCGGTGATGCGCGAGGACGGCTACGTCGAGATCGTCGGCCGCATCAAGGACATGATCATCCGGGGTGGCGAGAACATCTACCCGCGCGAGATCGAGGAGTTCCTCTACACCCACCCGAAGATCGCAGACGTCCAGGTGGTCGGAGTACCCCACGAGCGCTACGGCGAGGAGGTGTTGGCCTGCGTCATCCCACGCGACCCGGCCGACCCCCTGACCCTGGAGGAACTCCGCGCCTTCTGCGAGGACAGGCTGGCCCACTACAAGATCCCGACCCTGCTCCAGCTCATGGACGCCTTCCCGATGACGGTCTCGGGAAAGGTACGGAAGATCGAACTGCGGGAGCGGGCGGTGCGGGAACGCTGACGGGGGTGGGCGGGGCGGCCGTCGGCCGCGGTGAATCGCCGCGAAGCGGGCGTGGTTGTCGCGGCCCGCGAACTAACCCCCCGCCGCGTCGAGTTGATCCGCGAGTTCGTTGACCGGCTGAGGCGTGCCCGTGAGGTCGAGGACGAAGAGGGGGACGCCGAGGGAGTCGGCGCGGGCGCGGGCGTCGTCGGCGTAGCCGGCGAGGGAGAAGTAGACGCAGCCCGTGGACTCCGTCATCGCGGTCAGCCACAGGCACTCCACGTCCCGGAGTGAGGCGGGGCGCACGGTGGGGTCCACCTGGGCCAGGATGCCGCGGGCGGCCAGGCCGATGCCGGACGGGGGACGCTGGTCGGCGCGGCGGATGTCGCGGTAGCCGAGCCAGCGCAAGTAGAGCGCGGCGGCGGTGACCGCGTCGCGCGCGGTGCGGATCGTGACGGGCTGGAAGGCGGGCCGGTCCCGGGCGCCGCTGTCGACCCTGGGGACGCTCGCGGCCGGCTGCGCCGGCGGCTCCTCCCCGGCGACGGGAATCCGCAGCAGGGTCCCGCACGGGCAGCCCAGCTCCGGGTACGGCCACTCGTCCAGCCGGCCGCAGGCCTCGCAGCGCACCGCGATCCAGTCCTCGTCCCAGACCCGGTGGCTCACGACCGTGGCCGCACCGCGCGGATCGAGCGGCGGGGCCACGGGGGCACCGCAGACACAGGGATAGGACGGTGCGGCATAGACGTGCTCACGTCGGCAGGCCGGACAGCGCACCGGCACGCTCTCGGACATGAGCCCCATGGTCCTCCTGGAAACCCCTGCTTGTCCGTGTCTTGACGGCCTTCGTCCCTCCACTTACATTTCTTCCAGATAGTAGAATCTATTTTCCGCAATGCGGAAGTCAACGCAGAACTCAATGCGGGATTACTCACCGCGGGGCGCGACGGTGACGCGAATCCGACAGCCGAAGCAGGAGTACTCCATGGCTCGTATGACCGCTGCCCGCGCGGCAGTCGAGATCCTCAAGCGCGAGGGCGTCAGCGACGCGTTCGGCGTCCCCGGCGCGGCGATCAACCCCTTCTACGCCGCTCTCAAGGCCGCAGGCGGTATCCACCACACCCTCGCCCGGCATGTCGAGGGCGCCTCGCACATGGCCGAGGGCTACACCCGTACCCGCCCCGGCAACATCGGCGTCTGCATCGGCACCTCGGGCCCGGCCGGCACCGACATGATCACCGGCCTCTACTCCGCGACCGGAGACTCCGTCCCGATCCTCTGCATCACCGGCCAGGCCCCGACCTCCGTGATCCACAAGGAGGACTTCCAGGCCGTCGACATCGCCTCCATCGCGGGACCGGTCACGAAGATGGCGGTCACCGTCCTGGAGGCGGCCCAGGTCCCCGGCGTCTTCCAGCAGGCCTTCCACCTGATGCGCTCGGGCCGCCCCGGCCCGGTCCTCGTCGACCTGCCGATCGACGTCCAGCTCACCGAGATCGAGTTCGACCCGGAGACGTACGAGCCGCTGCCCGTCTACAAACCGGCCGCGACCCGCGCCCAGATCGAGAAGGCGCTCGGCATGCTCAACGCCTCCGAACGGCCGCTGATCGTCGCCGGCGGCGGTGTCATCAACGCCGATGCGGCCGAACTCCTCGTCGAATTGGCCGAGTTGACCGGCACCCCGGTCGTCCCCACCCTGATGGGCTGGGGCGCCCTGCCCGACGACCACGAACTGAACGCCGGCATGGTCGGCCTCCAGACCTCGCACCGCTACGGCAACGCGACCTTCCTGGAGTCCGACTTCGTCCTCGGCATCGGCAACCGCTGGGCCAACCGTCACACCGGCAGGCTGGACGTCTACACCGCCGGACGCACCTTCGTCCACGTCGACATCGAGCCGACCCAGATCGGCCGGATCTTCGCCCCCGACTACGGCATCGCCTCCGACGCGAAGGCGGCGCTGGAGCTTTTCGTGGAAGTGGCAAGGGAGTTGAAGGCGGCGGGCAGCCTGCCCGACCGCTCCGCCTGGGCGGCCTCGGCGCAGGAGAAGAGGTCAACTCTCCAGCGCCGTACGCACTTCGACGACATCCCGATCAAACCGCAGCGTGTCTACGAGGAGATGAACAAGGCCTTCGGCCCGGAGACCCGGTACGTCTCCACCATCGGCCTCTCGCAGATCGCCGGCGCCCAGATGCTGCACGTCTACCGCCCCCGCCACTGGATCAACTGCGGCCAGGCGGGCCCCCTCGGCTGGACGATCCCGGCCGCGCTCGGCGTCGCCAAGGCCGACCCCGAGGCGTCCGTCGTCGCCCTCTCCGGCGACTACGACTTCCAGTTCATGATCGAGGAACTGGCGGTCGGCGCCCAGCACCGCATCCCGTACGTCCATGTCCTGGTGAACAACGCCTACCTGGGCCTCATCCGCCAGGCGCAGCTCGGCCTGGACATCAACTTCCAGGTCAACCTGGAGTTTGAGAACATCAACTCTCCTGAGCTGGGCGTCTACGGCGTCGACCACGTCAAGGTCGTCGAGGGCCTGGGCTGCAAGGCCATCCGGGTCACCGACCCCGCCGACCTCGCCACCGCCTTCGAGCAGGCGAAGAAGCTCGCCGCGGAGTTCCGCGTGCCGGTCGTCGTCGAGGCGATCCTGGAGCGCGTCACCAACATCTCGATGAGCCGGACCAACGACATCGGCGAGGTGGTGGAGTTCGAGGACATCGCGACCGAGCCGGGACACGCGCCGACGTCGATCAGGACGCTGAAGGTCTGAGACACCGGAGGAGAGGGGGCCGTCCTGAGGGACGGCCCCCTCTTTCGTGGCGCCGTGCCGTCGCTCGCCGACTCACTGATCGTGGTGCTCCGACAGCCCCGGCCAGTCCTCCGGCCCACCGCCCTGCCACTCGATCAGGTCGCTCTCCTCGACCTCGATCCGGTCCAGGTCGGCCAGCCGCAGGATCTCGACGACGTCGTCCAGGTGGGAGGCGATCCCGAGGGTCTCGTCGCCGGTGGTGACCCGACGCGAGCCGTCCAGGGCCGGGGGATGGACCACGATGTGCGGAAACTCCGTCGATGGATGTGTCATGCGTCAAGGCTCCTGCGAAACGGGCGCACGCGCACGCCGGTGGCGGGGCGACATGTGTGCGTGACCGCAGTGCGCGTCGCCGGCAAAAGCTTCTGCGCGAGCCGCCGTCCGGATGGTGGGGTGGCACGGTGATCGACCACGACGATGCGGGCGCCGTCAGAGCGCGGACGCTGGCCTGGGTGGGCCGGTATCTGAAGGCCGGCGAACGGATCGTCAGAACCGAGGCCCTGCACGGCGGCATCACCGCCGAGATGCGGCGGCTGACCGTCGCGACGCGGAACGGAGGCGTCCGCCACCTGGTGCTGCGGAGCTTCGTCGACCCGTACTTCGTGGAGCACGCCGAGGCCATGCTGAACCGGGAGGCCGGTGCCCTCACCCTGCTCGCGGGGACCGGTGTGCCGGTTCCCGGACTGGTCGCGGCCGATCCGACCGCCGCGCACTGCGAGTACCCGTCGCTCCTCATGACCCATCTGGCGGGCCGGACGTTCCTCGACGACGAGGGACTGGAGGCGCGCGTCCCCCTGCTGGCCCGTCAGCTCGTGGCGATCCACGCGTTACGGCCCGCCGAGCGGCCCGGGAAGTACGAGGCGTGGACGACCGCCGACGCCGTCGTCCCCCCGGACGGCGCCGACCCGGCGGCATGGGCCGCGGCGATCGCGGTGATCCGCAAGCCCGCGCCGCCCTACGAGGGGCGATTCCTGCACCGGGACTTCCACCCCGGCAACGTGCTGTTCGACGTACCGCCCCCGTCCGCGGCGGGTCCGCGGATCACCGGGGTCGTCGACTGGGTGCAGACCAGCTGGGGTCCGGCGGACCTCGATGTGGCGCACTGCTCCACCAATCTCGCGCTGCTGCACGGCCCGGCGTGGGGTCTGCGGTTCGCCGAGGCGTACGAGGAGGCGGGCGGGGTGCCGGCCGCCGCGGCGGGCGAGCGGCTGTACTGGCGGCTGCTGGACGCGCTGGCATTCGCGGGTGGCGTGGCGGCCGTGGTCCGGCCGTGGCAGCAGGCGGGGCGGGTGGAGCTGACGGCACGGGCGGTGGAGGAACGGCTCGATGCCTATGTCACCGCTCTGCTGGACGCGCTCGGCTGAGCCGGGGCGGGCCGGGCCGGGGCGCCGACGTACAAGGAGTTCCTTGGACGACGCCGAACGCTCCCTCGCCGGGGAGAGCACGGCGTAGGGAGCGCTGCGGGCTGGCCGTCCGACGGCGCGAGGCTGGGCGTGACAGGACGTTCGCGCCGCCGGACGGGGTCATGGGTGGGGGATTTCCAATCGAGGTTTCGGCCGGGACCGCGGCGGGGGCGACGGAACCGGGGCCGCTTCCCTCAGGTCGAGAAGGAGGCCCCGGGACCTTCACCACCGCACTGGCTCGCACTCCGCCGCGGTCCTGGCCCGCCCGCGCCGTGCCGGCGACCACCCCTCATCCGGGTCGTCCGGCGCACACGGGCCGTCTTTCGGTTCTCGGTCGGGCGTGATTCCGGGCGGCGCCACCGCCTGGGCGCGACAGGACATATGTCGGCGGCGGCGCCGTCCGGAAGTCTCAGAGCTGCGCGCCGGAGAGGCGCTCGACGGCGCGCAGCAGCGCCGAGTGGTCCAGGCCGCCGTCGCCCTGCGCGCGCAGCGACGCGACGAGTTGGGCCACCACCGCGCCGACCGGCAGGGCCGCGCCGACGGTGCGGGCCGCGTCCGTGACGATGCCCATGTCCTTGTGGTGGAGGTCGATCCGGAAGCCCGGCTTGAAGTCGCGGTTGAGGAAGTTCTCCTTCTTCCGCGCCAGCACGGTCGAGCCCGCGAGCCCGCCGTTCAGGACGTCGAGGGCGGCGGCCAGGTCCACGCCCGACTTCTCCAGGAAGACCACGGCCTCGGCGCACGCCTGGATGTTCACGGCGACGATCAGCTGGTTGGCGGCCTTCACGGTCTGGCCGGAGCCGTGCGGACCGCACAGCACGATCGTCTTCCCGAGCGCGTCGAAGACCGGCCGTGCCTCGTCGAAGTCGGCCCGGTCGCCGCCGACCATGATGGACAGGACGGCCTCGATCGCACCGGCCTCACCGCCGGACACGGGGGCGTCCAGGACCCGAATTCCCTTGTCCGCGGCGGCCTTTGCCAGGTCGACCGAGGTCTGCGGGGTGATCGACGACATGTCGATCAGCAGGGCGCCGGCGCGCGCGTTCTCCAGGATGCCGTCGGGGCCGTAGGCGATGGCCTCGACCTGGGGGGACGCGGGCACCATCGTGATCACCACGTCGGCGTCGCGCACGGCCTCGGCGATGGAGCCGGCCGGGCTGCCGCCGGCGGTGGCCAGGCGGTCCAACTTGTCCTGTTCCAAGGTGAATCCGGTGACGTCGTAACCGGCCTTGAGCAGGTTCTCGGACATGGGGGAGCCCATGATGCCGAGGCCTATCCAGGCGATCTTGGGGAGTTTGCTCATCGGAAGTGCCTTTCGGTGAAAGTCAGTTGGGCAGCCAGTCGAAGGCCTCGGCGCTCGGGCGGTCGCCGGGCTTGTACTCCAGGCCCACCCAGCCGTCGTAACCGGCCTTCCTCAGCTGGTCGAGGAGGTCTTCGAGGGGGAGCGCGCCGGTGCCGGGGGCGCCGCGGCCCGGGTTGTCCGCGATCTGCACATGGCCGGTCTTCGCCGTGAACTGCTCGATCACCGACGGGAGTTCCTCGCCGTTCATCGAGAGGTGGTAGAGGTCCATCAGGAAGCGCGCGTTGCCCAGGCCGGTCGCGTCGTTCACCTTGTCGACGATGCCCACGGCGGCCGGGGCGCTGACGAGCGGGTACAACGGCGACTCGGGCCTGTTGAGCGCCTCGATCAGCAGGACCGCGCCGATCCGGTCGGCGGCGCGGGCCGCGAGGACCAGGTTCTCCAGTGCGAGCGCGTCCTGCTCGGCCGGGTCGACGCCGGCCACGCGGTTGCCGTAGAGCGCGTTGAGCGCCGTGGCGCCCACTGAGCCCGCGAAGTCGGCGGCCACGTCGATGTTCGCGCGGAACCGCTCCGACTCCTCGCCGGGGATCGACAGGGCGCCGCGGTCGGGCCCCGGGAGCTGCCCGGCGTAGAAGTTCAGGCCGGTGAGCTGGACGCCCGCGTCCTCCAACGCCCGTTTGAGGGCGTCGAGTTCGGACCGTGCGGGGGTGGGGGAGTCGACCCAGGGCCACCACAGCTCGACCGCGGTGAACCCTGCCGCGGCCGCTGCCGCGGGGCGCTCCAGGAGCGGGAGTTCGGTGAAGAGGATCGACAGGTTGACGTTGAAGCGCTGGTCTGCGAATCCCATCGGGGTCGCGCTCCCTTCCGTGTCGGATGCCATGTCCGGGGTGGCGTATCGAGTTTCCGTATTGCGGAATATTGTTTCTGCTTAATGGAAGATTGCCGTCGGGTGTCGGAGCTTGTCAAGAGGGCTCGGCGGAAAACGGCACCGCGCGTTAGGTTGTGCCCGTGCGATTGCGAGTGGAGTTCACGACAGAGCCCTTCGACCTCGACGAGGCCCCCGCGCATGCGCTGGTCGCCAGGGAGGTCGTCGAGGGGGCGGAGCTGGACGCCGTGGACGTCGGGCCGTTCGGCAACACGGCCGAGGGGAGTGCCGACGCGGTGCTCGCCGCCGTCGACGCGCTGTTGCGCAGGACCCTGAAGGCCGGTGCCACCCGGATCTCGCTCCAGCTCAACGTGATCGGCGATGGCGACCGGTGACCGGCGTCGGTGACGAGCCCTTCATCACGGCCGTGAAGCCGCTGGTCGACGCGATGGGCGGCGAACTGGTCCCGCCCGACGAGGCCGGCCCCGACGACGTCGTGCTCGCCTGGGAGGGCGCCGACGTGGTCGCCGTACGCCTGCCGCAGCTCGCGGACTCGCTGGACCACATCCTGGCGGCCATGGAGCGCAAGAAGGGCAAGCCCCTCGCGGACCTGGACCGCAAGGCCAAGCAGGAGGTCGTACGGATACTGGAGGCGCGCGGCGCCTTCTCCGTGCGGCACGGCGTGGAGACCGTGGCGAGCGCCCTCGGTGTCAGCCGGTTCACCGTCTACAACTACCTGAACCGCGAGAAGGAGAGCTGAGTCGCGGGGAGGGGGCTGGGCCGCCCGGTTGTTACCCGGAATTTTCAACAAAGTGTTGACGTGGTGGTGACGAGGGCGTTAGCTACTGCCAGCCCGTTCAGCACAAGGCCACGGAGGCTCCCGTGACGTCGACATCCACGCCGCCGGGTCTCGCCCGGTTCAACGCCCTGGAGGAGCACGCGGCCCTGGCCGCCCTCCTGGAGGTGTGCGCATCCACGGCGTGGGCAGGGCGACTGCTCGCCGGCCGTCCGTACGGCGGACCCGGGGACCTCTACGCCGAGAGCGACGCGGCGACGGCGGACCTGACCGCCGGGGACCTCGGCGAGGCGATGGCCGGCCACCCGCCGATCGGTCGCCCCAAGCCCGGTGACCCCACCTCCGCCCGCGAACAGCGCGGCATGGCGGGCGCCTCCGAGGAGCTCAGGGCAGAGATGCTCGACCTCAACCTGGCGTACCAGGAGAGGTTCGGCCATGTCTTCCTGATCTGCGCCACCGGCCGCACCGGCGAGCAGATGCGCGACGCGGTCAGGGAACGGATCGGCAACCCGCCGGAGCGGGAACGCGAGATCGTCCGCACCGAGTTGGGGAAGATCAACCGCATCCGGCTGGCCAAGCTCGCAGAGGAAGAAACGGCATGAGTAGCGCTACCACCGCCTCGGTGTCCACGCACATCCTGGACACCTCCGTCGGTCGCCCCGCCGCGGGCGTCGCCGTCCAACTCGCGTCCCGCAGTGGGGCGTTGGCGGACTGGCAGGCGCTCGGCGGTTCCGCGACCGACGCGGACGGGCGGTGCAAGGACCTCCCGGCGCTGCCGACGGGCACCACACACGTGCGGCTCGACTTCGCCGTCGAGGCGTATTTCCAGCGTTCAGAGACCAAGCAAGCCGATGCGCAGCAGGACGCCCCCGCGAATCGGGACAGCGGTACGACCGGAGTGTTCTTCCCGGAGGTGGCGATCACCTTCGCCGTGCACCCCGGCGAGCACTATCACGTACCGCTGCTGCTCAACCCGTTCGGCTACTCCGTATACCGAGGGAGCTAGCAGACATGCCCACGATTCTTGGACAGAACCAGTACGGCAAGGCCGAGAACCGAGTCGTCAGGATCACGCGGGACGGCGCCACCCACCACATCAAGGACCTCAACGTCTCCGTGTCGCTGAGCGGCGACATGGACGAGGTCCACTACTCCGGCTCCAACACCAACGTGCTGCCGACCGACACCACCAAGAACACGGTGTACGCCTTCGCCAAGGAGCACGGCATCGAGTCGGCCGAGCAGTTCGGCATCCACCTCGCCCGGCACTTCGTGACCTCGCAGGACCCGATCAAGCAGGCGCGTATCCGCATTGAGGAGTACGCCTGGGAGCGTACGACGGGGGGCCACTCCTTCGTCCGCAAGGGCCAGGAGACCCGGCTCACCCAGATCACGTACGACGGCCGGAGCTGGGAAGTCGTCTCCGGGCTGAAGGACCTGACGGTACTCAACTCGACGGACTCCGAGTTCTGGGGCTACGTCAAGGACAAGTACACGACCCTCCCCGAGGCCTACGACCGCATCCTCGCGACCGAGGTGTCCGGGCGCTGGCGCTTCAACTGGTCCGACGACGCACAGGAGATGCCCGACTGGGAGACCTCCTACGAGCGGACGAAGCAGCACATGCTCCAGGCCTTCGCCGAGACGTACTCGCTGTCGCTCCAGCAGACCCTGTACCAGATGGGTTCGCGGATCATCGACAACCGCGAGGAGATAGACGAGGTCCGCTTCTCGCTCCCCAACAAGCACCATTTCCTTGTGGACCTGGCGCCGTTCGGGCTGAAGAACGACAACGAGGTGTACTTCGCCGCCGACCGGCCCTACGGCCTGATCGAGGCGACCGTCCTGCGGGACGGCTGCGAGCCGAGGATCCCGGTGGATCTCACCAATCTCTGACGCGAACGACGCGGACCGCGAACTCGGACCGGAAACAAGGAAGTTGAGACGAACGATGGTAACGATGGTTCAGCGTGTCGTCATCGAGAACTGTGCGATCGCGACGGTGGACGCCGCCGACACCGAGTACGCCACCGGGTATCTCGTCATCGCCGGCAACCGCATCGAGTCGCTCGGCGCGGGCAGCGCCCCCGAGGGGCTCACCGATGTGGTGCGGCGCATCGACGCGAGCGGTCACCTGGTGACCCCCGGCCTGGTCAACACCCACCACCACTTCTACCAGTGGATCACCCGGGGTCTGGCCACCGACCACAACCTCTTCAACTGGCTGGTCGCGCTGTACCCGACCTGGGCGCGCATCGACGAGCCGATGGTCCGCGCCGCCGCGCAGGGTTCCCTCGCGATGATGGCGCGCGGCGGGGTGACCACCGCGATGGACCACCACTACGTCTTCCCCAAGGGCTCCGGCGACCTGTCCGGCGCCATCATCGGCGCCGCCCGCGAGACGGGCGTCCGCTTCACGCTGGCCCGCGGCTCGATGGACCGCAGCGAGAAGGACGGCGGGCTGCCGCCCGACTTCGCCGTGGAGACCCTGGAGGGCGCGCTCGCCGCGACCGAGGCGACGGTACGGGAACACCACGACGCCTCCTTCGACGCGATGACCCAGGTCGCCGTGGCCCCCTGCTCACCGTTCTCCGTCTCGACCGAACTGCTGAAGCAGGGCGCCGAGTTGGCCCGCGGACTCGGCGTACGGCTGCACACGCACGGCTCCGAGACGGTCGAGGAGGAGCAGTTCTGCAAGGAACTGTTCGGCATGGGACCGACCGACTACTTCGAGTCCACCGGCTGGCTCGGCGAGGACGTGTGGATGGCGCACTGCGTCCACATGAACGACTCGGACATCGCCGCCTTCGCCCGCACGAAGACCGGTGTCGCCCACTGCCCCTCGTCCAACGCCCGCCTCGCGGCCGGTATCGCCCGCGTCCCCGACATGCTCGCCGCCGGCGTCCCGGTCGGCCTCGGCGTCGACGGCACCGCCTCGAACGAGTCCGGCGAACTCCACACCGAGCTGCGCAACGCGCTCCTCATCAACCGACTCGGCGCCCACCGCGAGGCCGCCCTCACCGCCCGCCAGGCGCTGCGCCTCGGAACCTACGGCGGCGCCCAGGTCCTGGGCCGCGCGGGCGAGATCGGCTCCCTGGAGCCGGGCAAGCTGGCCGACCTGGTGCTGTGGAACCTGGACACCCTGGCCCACACTTCGATCGCCGACCCGGTGACCGCGCTGGTCTTCGGCGCGGCGGCCCCGGTCACCGCGTCGTTCGTGAACGGCCGTCAGATCGTCGAGAACAACCGCCTGTTGCACGTCGACGAGGACGCCGTCGCCCGCTCCACACGGGAAGAGGCCCGGCGGCTGGCGCGGATCGCCGCGCAGGGCTGAGCGGTCGGCAGGTCGGCAGGTCGGCAGGACGGCCGACCCAAGATCTCCGGTTGAGGGGGACGGCCCTCATCCGGTGGCCGTGGCCGGGGCGTGCATGGATGTGCGCGCCCCGGAACGGCCTTACCCACCCCTTTTGCTGGGTTCCGTCCCGTCCTCCCGGTCCCGCACGACCGCGTACCACCTCCTGAAACCCACGTCAGAGCCGACGTGTTACCCGCCCGGAGGAGCCGCCGTGACCACCCATCCCGACGCCCGACCAGTCGTCCATCCCGTCGACGAGAAACTCCCCGTCCTCAAGATGGCCACCACGGGACTGCAGCACGTGGCCGCCATGTACGCGGGTGTCGTCGCCCCGCCGCTGATCGTCGGGGCGGCCGTCGGCCTCTCCGGCGCCGAACTCACCTTCCTCACCGGCGCCTGCCTCTTCACCGCGGGTCTCGCCACCTTCCTGTAGACCCTCGGGATCTGGAGGATCGGCGCCCGGCTGCCCTTCGTCAACGGCGTCACCTTCGCCGGGGTCGCCCCGATGACCGCGATCGCCGCCTCCACCAAGGACAAGTCGGACGCGCTGCCCGTCATCTTCGGCGCGGTGATCGTCGCCGGTCTGCTCGGGTTCCTCGCCGCCCCCTTCTTCAGCAGGGCGGTCCGCTTCTTCCCGCCGGTCGTCACCGGCACCGTGATCACCCTCATAGGCGTGTCCCTGCTGCCGGTCGCCTTCGGCTGGGCGCAGGGGCCCGACCCCTCGGCGCACGACTACGGTTCGACGACCAACCTGGGACTCGCGGCCGCGACCCTCGTCATCGTGCTGGTCCTCCGCCGCTGCACCCGCGGCTTCGCCAGGCAAGTGGCCGTCCTGCTCGGCCTGTTGGCCGGAACGCTCCTCGCGATGCCCTTCGGCGCAACGGACTTCGCCCCGGTCGCGGACGCCGGCGTGATCGGCTTCCCCACCCCCTTCCACTTCGGCGCACCGCAGTTCCAGCTCGCCGCGATCGTCTCCATGTGCGTCGTGATGGTGGTCTCGATGACCGAATCCACCGCGGACATGCTGGCGTTGGGCGAGATCGTCGACCGCCCCGCGGACGAGGCGACCATCGCCGCGGGCCTGCGCGCCGACACCCTGGGATCGGCGATCAGCCCCCTCTTCAACGGCTTCATGTGCAGCGCCTTCGCCCAGAACATCGGCCTGGTCGCCATGACCCGCATCCGCAGCCGGTACGTCGTCGCCACGGGCGGCGGCTTTCTGGTGCTGATGGGCCTGTGCCCGACGGCCGCGTCGCTCATCGCCGTCGTGCCGCGCCCGGTGCTGGGCGGCGCGGGCGTCGTCCTGTTCGGCTCGGTCGCCGCGAGCGGGATCCAGACCCTCGTCAAGGCGGGCCTGGAGAAGGGCGACAACGTCCTGGTCGTGGCGGTCTCGCTGGCCGTCGGCATCATCCCGATCACGGCACCGGACTTCTACCACGCGTTCCCGGGGACCGTCAGGATCGTCCTCGACTCGGGCATCTCCACCGGCTGTGTGGCGGCGGTGGTCCTGAACCTGGTCTTCAACCACCTCGGCCGGCGGCAGAAGACACCGGAGGCGCCCCGCACCGGTCGGCTGCTCCCGTACGGCGCCGGCGAGTCACTGTGAACTCCCCGGCCACGCCATGAGGTTGGCGAACAGCTCGGCCTGCTCGATCGCGTCGTCGAGGGCATGGTGGGTGTGCCGCCGCCGGGACAGCAGCTCGCGCGGCATCGTGCCCTTGGCGACGGCGCGCAGCGGCAGCCGGGCCTTCGTCGCGTACAAGGTCTTCAAGTCGAGGCAGCCGGAGTGCCCGAAGGGGCTCGCACCGGTGAAGCGGATCAGATACCAGTACAGGAACATCCAGTCGTACGACGCCGGGTAGCCGCACATCACCGGCTGGGCGCCCGCGGCGACTTCACGCACCCAGGTGCTGAACTCGGCGAGCGCGACGGCGGGTTCGGCCCCCTCGGTCCGCAGCCGGTCACGGTCGAGCCCGCTCACCGCCAGCGCCTCGGGCACGAACTCCTCGCCGATCGGCCGCAGTTCTCGGTAGAAGGTCAGCTTCTCCGGGTCCGCCGCGGTGAACCCGTCGACGTCCTGCGTCCCGGCGACGGCCGCGCCGAAGCTCAGCATGGAGTACGGGCCAGGGATCGGGCCGTCCGCCTCGATGTCGATGGAGATGTACAGGCTGGGCCTGACGCGTCGTGCGGGCATGGGCCGGAGCATCGCAGGTGGACGGGGTGGTCCGCACCCGAATTCAGCCGTGCCCGACCGCCCGGCAGGGCATGGCCTCGGGGAGCCGGCCCGTGAAGTACGACCGGGGCGGGACACCCATCAGGGCACGGAAGTCGGACGCCATGTGGGACTGGTCGTAGTAGCCGGTGACGGCGGCGAGTTCGGCCCAGGAGAGTTCGGTGGCGTGGGCCACCACCGCGCGCACCCGGTTGATACGGGCGTAGTGCTTGGGGGAGAGACCGACCCCCTCGGCGAACAGATTGCGCAACTGCCGCTCACTGACGGAGAGTTCACGGGCGACCGCGGGTACCGGGCCGGGCAGGTGACCGGTGCGGATCGACATCGCGTCGACGCCCGCCCGGACGAGTTCGGCGCGTGCGGAGTCCGCGACGGCGGTGAGGCGGGCGGGGACGACCTCCGTGAGTCGGGCGACGGCCGCGTCCGGTTCCAGTCCGCGCAGTTCGGCGTCCAGTTGGCGGGCGACCCGGCCGGGCAGCTCGCCCAGCGGCATGGCCCGGCCGACGAGATCGACGGCCGGAACGCCCAGCAGCGGCCGTGTGGTGCCCGGCGTCAGACACAACTCCGCGCAGGCCACGAGGTGTTTGGCCGCGTGGTACGTGGCCCGGACGCGCGGTCCGACGACGAGCACGCTGCGGCGGCCGTTCCCCTCCACGCGGACCACCAACTTCGTCGCCGGGTCCGGGAGATGGACGAAAGGCTCCACCGGGAGGCGGTTCACGGTCAGATCGGCGATGCGCGCGATCCAGGGGCGCAGCTCGTCCGGCAGGGGCAACTCCCGTTCGGACACGTCGGCGTTGGTCACCCCTCCACGGTAAGCGCGCCGACGGCCCGCACCGGGCCCCGGAACGTGCCGGAATCTCCTAGAACCGAAGACCCCTGCCCGCCCACCGTGGTGGTCATGATCCTAGTGACGGGTGCCACGGGCACCATCGGCAGCGAGGTCGTACGACAGCTCGTGGCGCGCGGCGAGAAGGTGCGCGCCCTGACCCGGGACCCCGAGAAGGCCCGGATTCCCTCGGAGGTGGAGACGGTACGGGGCGGTCCCGCCGACCGGGCCTCCGTGGAAGCGGCGCTGACCGGTGCCGAAGTCGCCTTCCTGGTGGGCGTGTTCGGACCGGACGACGCGGAGCACGACCGGGGCCTGGTCGAGGCCGCGCGGGCGGCGGGCGTGCGCCGGATTGTGAAGCTCTCCGGCATCGGCACCGGCGACCCCGCCGTCGGACCGGTCGGCAGCTGGCACGTGGCCGGTGAACAGGCCGTGCGGGACAGCGGGTTGGAGTGGACGATCCTGCGCCCCTCCGCCTTCGCTTCCAACACGCTCGGCTGGGCGGCATCCGTGCGGGCCGGCACCCCGCTGCCGAACACGAGCGGCACCGGCGGTCAGGGGGTCGTCGACCCGCGTGACGTGGCCGAGGTGGCGGTGGCCGCACTGCTCGACGCGGGCCACTCGGGGCGGACGTACACGCTGACCGGACCCGAGGTGCTGAGCGTGCCGGACCAGGCCGCCGAGCTGGCCGAGGTCCTCGGGCGCCCCGTCGAGGCGCGCGACCTGTCCTCGGCCGAGGCGCGTGAGTATCTGCTCGGTCTCGGCTACAGCGACACGTTCGTCGACGCCTCCGAGATCAGCAGGGAGTTCGTCAGGAACGGCGGCAACGAGGTCGTCACCGAGGACGTGCGGGAGGTCCTGGGCCGCCCGGCGCGTACCTACCGGGAGTGGGCCCAGGACCACAGGGCGGCGTTCGGGGAGGAGTTCGGGAAGGAGTGACCCGAGCTCCTGCGGGGGCTTCAGTCGCGCCGCCCCCGCAGCACCCCCGCCGCCAGCACCAGCGCCGCAGCCGCGATCAACGCCGCGACCCGGAACGCCAGTTGGTACCCCGCCGCCGTCGCCGGGATCAACTCCGCGCCCCGGGCGACCAGTCCGTCGGTCCGGCCCGCCGCCAGTGTCGACAGCACCGCGAGCCCCAGTGAACCGCCCACCACCTGCGTGGTGTTGAAGAGCCCGGAGGCCAGTCCCGCGTCCTCCTCCCGCGCCCCCGACATGGCGAGCCCGGTCAGCGCGGGCATCGCGGCGGCGAACCCGGTGGCGAGCAGGAGCAGCGGCGGCAGGACGTCGGCGACGTAGGAGCCGTCGGCGGGGGCGCGGCTCAGCAGGGCCATGCCCGCGACGATCAGGACCAGCCCGGCCAGCAGCACCCGGTACGCGCCGAAGCGGCCGATGGTCCGCGCCGACAGGCCCAGCATCAGGACACCGATCGTGACCGGCGCCGGCAGGAACGCCGTACCGGTGAGCAACTCGCTGAAGCCCAGGACGCGTTGGACGTACAGCGCGCCGATGAACTGGAAGCCGAACATCGTGCCGATCATCAGGATCTGCACGGCGTTCGCGCCGGTCAGCAGCCGGGAGCGGAACAGCCGCAGGCGCAGCAGCGGGCGGGCGGCCCGGGCCTGGCGGACGGTGAAGGCCACGAAGAGCGCCAGGGCGAGGGCGGCCAGCATCAGGGTGGCGGTGAGGGAGCGGGCGCCGGTGCCGACGATGACGTACACGGTGAGCATCAGCGCTCCGGTGACCAGCGCGGCGCCCGGGTAGTCGGCGCCCCGGCCGAGTCCGGCGCCCTGCTCCGGGGCGAGGACGCGGACGGCGGCGAACCAGGCCGCGATCCCGATCGGCAGGTTGATCAGGAAGATCCAGTGCCAGTTCAGGGCCTGGGTGAGTGCCCCGCCGAGGAAGGTGCCGAGGGCTCCGCCGCCGGCGCCGACCGCGCTGAACACCGCGATGGCGCGGGCCAGTTCACGCGGCTCGGGGAAGAGCGCGAAGAGCATCCCGAGGACGACCGCCGACGCCATCGCCCCGCCGACGCCCTGCACCGCCCGGGCCGCGATCAGCATGCCCTGGCTCGTCGCGAGCCCGCACAGGACGGAGGCGGCGGTGAACACGGCGAGGCCCGCCGTGAACATCCGCTTGCGGCCCACCAGATCGCCCAGCCGGCCGACGAGGAGGAGCAGTCCGCCGAACGGGATCATGTAGGCGTTCACGACCCAGGCGAGCCCCGGCCCGGAGAACCCGAGGTCACGCTGGATCGCCGGCATGGCGACCGTGACGATGTTGCCGTCGAGGATCGTCATCAGCGTCCCCGCGCACAGGACGACGAGGGACGCCCAGCGGGAGTACGTTCGGTCCAGCTCTCGCGGTGGTGCCTCGGACAGGGTCGACATGGCTTGTGGCCTCCATGGTTCTCCGTTGCACCCATAGGTGCACGACTTGTAACGGGGACCATCGTGGGGAACCATGGAGGTCGGCAGAAGGAGGCACTTCGATGGCCCAGGGGAACACCGGTGTAACCGCCCAGGTCGTGAACGCGCACGCCTGCCCGGTGCGCGAGGTTCTTGACAGGGTCGCCGGCAAATGGAGCGTGCAGATCCTGGTCGCGGCGGCCCACGGCCCCATCCGCTTCACCGAGTTGGAGCGCAGCATCGAGGGCATCAGCCGCCGCATGCTGACCCTGACGCTGCGCAACCTGGAGCGCGACGGACTCGTCACCCGCACCGTCTTCCCGACCGTGCCGCCCAAGGTCGAGTACCAACTCACCCCGGTGGCCCAGGAGTTGCACGAGACACTGCAACGGCTGACGGACTGGGCCGAGCGCAACCGGATCTACATCGCCGAGTCCCGCGCGGCCTACGACACCGAGCACGATCCGGAGTGAGGGTGACGGCGCTCCGGCTCAGAGCCCGAACAGGCCCGGGTCCGTGGTCAACCGCTTGTAGTACTCCCGGGGGCGGGCGGCCAGCCGGCGTTCCTTCAGGTCCAGCAGCCCGCCGACCGACGCGACCTCCGCGGAGACCGTGCCGTCGGTCTTCGTGATCGTCTGGGTGACCCGGAACGTCTTGCCCTCACCCCACTCGAAGACACAGCTCACCTGGACCTCGTCGCCCGCGCGCAGTTCCCGCAGATAGCGGATGGTCGTCTCCAGCACGACCGGCGCGATCCCCTCGGCGAGTAATTCGGCCTGACCCACCCCCGCGGCCTGCAACAGCGCCCAGCGGGCATGCTCCGCGTACTGCAGATACACGCTCTGATTGAGGTGCCCCAGGCTGTCGGTCTCGTATCCGCGGACGGTCACCGGGACGGAAAACGGCTCGCTCACTGCGTTCCCTTCTCATGCTGACGGAACTCGTACGGACGGAACTCGTACTGACGGACGGTCTGCCGCACCGATCTTGGCACGCCCCTCAGCTTCTCCGCGGCGAGGCCAGCAGATAACTCGCCCCCGTACGCGGCTCGTTGTGCTCGCTCACCTGCCAGCCCGCCCGCTCCAGCGTCCCCGCACAGGCGCGCAGCGCCGCCCCGTCCGGGTCGCGCACCGCGACGGCCTCGGGCTGCGGGGTCGCCCGCACCCGGTAGCCCTCCGTGCCGTCCCGCCCGGCGGGCCGGTGCCCCGCCGCCTCCAGGGCCAGCGCGGCGGCCTGCACCAGGTGCGCACGCTCCCAGCCGCACGGCCGGTCCACGGAGCCGTCCGGATTGGTCATCCGGCGCAGCTCCAGCAGCCCCTGCCAGGCACTGTGCACCTCACGGGTGCGGGCCGGTCCGGTGTCCGGCAGATCCTCGCCGCCGATCCGGGCGGCGAAGACCCCGGCGGTCGCGGGGGTCTCCGCGACCGGCTCGGCGACCTCGGGCGGCGCCTCCCGTACGCGATGCCCCGTCGGCGTCAGAAAGTGGTCGTGCGGCGGGCGCGGATGCCGGAACGCAAGCCCCCGCTTCACCAGTGCGGCAAGCTGCGCCTCCGTACCCCGCAGCCGTCCGGTGACGGGATCGGCGGCCTCGATGACACGCCGTTGCGTGGCGGTCGGCGGTCGTGTCACGGCGTGCTCCTCCCCGCCGCGTCGACGGGTGTCCGCGGCTCATTCGAAGGCTACGACGGGGGTCTGACATTCCAGGCGGCGATCACCGGCCGCCCGTGCTCCGTGCCCAGCCGGCCCAGGGTCCCGGTCGCCAGCTGGAACAGCGCCCCGCCCGACGGCGGCAGCCCCAGCCACCGCGCGGTGAGGACCCGCAGGAAATGACCGTGCGCCACCAGCACCACCACACCCTCGGTGTTGGCGAGCGCCGCGTCGACCTTCGCCAGCACACGGTCGGCGCGCCGCCCCACCTGCTCCGGGCTCTCCCCGGGATGGTCGGGCGGCCCCGGCGCGACCCCGTCGGAGAACAGGAACCAGTCCGGCCGGGTGCGCTGGATCTCGACGGTCGTGATCCCCTCGTAGCCGCCGTAGTCCCACTCCCGCAGATCCGGGTCGATCCGTACGTCCGTCAGACCGATCAGCTCGGCGGTCTCCCGCGCCCGCTGCGACGGGCTGACGAACGCGGCGCCGACCCGGTGCGAGCGGATCAGCGGTACGAGACCGCGCGCCTCCGCCCGCCCCTTCGCGGTGAGCGGGACATCGGTCCAGCCGGTGTGCCGCCCCGACCGGGACCATTCGGTCTCTCCGTGCCGTACCAGGAAAAGATCACCCATACCTCACAGGCTATGGGCCCACTGCTCCAACGTCGCGAAATCGGTCTCGCGCAGCCCCCGGCGCGGATCCACCTTGAGGAGGAGCGACGGCCCGTCATGGTGTGCCTCGACATGCCGTACGTCCAGGTCGGTGACCAGGTCGTCGACCCAGACGAAGGGCCGTCCGGCCGCCCACGCCACGACCTGCCGGGTCTTCCAGTACAGCCCTTCCGGGTCCTTCGCGAACAGGTCGGTGAACTCGATCACCGGGAGGTCGCCGGGGAGTCCGATCACCGGTGCGATCATCTCGTTGGCGTGGTGCATCCAGGTGGTGGCCCAGGCCGGCTCGTACGGGAGCGCCAGTATGCGCTCGCCGTGCCCCGGGTGCAGACGTACCCGCAGCCCGCGCCGCAGCCGCCGCGAGCCGGCCCGCTGGCGGGCCGCCCAGTTCGGCGGCCACATCCGGCGGTTGACATAGCCGCGGTGGCGCAGGAACCGCGCGCCGTACGGGTTCAGCGGGCCGTCGACATCGAGGAGCAGGAGCGGGCGGTCTGTCATGCGGAGGAGCTACCCAGGGCCGGGCGAGGTTACTGGCGATACCCGCCCAGGAACCGCCCGATCCGGCCGATCGCCGCCTCCAGGTCGTCCGCGTGCGGCAGCGTGAGGATGCGGAAGTGGTCGGGGGTGGGCCAGTTGAAGCCGGTGCCCTGGACCACCTGGATCTTCTCCCTCAGCAGCAGGTCCAGGACGAACTTCTCGTCGTCGTGGATCTTGTGCACCTTGGGGTCGAGCCGGGGGAACGCGTACAGGGCGCCCTTCGGCTTGACGCACGAGACCCCGGGGATCTCGTTGAGCTTCTCCCACACCACGTTGCGCTGTTCGTGCAGCCGCCCGCCCGGAACGGTCAGGTCGCGGATGGACTGCCGGCCGCCCAGCGCGGCCTGGATGGCGTACTGCGCGGGCGCGTTGGGGCACAGCCGCATGGAGGCCAGCATCGTCAGGCCCTCCAGATAGTTCTTCGCGTGCTGCTTCGGGCCCGTCACCACCAGCCAGCCCGAGCGGAACCCGGCCACCCGGTACGTCTTCGACAGCCCGCAGAAGGTGAGGACGACCAGGTCGGGGGCGAGCGCGGCGGCCGAGTGGTGCACGGCGTCGTCGTAGAGGATCTGGTCGTAGATCTCGTCGGCGAAGACCATCAGGCCGTGCCGGCGGGCGAGGTCGAGGATGCCCTCGACGATCTCCTTGGGGTAGACGGCGCCGGTGGGGTTGTTCGGGTTGATGATGACGACGGCCTTGGTGCGGTCGGTGATCTTCGCCGCCATGTCGTCCAGGTCCGGGTACCAGTCGGCCTGTTCGTCGCAGAGGTAGTGCACCGCCTTGCCGCCGGAGAGGGTCGTCACCGCCGTCCAGAGCGGGAAGTCCGGGGCGGGGACGAGGATTTCGTCGCCGTCCTCCAGGAGCGCCTGTACGGCCATGGAAACCAGCTCGGAGACTCCGTTGCCCAGGAACACGTCGTCGACGTCGACTTCCAGCCCCAGGGTCTGGTAGCGCTGGGCGACCGCGCGGCGGGCCGAGAGGATGCCCCGCGAGTCCGTGTAGCCGTGCGCCTGGGGGAGCATCCGGATCATGTCCTGGATGATCTCCTCGGGCGCCTCGAAGCCGAAGAGCGCGGGGTTGCCGGTGTTCAGACGCAGGACGCTGTGGCCCGCCTCCTCCAGTGCGTTGGCGTGCTCGATCACCGGACCGCGGATCTCGTAACAGACCTCGCTGAGCTTGCTCGACTGCCGGAACTCCATTGCGCCCTCGCCCCATCGGGTTCGTGTGTTGCTTGGTTTTACCAAGTGTGAGCTTGGAAAGTCCAACAACATGTCTAGACTGCGTCGCATGTCACCTCGCCGAAGCTACGACCAGTACTGTTCCGCGGCCCGGGCCCTCGACCTCGTCGGCGACCGCTGGACCCTGCTGATCGTCCGCGAACTCCTCGCAGGACCGCGCCGCTACACGGACCTGCACGCCGATCTGCCGGGTGTCAGCACGGACGTACTCGCCTCACGGCTGAAGGACATGGAGCGGGACGGGCTCACCACCCGACGGCGGCTGCCGCCGCCCGGTGCCGCCTTCGTCTACGAACTCACCTCACGGGGGCGGGAGTTGCTGCCCGTGCTGCAAGCCCTCGGCGCTTGGGGCGCACCCGAGCTGGGGGAGCGGCGGCCCACCGACGCGGTGCGCGCCCACTGGTTCGCGCTGCCGCTGCTGCGGGCGCTGGACGGCGAGGGGCTGGTCGAAGTCCGGCTGGAGGAGGGGGAGTTCCACCTGCGGGTGGGGGAGGGCGAAGAGGATGCGGTCTACGGGGAAGGGCCCGCGCCCGTCGAGCCCGACGCCCGGCTGGTCCTCGGCGTCGAGACGTGCACGGCCGTCGCCCAGGGGGAGTTGAGCCTTGCCGAAGGGGTGCGCGCCGGACGCATCGACGTGAGCGGCGACGGCACGCTCGCGAAGGCCCTGCGGGAGGCCTGAGAAGCGCCTCGAAATGGCAGAAGGCCCGCCAGGGGCGGGCCTTCTGACGAGACGTCACATACCAGGTGGCGGTACCCGCCGAGGCCGTCCCGACCCCCGCGTCAACGCATACCCGCCGATCCCCGCGAGCGCGGCCAGCACACCGCCGATGCCGGTCCACACCCAGCGGTCCGACCACCACCCCGACGACCAGCCGCCGTCGGGCTCGATGCTCGACAGCGCGGCCGACGTCGACGACGAACTGTCCTCGTCCGAAGACGACTTGACCGCGATCCCCGGTGTCAGCGGCTCCGCCAGCGAGCCGTCCACCGCCGCCGAACCGCCGATGTCCTCGGAGTCCACGCGCAGTTCGGTGCTCACCGGCTGGCCCAGGTCCGAGGACTGGAGGTCCACGACCGTCAGCCGGACGTAATAGGTGCCGGGCAAGGGGTCGTTGGCCCACTGCTCCGACCAGGCGCGGACCGTGCGCAGCGTGCACGCCAGGTCCAGGGAGGCGGTGCCCTGCGCCGCGGTGCGCGTCGCGGCCCCGTACTGGCAGGCCTGGCGGCGCCGCAGGCCGTCGTAGACATCGAGCTGCCAGGTCTCGCCGGCGTGCGTGTCCGGGAGCTTCACCGTCGCCTTGACGGTGGGGCGTTGACCGGCGTCCGCGGCGAACGACCAGTACAGGTAGTCACCCGTGGAGCCGCTCGCGGTGGCCTGCCGGCCCTGGTCGAGTTCCGTGGCCGTACGGAAGGAAGTGCCGGCCTGGGTCGGGGCCGAACCGCCGTCGGAGGAGGAGGCGCTCGCCGAGGGCGAGGAGTCCGCCATCGCGGGGCCCGCCGCCATCCCCGCCAGCAGCAGGGCCGTGCTCAGCACACGTGTGATCCGCATCAGTTGGTCCTCCAGACCGCGAGACGCCAGCGCGACAGCCAGCCCCAGAGCAGACCCGCGACGAAGCCGGTCAGCACGAGGGCACCGAGCAGCCACCAGCCGCGGCCGAGGCCGAAGGAGGCCACGTCGCTCGAACTGCTGGGCGCGTCCACGACGTCGACGGTCAGTTCCAGCGGCAGACCGGGCGTGGTCTTCACACCGGAGGCCGCCGAGAAGGAGTTGGTGACCTGGAGACACACGGTCTCGGCCGGTGCGTTGTCGTCGTCGCTCTCCGCCTTCGGGTAGCGAAGGCCGGTGGAGATGACGTCCGTACGGCCGTTGCCCGTACCCTCGCCGCGCACGATCTCACGGCCGTGCACGGTGACCGCCCGCAGCAACACCCCGTAGTCCGGGTTGACTTCACGGTCGGCGCCGACGCTGACCGAGGCGCGCAGCTCCTGGCCCGGGTCGACGTCCACGCGGTAGAAGCGCTGCTTGCCGAACTCCTCGCGGTCCGTGTACAGCCCGGACTTGAGGGCCGGGGCGCTGGAACACTGGGCGGTGCCCTCGGTGGCGACCGGAG
The DNA here is from genome assembly GCF_053598575.1 of Streptomyces sp. NPDC001100. NCBI lineage: Bacteria > Bacillati > Actinomycetota > Actinomycetes > Kitasatosporales > Streptomycetaceae > Streptomyces > Streptomyces sp. NPDC001100. Next base: position 169,029 of record NZ_JBSFKO010000001.1, read on the forward strand.
TCACCACGGGGTCGGCCGCGCGGTCCACCAACTGGCCCACCCGGTCGGAGAGTTCCTCCTTGTGCTGCACCGAGGTGTACGTGCCGCCGGTCGCGTCCGCGATGCAGCTGAGCTGGTCGCGGGTCTTGGCGTCCGGCACCAGACCCAGGGTGTCGATGGTCAGGCCGATGCCCTTGGCCGCGATCTCGCGGGCCACCTCGCACGGGTCCAGCGGCTGGCAGGTGTCCTCGCCGTCGCTGATCAGGACGATACGGCGGGTGCCGTCACCGCCGTTCAGGTCGTCCGCCGCCTTGAGCAGCGCGGGCCCGATCGGCGTCCAGCCGGTGGGCTGGAGCGTCGCCACCGCGGTCTTGGCCTCGGTGCGGTTCAGGGTGCCCACCGGGTAGAGCTGCGCGGTGTCCTTGCAGCCCGTCTTGCGGTCGTTGCCGTGGTAGTTGGCGCCCAGGGTGCGGATGCCGAGCTGCACTTCCTCGGGTGTCGCGTCGAGCACCTCGTTGAACGCCTGCTTCGCCGCTGCCATCCGGGAGCCGCCGTCCATGTCCTTGGCGCTCATGGATCCGCTGACGTCCAGCACGAGTTCGACCTTGGGGGAGGCCGTGGAGTCCGTCTCGTCGGCGACCGCTCCGGCCGGGAAGGCGACCCCAGCCGAGAGGGTGGCGAGCAGGGCACAGATCCCCGCCGCCAGCCGTTGTCTTGTGATCATCGCCGGATCCTATTGATCAGATGGACCGGGCTCCAAAACGAGCGGGTTCGGCAGCCCCGTCCACTGGTCCCCGGACAGCTCCGGCGACAGCCGCATCAGGGTCAACGCCTTGGTGGGCAGCGGCTGTCGGAGGAGCGCGAGGAGGTCGGGCGTCCGCTCCAGCTTCGGTACGACGGTGGCCAGCGCAGCCCTGAGCGCCGTACCGGAACCGGCCGTGCCCGCGAGGGCGCCCGCCACCAGCGAGCCGAACAGCTTGCGGCGCAGGGTCGTTTCATCGTCGGTGACGATCCGTCCGCTCAGCTCCGGGACCGGAATCCCGTGCCGGGCAAGGCGCTTGGGGCTCACCCGGATGTCGGCGAGATCGCGGTAGACCAGACGGATCGGGGCACCCGTCCGTGACAGCACGACCAGCAGGTTCTGACCGTGGGCCTCAAGGGCCACACCGGACTCCAGCAGCCGCAGACCGACGACGAGGGCGAGACGCGTGAACTCGGCCAGCCAGGCGGGCGATCGGGGCAGGTCGGTGGTCGCGAGCGCGGCCACCGGCAGCACCCGCTCACCTGCTTCCGTGTCCGCGTACGTCTGCGGCGACTCCCGCAGCACGGCCGCCAGATCGGGGGAGTCGGCCGTGGCGGCGCCCAGGGTGCGGGTGACGTGCAACAGGCCGTCCGAGCGCGCCGCCAGGGTCTCCCCGAACGCCGACAACGCCGCCGACAGACCGATCGAGTAGACCGAGATGTCCCGCACCGAGGACGTCAGCCGGGCGCTCAAGGCGGTCTTGACGTGTGTACCGCCCGCCAGGGCCAGCGTGCGCAGCGACATCAGCGGATGCGCGTCCACCGGAGCGTCCCCCGCCCGCTTCAGCACATGGGCCGACTGCCAGGGGTGCACCGGGATCAACAGCCTCCCCGCGTCCCGTAGTTCGTCCGGCCACACGCCGGTCAGCAGACACTCCTCGGCCCGCACCGGCACCGACCCCAGCGCCACCACCGGCCGGTGCTCGGGCCCGTACGCGAGCTGCTCGGACACCGAGAACCCGGGCCGGGAACGGCAGTTGGGGTGGAACGGATGCCCGTCCACGATCCGCTGCTCCCACTCCCAGTCGTGCTCCGGCCACTCCTGGGTGTGCGTGGGCTGGTTGGCCCGCGACAGCGCCAACGAGGCGACGCTGTGTCCGAGTTCGGTGGCGAAGGCCGTCCCGTGCGGCACCGCGAGGTCGGTCATCAGCCGCGCCGGATCGTCGTAGGCCGTGCCGTCGAGGTGGACGACGGTGACGTACGCGGCGGTCGCGTACGGATCGGCGGGCGGGCCGTGCAGCGTCCGGCCGCCGGAGAGCCGCAGGACCGGGCCCGGGGACCGGCCGGTGATCCACGGCAGCGGCTCGTGGGCGAGCGCCCGCCACAGCCGGGTGAGGACCGCCGCACGGGCGCCGGGCAGCTCGGCCGCGTACCGTTGCAGGAGGTCGGGCCGTACGGCGGCGAGCTCCTCGGCCACCTCTGCCTCGGGATGCGGGGGACGGTCCACGGTCGACTCCTCGGGTGCGGACGGGGCGTCAGGGTCGGTGACGACGAGAGACATACTGATCGCGATCACAGGACACGGACTTAGGGAACGAATGGATCGCGTCGACTTCACACCTCCGGGCGCCGGCACGGCCGAGCGGGCCGACGCGTACGCTGCGGCGCCCCTGCTCAACTGTCTGCTCCGGGAGGTGGCCCGGCCACTTCCGGATCCCGGGGAGCGGCGGGTGTACCGGCTGCCGGCGAGCGGCCGGCTGCTGCGGGTTCGCGGTGCGCGGCGGCCCGCCGAACCCGAGGTGTACGCGAACGGCGACTGGCACCGCGTCGGCCACCCCGAACTCGTGAAACTCGTCGCCGACGAGCTGCGCGGGCACACCGGGGTGTCCAACCACGACCTGCCCGCCGAGATGACCGACAGCCGTGACGCGATCGCCGCGCTGCTCGCCGCGCGCGAGCGGGCGACGGCGCCCGACGACCCGTATCTCCGCTCCGAACAGTCCTTGATCACCGGCCATCCCTACCATCCCGCGCCCAAGGCCCGCGGCGGCGGCCCCGTCTCGGGCTGGCTGCCCTACGCCCCGGAGGCGTACGCCCGCTTCCCGCTGGTGCTGCTCGGGCTGCGCGAGGACGCCGTCGTGGAGGAGGGGGACGTGTCGGCGCTGGACGCGCTGGGCGAGGCTCCCCCCGGCTACCGGCTGCTGCCCGCCCACCCCTGGCAGCTCGACCTCGTCGGTGACGGACTCTCGGACGCCTTCGCGGACGGCCGGCTGATCCGGCTCGGTACGACCGCGACCGAGGCGTGGCCCACGGCCGCGATCCGCACGGTCTACAGCCCCGCCGACGACCTGTTCCTCAAGTTCAGCCTGGACGTGCGCATCACCAACGACGTGCGCCGGCTCTGGCGCCACGACCTGCTGAAACTCCGGCGCACCGACGCGGCCGTCCGGGCTGCCTTCGCGGCGACGGGCGGCCCGGCCGGCTGGCTGAGCGACCGTGGCTACCGCACCGCCGCCTTCGCCTTCGAGGAACTCGCCGTCCTGGTCCGCGACGGTCTGCGCGACCACGTGCTGCCCGGCACCACCCCGCTGCTCGCGGCGGCGTTGGTGGAGGGCTTCGAGGGCGACCCGCTCTCCGCCGCGGCCGACCCGGCGGCCTGGTGGAAGGCGTATCTGCGGCAGGTCGTACCCCCCGCGCTGGGCGCCTTCGCGGACCACGGCGTCGTACTCGAAGCGCATCTGCAGAACACGGTGGTCGCCGTCGACGCCGACGGAACGCCCGTGCAGGCGCTGTACCGGGACGCGGAGGGCGTGAAGCTGCTGCCGGACGTGGAACGGGCCGCCGGGTGGGAGCGGCTGGTGTACTGCCTGGTCGTCAACCATCTCGTGGAGGTCGCCGGAGTCCTCGCCGAACGCCACCCGGAGCTGGACCCCTGGCCCGCGGTCCGCGCGGAACTGGCCCGGCGGTCCGACCTTCCCGGGATCGCCGAACTCCTCGTCTCACCCACCCTGCCCGGCAAGACCAATCTGCTGCTGCGCTGGACAGGCGCGGACGGCGCCGACGCGCGCTATCTGCCGGTGCCCAGCCCGCTGGCCGGGTGAGCGCCTGACATACCCTGACCGGTGTGCTGCGCGAAGTGACCGCTGTCCGATACGTGACCCCGCTGAGGTCGGGCGGCTCCGTCCCCGGAGTCGTGGAGGCCGACGACCTCGGCACCTACGTCGTGAAGTTCACCGGCTCCGCGCAGGGCCGCAAGGCGCTGGTCGCCGAAGTGATCGTCGGGGAACTGGCCCGCGCCCTCGGGCTGCGCTTCCCCGAGCTGGTGCTCGTGCACTTCGACCCGGAGATCGCCGACGGGGAACCGCACCAGGAGGTCCGGGACCTGCACAGCGCGAGCGCGGGACTGAACCTCGGTATGGACTATCTGCCGGGCGCGCGGGACTTCACCCCGGAGGTCGCCGCGCGCTGCACGGTCGACCCGCTGGAGGCCGGGAGGATCGTCTGGCTCGACGCGCTGACCGTCAACGTCGACCGTACGGTCCACAGCTCCAACCTGATGATCTGGCCGACCCTCGGCATCGCGCCCCCGCGCCTGTGGCTCATCGACCACGGCGCCGCCCTCGTCTTCCACCACCGCTGGGACGGCGCCGACCCCACGAAGGCCTACGACTTCCGCCACCACGCCCTCGGCCGCTACACGCCCGACACCCGGGCCGCCGACGCGGAACTCGCGCCCCGGGTGACCGAGGAGCTGCTGCGCCGGATCGTGGCCGAGGTGCCGGACGCCTGGCTGGCCGGCGAACCGGGCCTCGCGACCCCCGACCTCGTCCGGGAGGCGTACGTCGACCACCTCCACGCGCGCGTGCGTGCCTCCGCGGCCTGGCTGCCCACCGACTTCCCCAGCGGGGAGGAACTCGCCGCCGAGGAGGCCCGGCGCGCGGCGAAGACACAGCAGGGCCGCCCGAGTTGGCTCAAGCGGGTCCCCGACCTGCACGGGAAGCCGGCGGCGGAACAGGATTGGTCGGTACACCTGGGATGACGGGAAGACGACGGGCATGACCCAACGAGTTCAGATCGAGTACTGCACCCAGTGCCGTTGGCTGCCGCGCGCCGCCTGGCTGGCGCAGGAGCTGCTGACCACCTTCGAGACCGAGCTGACGGAACTCTCCCTGAAGCCCGGCACCGGCGGTGTCTTCGTCGTCCGCGTCAACGACGAGGTCGTGTGGGACCGTCGTGTGCAGGGTTTCCCCGAGCCCACGGCCGTGAAGCAGCTCGTACGTGACCGAGTGGCCCCGGAGAAGTCCCTGGGCCACTCGGACAAGTGAGTTTCTTCCCGCGGTCGTTGGGCCTCAGCCCTTGAGCTGCTCGTACGCCGGCAGGGTCAGGAAGTCCGCGTAGTCGGCGTCGAGCGCGACCTCCAGGAGCAGGTCGTGGGCCTGCTGCCAGTGGCCCGCGGCGAACGCGTCGGCGCCGATCTCGGCACGGATGTTCTCCAGCTCCTCGGCGGCGATCCTGCGCGCCAGCTCGGGAGTCGCCTTCTCGCCGTTCTCGAACTCGACGTCCGCGTTGATCCACTGCCAGATCTGCGAGCGCGAGATCTCTGCGGTGGCCGCGTCCTCCATCAGGTTGAAGATGGCGACCGCGCCGAGCCCGCGCAGCCACGCCTCGATGTATCGGATGCCCACCTGAACGGCGTTGACGAGCCCCGGGTACGTCGGCCTGGCGTGCAGCGAGTCCACGGCGATCAGGTCGGCGGCCTTGACGTCGACGTCCTCGCGCAGCCGGTCCTTCTGGTTCGGCCGGTCGCCGAGCACCGCGTCGAAGGAGGCCAGCGCGATCGGCACCAGGTCCGGGTGGGCCACCCAGGAGCCGTCGAAACCGTCGCCCGCCTCACGGTCCTTGTCCGCCTTGACCTTCTCGAAGGCGACCTTGTTGACCTCCTCGTCCCGGCGGGACGGGATGAACGCCGCCATGCCGCCGATCGCGTGCGCCCCGCGCTTGTGGCAGGTGCGGACGAGGAGTTCGGTGTACGCCCGCATGAACGGGGCCGTCATCGTCACCGCGTTGCGGTCCGGGAGGACGAACTTCGGCCCGCCGTCACGGAAGTTCTTCACGATGGAGAACAGGTAGTCCCAGCGTCCCGCGTTCAACCCGGAGGCGTGGTCGCGGAGTTCGTAGAGGATCTCCTCCATCTCGTACGCCGCCGTGATCGTCTCGATCAGCACGGTCGCGCGGATCGTGCCCTGCGGGATGCCGACGTAGTCCTGCGCGAAGACGAACACGTCGTTCCACAGCCGGGCTTCGAGGTGCGACTCGGTCTTCGGGAGGTAGAAGTACGGGCCCTTGCCCAGGTCCAGCAGCCGCTGGGCGTTGTGGAAGAAGTACAGCCCGAAGTCGACGAAAGCGCCCGGGACCTGCTCACCGTCGACGAGGAGGTGCCGCTCGTTGAGGTGCCAGCCGCGGGGCCGCATGACGACGGTCGCCAGCTCGTCGTCCGCCTTCAGGTCGTACGACTTACCGGAGCCCGGGTCGGTGAAGTCGATGGCTCGGGTGTAGGCGTCGATCAGGTTGAGCTGGCCCGTGACGACGTTCTCCCACGTCGGCGCCGAGGCGTCCTCGAAGTCCGCGAGCCAGATCTTCGCGCCCGAGTTGAGGGCGTTGATCGTCATCTTGCGGTCGGTGGGTCCGGTGATCTCGACTCGCCGGTCGTTCAGCGCGGCGGGGGAGGGGGCCACCTTCCAGGAGTCGTCCGCGCGGATCGCGGCGGTCTCCGGGAGGAAGTCGAGCGTCGAGGTGCGGGCGATCTCCGCGCGGCGCTCGGCCCGGCGGGCGAGGAGTCCGGCCCGGCGGGGCGTGAACCGCCGGTGCAGCTCGGCCACGAAGGCGAGGGCCTCGGCGGTGAGGACCTCCTCCTGCCGGGGCAGGTGTTCGGCGTCGACGACGACCGGCGAGGACGGCGCTGGTGCGGACATGAACTGTCACTTCCTTCAGCGAGCGTGGCACCGGGTGCCAGATGACCCGGGTAGGACGGGGAGCACCCGAGGGCCGCCGGGCGCTTCTGAACAGTGGATACTAGTTTCCTCATCGTGGAAGTTCAATGGTTTGTTGATGTCGAGATTCTCCGCATCGAGCCAAAGTGGCGCTCAGTGTCACCCCGTTCACTCAAGGTGGACGAGATCCGCCTCAGTGTCGATGTCGTACGGCTCGGCCGCATCCCCGCACTCGACGAGCACGACCGAATCCGCGTGCGCCTTGAGGTAGGCCCGCGCTCCCCGGTCCCCGGTCGCGCTCTCGGCGATCCCGGCCCAGTGCGCGGCCCCGAACAGCACCGGATGTCCGCGTACCCCGTCGTAGGCGGCCGAGACGAGCGAGTCCTCGGAGCGGTGGGCCGCCAGTACCCGCGCCACCGCCTCCGCACCGATCCCGGGCTGGTCGACGAGCGACACGAGCGCCGCCCGCGCCCCCGTACCGGCGAGCGAGTCCAGCCCGGCCCGCAGCGAGGACCCCATGCCCGTCTCCCACTCCGGGTTCTCCACGACCACGCACCCGGTCAGCTCCGCCCGCTCCCGTACGGCGTCGGCGCGCGCCCCCAGGACCACGTGGACGCGGCTGAGCCCGGCCGCGCGCAGCACCCCGACCGCGTGCTCCACGAGGGGCCGCCCCCGGTGTTCCAGCAGCGCCTTGGGCCGCCCGCCGAGCCGCCTGCCGCCCCCGGCGGCGAGCAACAGCCCGGCCACCTGGTCTTCGTTTCGCGTCATGGGTCCTGCATACCTGACCGGGCGCCGACGGCACGGAATCCTCCGACTTAATTTCGGTCCGCGGAGTGGCGCAGCCCGTACCGGGTGGCGTTTACTGGCCCGCGTCCCTCGGTGCCCGACCAGTGTCGCGGGGTGCGCGGCGGGATCACAAAGTTCTTGCGCACGACGGCGTGCGAGGGGGGAGAGCTGTGTTGCGGAGCTTGGGGCAGAGGCCAGTGACCGGCAGCGACGAGGATCCGAGAGTGGCGGAACTGCGGACCGCGGTGTCCCGGTTGCGCCGCGAACTGGCCGCGCATCCGGCCGAGTTCCCCGACCGCGTCATCGCCGAGGACGAACTCGCGGCGCTGGCCGCGATGACCATCGACGGCATCCCCGAAATCCCGCGCCTGCGCCGCTCGTTGCTCCTCATCGCGGGCGCGATCGGCTCCGTGAGCGCCCTCACGAGGGGTTTGACGGACGTACGCAACGCCGTGGACCTGTTCGGGCAACCTCGCGGAGGCCAGGGCTAGTTCGGCGCCGGGAACGCTCCGCGGTAGCCCGCGTTCCCGGACCGGTGCTCGAACTCCCCGCACAGCCAGGTCTCCTGGACGAACTCGGTGTGTTCGTCCCAGAGGGTGAAGATGCCCGTCGCGCCGTGCTTGCCGTCGACCCGGCGGTAGCGGTCCTTGACGTCACGGAAGCAGGCCAGGCCTCCCATCAGCCCGCTGCCGAGCGGGCTGTAGTCGGACCAGGCGCACGCGATACAGGCCCGGAGCCGGACTCCCGCCGGAAGCCGGCGCTGGACGTCTTCCAGCGCCGGCTCGAAGTCCCCTTGCCCGTGCCTGTTCCGGTACTCGTGCCCGTCCAGACGCAGGGCGATGGTCAGCGTCTGAGCGTCCAGGCCCCTGCCCGGCCCGCCCGGCGCCCCGAGCCGCAGCGCGCAGTCCAGCGCCGCCGTACGTACGCCCTGCCCCTCGACCGCGACGGGGAGCGGCACCTCCCACTCCAGGAGGCAGGAGCAGAGCGCCCCGTCGAAGAAGGTGAACGAGGCGTCCGGAGGGTCCCCTCCGAGCGCGCCGAGGTCGTCCATGCTGTTGCCCTCGAAGCGGACGCCCCGGATCGTCGTGCGGATCAGCTCCCGGCCGTCCGACTCGAAGACGACCGCCTCGCCGCCGTGCCGGTCGGTGTACCGGCCCGGCCAGAACTGCCCGGCGCTCACGCGGGGTTCTGGCTGGCGAGCGCCTCCGACAGTTCGCCGGCCACCTGCTGGAGGATCGGCACGATCTTCTCGGTCGCCGACTCGGTGACCCGGCCCGCCGGACCCGAGATCGAAATCGCGGCGGCGGTGGGGGAGTTGGGCACGGAGACGGCCAGGCAGCGGACGCCGATCTCCTGCTCGTTGTCGTCGATCGCGTAGCCGAGTCGGCGAACGTCCTCCAGGGCCGCGAGGAAACCCTCGGGCGTGGTGATCGTCTTCTCGGTCGCGGCCGGCATGCCGGTACGGGCGAGCAGCGCGCGCACCTCGTGGTCGGGGGTGTTGGCGAGCAGGGCCTTGCCGACGCCCGTGGAGTGCGGCAGGACGCGCCGGCCGACCTCGGTGAACATGCGCATCGAGTGCTTGGACGGCACCTGTGCCACGTACACGATCTCGTCGCCGTCGAGCAGCGCCATGTTCGCCGTCTCGCCGGTCTCCTCGACCAGCCGGGCGAGGTAGGGGCGGGCCCAGGTGCCGAGCAGTCGCGACGCGGACTCGCCGAGGCGGATGAGCCGCGGGCCGAGGGCGTACCGCCGGTTGGCCTGCTGGCGGACGTAACCGCAGACCACCAGCGTGCGCATCAGCCGGTGGATGGTGGGCAGCGGCAGTCCACTGCTCGCGGAGAGTTCGCTCAGGCCGACCTCACCGCCCGCGTCGGCCATCCGCTCCAGCAGGTCGAAGGCGCGCTCAAGGGACTGGACACCACCCGTGGCGGACTTGGTGGAGTCGGTGCTGCTGGCGCTGGACGGCGGCACGGCGCGTTCCTTTCGGCACGGGCGGGAAGGGCTGAAGCCTACCCGGGGGTCGGTTGACTCCCCGCCTGTGCGTAGCTACGTTCTGCTTGCCGGAAGTTTAATTCCGCTTTGTGGAAACGTCCAGAGTGTGCGCGGTGGGCGCATCGTGGAGAAGTGTGCCCTTGACGGTACGGGAGCTGGAGTGAAGACTCCTTCAACAGAACGTTGAATTCCGTTACGCGGACGTAAATCCCGTTTCCCGGAAGTAACGGAAGCAGCGGAAGCGACGACGGCGGCAGAGAGGGGTCCGGGTGTCCGACGCTGAACTGGTGGTGCGCTCCACACGTGTCATCACTCCCGAGGGGACGCGAGCCGCGGCGGTCGCCGCAACCGGCGGAAAGATCACGGCCGTTCTCCCCTACGACGCCCAAGTCCCGTCCGGAGCACGGTTCGAGGACTTCGGCGACGACGTCCTGCTGCCCGGCCTGGTCGACACCCATGTGCATGTGAACGACCCCGGCCGCACCCACTGGGAGGGCTTCTGGACCGCCACGCGCGCGGCGGCGGCCGGCGGCATCACCACCCTGATCGACATGCCCCTCAACTCCCTCCCGCCCACCACGACGGTCGACAACCTCCGTATCAAGCAGGAGGTCGCGGAGGCGAAGGCCCACATCGACGTCGGCTTCTGGGGCGGCGCCCTGCCCGACAACGTCAAGGACCTGCGCCCGCTGCACGACGCCGGGGTCTTCGGCTTCAAGGCGTTCCTGTCCCCGTCCGGCGTGGACGAGTTCCCGCACCTCGACCAGGACCAACTGGCCCGTTCCCTGGGTGAGATCGCCGGTTTCGGCGGCCTGCTCATCGTGCACGCCGAGGACCCGCACCACCTGGAGGCGGCCCCGCAGCACGGCGGCCCCAAGTACGCCGACTTCCTCGCCAGTCGGCCCCGCGACGCCGAGGACACGGCCATCGCCGGGCTGATCGCGCAGGCGAAACGCCTCGGCGCACGCGTGCACGTCCTGCACCTCTCCTCCTCCGACGCGCTGCCGCTGATCGCCGCCGCCAAGGCCGAGGGCGTGCGCATCACGGTGGAGACGTGCCCCCACTACCTGACCCTCACCGCCGAGGAAGTCCCGGACGGCGCAAGCGAGTTCAAGTGCTGCCCGCCCATCCGCGAGTCCGCCAACCAGGACCTCCTGTGGCAGGCGCTGGCCGACGGCACGATCGACTGCGTGGTGACGGACCACTCGCCCTCCACGGCCGACCTCAAGACCGCCGACTTCGCCACCGCGTGGGGCGGCATCTCCGGCCTCCAGCTGAGCCTCGCGGCGATGTGGACGGAGGCGCGCAAGCGGGGGTACGACCTTGAGGACGTGGTCCGCTGGATGTCGTCAAGGACCGCACAGCTGGCGGGACTTGGGCAGAAGGGCGCCATCGAGGCGGGCCGCGACGCCGACTTCGCGGTCCTCGCGCCCGACGAGACGTTCACCGTGGACCCGGCCGCCCTCCAGCACCGCAACCGCGTCACGGCGTACGCCGGGAAGACCCTCAGCGGCGTCGTGAAGTCGACCTGGCTGCGCGGCGAACGCATCGTGCTGGACGGCGAGTTCACCGACCCGAAGGGCCAACTGCTGACCCGTACCCCCTGATTCACCCTCCCCGCACCCGCAGCGGCCGACTCCCGAAAGGCAAATTCAGTGACGGCGATTCCTCGTTTCACCGGCGACGCGAACCCCTACGGAGGCGGTGACCCGTACGCGGACTACCGCACGGCCGACTTCCCCTTCACCCAGTACGCCGACCTCGCCGACCGGCAGCTCGGCGCCGGGGTCATCGCCGCCAACGACGAGTTCTTCGCCCAGCGCGAGAACCTCCTGGTGCCCGGGCCCGCCGAGTTCGACCCCGAGCACTTCGGCCACAAGGGCAAGATCATGGACGGCTGGGAGACCCGCCGCCGCCGCGGCGCCTCGGCCGAGCACCCCTGGCCGACGGCCGAGGACCACGACTGGGCACTGATCCGGCTCGGCGCGCCCGGCGTGATCCGGGGGATCGTCGTCGACACGGCCCACTTCCGGGGCAACTACCCCCAGGCGGTGTCGGTCGAGGCCACCTCGGTGCCGGGTTCTCCGTCCCCCCAGGACCTGCTCTCCGACGACGTGAAGTGGACGACCCTGGTCCCGCGCACACCGGTCGGCGGCCACGCGGCGAACGGTTTCTCCATCTCGGTCGAACAGTGCTTCACCCACCTCCGCGTCAACCAGCACCCCGACGGCGGCATCGCACGCCTACGGGTCTACGGCGAGGTCGTCCCCGACCCCGAGTGGCTGGCGGCGCTGGACACCTTCGACGTGGTCGCCCTGGAGAACGGCGGCCGGGCCGAGGACGCCTCCAACCTCTTCTACTCACCCGCCACCAACACCATCCGGCCCGGCCGCTCCCGCAAGATGGACGACGGCTGGGAGACCCGCCGCCGCCGCGACCGGGGCAACGACTGGATCAGCTACGCCCTCGCCGCCCAGGCCCAGGTTCGCGCCGTCGAGATCGACACGGCGTACCTGAAGGGCAACAGCGCGGGCTGGGCGTCGCTGTCGGTACGCGACGGCGACACCGGCGACTGGCACGAGATCCTCCCGCGCACCCGCCTCCAGCCCGACACGAACCACCGCTTCGTACTCCCCGCGCCGGCGATCGCGACGCACGCGCGCGTGGACATCTATCCCGACGGCGGGATCTCGCGGCTGCGGTTGTTCGGTTCGCTGACTGAGGAGGGGGCGGCGGCGCTGGCGGCGAGGCACCAGGAGCTGGGCGGCTGACGCGAGTTTCCAGGGCCGAAGCGGGGGTCCGGGGCGCAGTCCCCGGAAGGACCCGAGCCACAACCCTCCCGCACCAGGAACCGGTACGACCCCCCGCCGCGTTCTCCTCTCGTGACCCTTCAGCAAGAAATCGTCGGCAACGCCATGCAGATGGCGGTCGTCAACCTGAGCCCCGGCCAGACCGTGTACTGCGAGGCCGGGAAGTTCCTCTTCAAGACGACGAACGTGACCATGGAGACCCGTCTGAGCGGCCCGCCCGGCGCCGGACAGCAGCAGGGCGGGGGCGGCTCCGGCGGTATGGGCGGCATCCTCCGGCAGGCCATGGGGACGGCCATGCAGGTCGGCCAGCGCGCGCTCGCCGGCGAGTCGCTGGCGTTCCAGTACTTCACCTCCCAGGGAGGCGAGGGCACCGTCGGCTTCGCGGGCGTGCTCCCCGGAGAGATGCGCGCCCTGGAACTGGACGGCACGCGCGCGTGGTTCGCGGAGAAGGACGCCTTCGTGGCCGCCGAGTCCAGCGTCCAGTTCGGCATCGCCTTCCAGGGCGGCCGCACCGGCATGAGCGGCGGCGAGGGCTTCGTCCTGGAGAAGTTCACCGGGCGCGGCACGGTGATCATCGCCGGCGCGGGCAACTTCATCGACCTGAACCCGGCCGACTTCGGCGGCCGCATCGAGGTCGACACCGGCTGCCTCGTCGCCTTCGAGGAGGGCATCCAGTACGGCGTCCAGCGCATCGGCGGCCTCAACCGCCAGGGCCTGATGAACGCCGTGTTCGGCGGCGAGGGCCTCTCCCTGGCCACCCTGGAGGGCAACGGCCGCGTCATCCTCCAGTCCCTCACCATCGAGAGCCTCGCCAACGCGCTGAAGAAGGCCCAGGGCGGTGACAAGCAGGGCCCGACCGGCGGCATGTTCTCGACGCACGCGGGATGAGGTGTCGTAGCGACGACCGATGAGTTGCGGGGGTGGGCGGGGTCTGAGCTGATGACACCATCGGCCCCCGCACCAGGAAGCAGGCACCCGACATGGGCAAGCTCGTCTCCACCATCTTCGTCACCCTCGACGGCGTCTACCAGGCCCCCGGCGGCCCCGAAGAGGACACCCGGGGCGGCTTCGAGCACGGCGGCTGGAGCTTCGTGTACGGCGACGACGACTTCGGCCGCTTCGTGGTCGAGGTCTTCGACCGCTCCGGCGCCTATCTCCTCGGCCGCCGTACGTACGACATCTTCGCCTCGTACTGGCCGAACATGACCGACCCCGCCGACCCGATCGCGTCCAAGCTGAACGCCCTGCCGAAGTACGTCGCCTCGGCCACCCTCACCGACCCCTCCTGGGCCGGCACCACCGTCCTCGGCGGCGATCTGGCGAAGGAGGTCACCGACCTCAAGGAGCGCATCGACGGCGAGGTCCAGGTGCACGGCAGCGGCGCCCTCGTCCGGTCCCTCCTGGAGCTGGACCTCCTCGACACCATCCACCTGGTGACCTTCCCGGTCGTGCTCGGCACCGGCCTGCGCCTGTTCCCCGAGGGCACCACGCCGAAGGCCTTCAAGCGCACGGGCGGGACCATCACCAGCACCGGGGTCTCCATCCAGTCGTACGACGTGGCGGGCCGTCCCACGTACGGCTCGTACGTCGACCCGGAAAACGCCTAGTCGGCCGGGGTCCGCGCGGGTACGGTGATCGTTCCGTGTGGCAGCCGCCGATGTCTCCACCCCTTCGCCGGAGACCGGGAGAGCCGCCCCCATGTCCTCGATCGCCGTACCGCGCGCCGCCGCGCCCCGCCGCACCTGGTCGACCGACCTGCCCGTCCTGCTCGTCGCCGTGGTCTGGGGCGCCAGCTATCTCGCCGCCAAGGACATCACCACCGCCCGCACGGTCCTCGCCGTCCTGGTCCTGCGCTTCGCCCTCGCCCTGCCCGTCCTGGCCGTCGTCGGCCACCGCTCGCTGCGCGCCCTGACGGCCGCCCAGTGGCGCGGCGCGGCCCTGCTCGGGCTGATCCTCGCCGGGATCTTCCTTCTGGAGACCTACGGAGTCGTCCACACCTCGGCGACGAACGCGGGCCTCATCATCAGCCTCACCATGATCTTCACTCCACTCGCCGAGGCCGCGGTGACCCGCACCAGGCCCTCCCGCGCCTTCCTCGGAGCGGCCGCGCTCTCGGTGCTCGGCGTACTGCTGCTGACCCAGGGCGCTGGCTTCAGCCGCCCCTCCCTCGGCGACCTCCTCATGCTGCTCGCGGCCCTGGCCCGCACCCTGCACGTGCTGGCCATGTCCCGCGTGAAGTCCGTGCGGGGCGCCGACGCGCTGCCCCTGACCACCGTCCAACTCGGCGCCGCCGTAGCGGTGTTCGCGCTGCTGTCGGCCGGCGCCGACTCCACACCGTGGGCGACGGCGGCGGACTTCGGGCCGCGCGAGTGGGCCGGACTGCTGTTCCTGTCGGTGTGCTGCACCCTCTTCGCGTTCTTCGTCCAGATGTGGGCCGTACGCCGGACCTCCCCGTCCAGGGTCAGCCTGTTGCTCGGTACCGAACCCCTCTGGGCCGCTGCGGCCGGTATCGCGATCGGGGGTGAACGGCTCGGCGCGTTCGGGCTGGCGGGCGGGGTGCTCGTCCTGGTGGGGACGGCGTGGGGACGCGGCGCCGCGCGGTGACTCCCGGAAAACTCAACGGTATCGGCCATTCATCCGATAAATAGTCCCGGTACGATCACTAATCGCCTTTTTGGTGGCGAAGGACTTCCTGTACCTCACGGACGGTTCGTTCTGGACGGGCGGGCGCAACGACACCCTCACCAGCGACGGCCAACATCCTTACCGCGCCGACGACTTCGGCGGTTTCGGGCTGCCGCTTCCGCAACAGCACGGGAAACGTGGCCGGCTGGGCCATCGCCTTCTCCACCAACGTCTACGGCGGCAGCGGCAGGGCCTGGCAGCCCTCGGGCAACGCCTGGCTCTGCGCCACGCTGTGGCGCCACTACGAGTACTCCCAGGACCGCGCCCACCTGGAGACGATCTATCCGGTGCTGAAGGGGGCCGCCGAGTTCTGGAAGGCGCGGCTGATCACCACCGAGGTGACCGACGCGGACGGCTCGTCCCACGAGGTCCTGGTGGACGACACCTCCTGGTCGCCGGAGCACGGACCGGACGGCAAGGGAAACACCTACGGGCAGGAGCTCGCGTGGGAACTCTTCCGGGAGTTCGCCGTCGCCGCCCGCACACTGCGCCGCGACGAGGACCTCGCCGCCGAACTGGACGCGATGCGGGCCCGGCTCCACCTCCCGCGCGTCAGCCCGAAGACCGGCTGGCTGGCTGGTTGGAGGAGTGGATGAGCCCCGACAACCTCGGCGAGACGACACACCGTCATCTGTCCCCGCTCATCGGATTCTTCCCCGGCGACCGGATCTCCGTGGACACCAGCCCGCGTGAACTGGTGGACGGCGTAGGCGCACTCCTCACCGCCAGGGGAATGGACAGCTTCGGCTGGGCCTGCGCCTGGCGGTCGCTGTGCTGGTCCCGGCTCAAGGACGCCGAAAACGCCTACCAGCTCTGTCTCACGGTGCTGCGCCCTTCGATGAACAACGGCAACGGGACCTCGGCGAACTGGTTCGACATGTACAGCCAGGGCCGCTACACGATCTTCCAGATCGACGCCAACCTCGGCGGCCCCGCCGCAGCGCTGGAGATGCTCCTGTACTCCGGGCCGGGAGTCCTCGAACTGCTCCCGGCGCTGCCGAAGGCCTGGGCGCCGAAGGGTTCCGTCACCGGGATCGGCGCCCGCGGCGGATTCACCCTCGACTTCTCCTGGCGGGACGGCAGGGCGACCACGGTGACGGTCCGGAGCGTCGGGAGAACGGAGACGGAACTCCGCGCCGGAAAGGTGCGCAGGAAGATCTCCCTGAAGGCCCGGGGCGTCCGTGACGATCGACCTCTAGCGAGGCGCGAAGCGTCCGTTGTCGCAAACACGCGGCGATGCGAGTCCGCGGGGGCTCGCATCGCCTGGCCGTGTTCGGGTGCGACCGTTCGGCCGCCGCTACTTGGTGGCGAGGAACAGGTAGTCGGCCGTGTAGGGGACGCGGACGGTGGGCTGCGTGGCCGGGTTGCAGGTGCCGGCCGGGGCGACGCCGCCGGCGGTGTTGAGCCGCAGGACCGAGGTGGTCTTGGACAGGAGTCCCTCACTCTTGCCGGTCTGCTGTGCGCGGAGCAGGAGTTGGGGGATGTTGCCCTTGCCGTTGTCGAACTTGTTGAGGACGGTGCCGGTCACCGAGGAGCCGTCGGGAGCGATCCACTGCGGCGGGCCGGCGGGGCCGTGCTTGGCGAAGCTGTGCTGGATGCCGCCCTGGAGGGTGGCGTCGACGTTGTCCTGGGTGAAGGCGTAGGAGCCGTCGTCCTGCTTGGTGCAGGCGTAGATCTGGGCCCCCTTGACGACGCCGGCCAGCGAAGAGTGCCGGACGGCGTCGGGCAGCGAGACGGCGCCCGGCAGTGCGACGGCCTGTCCGCGGACCGCGCCGCCGGGGAACTCGGCGGTGTGCAGGTTGAAGTAGAACCGGTCGGGATGCGCCTCGATGCTGCGCAGCAGGCCGGCGTCCTTGACCTTCACGGTGCCGAACACGAACGGCGTGCCGCCCTTGAGCTTCTCCATGAAGAACGGGATCTTCACGTCGCCGTTGGTGCCCCGCGCACCCTGGTGGAGGTGGGCCATGGTCGGGGTGCCGATCCCCGTCCACGCGAACGCGAAGGACACCTCGTGGCCCTGGATGCGCATGAGGGCCACCGCGCTGCCGTCCTTGTCGCCCACCGCCGGCTTGCCCTTGACGGGCACCTCGTTGTCACCGGTGAGGATCGTGGTGAAGTACCGCGCTCCCGGCGCGTTATGGGTGTAGCGGCCGATGGCCCCCGCCGCCTGCGTCGCCCCCGCCGCCGGATGGGACACGGTGGCGTCGGCCGCACCGTCCACGCCGTTGCAGGCGGTCAGGAGCAGGGTGCCGGTGATCGCGGTCGCGGCGATGGTCCCGAATCGCTTGAACATCATGTGTCTCGTTCTCCCCGTGATTGCCGATCCGCGGGTGCCCCGCGGTCGTTCTCCCTCCATCACGGGGCCCCTGGGGCGATCCCTCAGCCGATGACACTCCTGAGACACGCCTGAGAAGGGACGGCATCACTGAGGACACGATCTCGACATTCAGCCCCAGACGGCCGACGGACCCGCGCGCGGGCGCAACGTCGCCCGGTAGGAGCCGTCGTACGGGTTCCCCACCCCGTCGCGGACGAGGTGGCAGCGGCGAACCGCGCCGACGCCGTCGACCGAGACCACGGCCTCGCCGGTACGGCGGGGGAGTCCGGCGCCGCGCCGCGGGCACGGGCCGGACGGGAAGCGGGAGTCGAGCGCGGCCCAGTCGGCGGAGCAGTGCAGCACCGACGTGTACGAGCGGGCCCCGCAGCCGAGCCCGATCGTGCCGTCCGTCTGGCGGGCGCAGTCGTCGACGCCCTGGGGCGGGGCGTGGGCCCGGCGGAGCATTCGCGTCGACGCCGGACGGAGCCCGGCTTCGGACTGCGGCCGGACGTGCCTCGCCCCGCAGCCCATGAACGTGGGGGGAGCCGCGGGGCGAGGGGTGAGCGATGGTGCAGCCGGTGGGATCCGGGCGTCCGGGTGACTACGTAACGGACCTGACGGATCGGCTCAGCAGTCGAAGTCGATCAGGTTGAACGTGACGTAGTGGTCCGAGGTGTAGTAGTCCTCCTGGGTCCTCTCCCCGGTGACGATCCGGCGCGCTCCGCGCGTGGACGAGCCAGGAGTCTTGACCGTGTACTCGTGGTAGTAGCCGGAGGCCTGGCTGGGGAGGACGCCTTCCTGGTTGCGGAAGACGACGCCGTCCTGCGAGTACGGGAAGGGCCCGTTCGTCGCGATCAGGTCGAGTGTGTCGTACGCCTGGGAAGGCAGGTCGCTGTAGCAGATGCTGCCGACCGCGGCGGCCGCCGGGGTCGCGGTGGCGACGGTTCCACCGATGAGGAGAGTGGACAGGACGGCGGCTGCCGCGCCGATGCCGGTGATTCGTGGGGGGAATCTCATGGCCTCATGATGACGCGCGTAGATAGTGGCATGTCAATGACAACCGCAGAGATTTTCCCGTCAAGTCCGATGAGTTTTCGGGAAGTTAACCTGGCGCACGCCCGCTCCACGCGGTCTGCGCACGGACGGGGAACACCTCCGTGGGGGGCGCGCGGCGAGGCATGTCCGCCGAAAGTCTGTGATCCCGCGACTTTGGTCGACGATCCCCGTCGGGGTGGGGTGACCGGGCCCGGCCCTGCGTAGATTTGTCGACCGTGACCGATGACAGGACCGCGCAGGTATCGTCGGCGTTCGCGGGGCGCCGCTGGCTGCTGCCGTCCGCCGTGGCAGACGAACTCGACCCCGACGTCGAGCGGCCGGGACGGCCCCGCCGTACCGCCCGCGACTGGGTCGTCGACACCTCCTGCTTCCTGCTGGCCGTGATCATCGCGCTGATCGCCGCGCAGAGCCTCAGGGACGACACCTCGACCTCCCACGCCCTGTCCGTCGTGGACCAGTTGATCGGAGTCCTGGCCTGCTTCGCGGTGTGGCTGCGCCGCCGCTGGCCGGTCGGGCTGGCGATCGCCATGATCCCCGTCGGCCTCGTCTCGACCACGTCGGGCGGCGCCGGCCTGGTCGCCCTCTTCACCCTCGCCGTGCACCGCCCCTTCCGGTACGTGGCCTGGATCGGCGGCATCCAGCTCGCCCTGACCCCGATCTTCTTCTGGCTGCGCCCCGACCCCGACCTGCCGTACGCCGGCGCGGTCGCGTTCACCGAACTGTTCACCCTCACCGTCATCGGCTGGGGCATGTTCGTCCGCTCCAAGCGGCAGCTCATGCTCAGCCTGCGCGACCGCGCCCGGCGCGCCGAGACGGAGGCGGAGCTCCGTGCCGAGCAGGCCCAGCGGCTGGCCCGGGAGGCCATCGCCCGCGAGATGCACGACGTGCTCGCCCACCGGCTGACCCTGCTCAGCGTGCACGCCGGCGCGCTGGAGTTCCGGCCGGACGCGCCCCGCGAGGAGGTCGCGCGGGCGGCCGGCGTCATCCGGGAGAGCGCCCACGAGGCGCTCCAGGACCTGCGCGAGATCATCGGCGTCCTGCGCGCCGGCGAGCCCGACGACACGGGCCGCCCGCAGCCCACGCTCGGCGCCCTGGACGCACTGGTCACCGAGTCCCGCGAGGCCGGCATGAAGGTCACCCTCGTCAACCGGGTCACCGACCCCGCGGCGGTGCCCGCCTCCGTGGGCCGCACCGCCTACCGCATCGCCCAGGAGGGCCTCACCAACGCCCGCAAACACGCCCCCGGCACCGAGGTCACGGTGACCGTCAGCGGCACCCCGGGCGACGGCCTGGTCGTCGCCGTGCACAACCCGCCCCCGGAGGGCGCGGTCCCGCACGTCCCCGGCTCGGGCCAGGGCCTGATCGGCCTGACCGAGCGGGCGACCCTGGCGGGGGGACGCCTCGAACACGGCCCGGAGACGGGCGGCGGATTCCGGGTCCGGGCCTGGCTGCCCTGGGGGTGAACGGGCTCTGGTCCACGGGGCCGTGGTTACGTAGCCCCCATGACTGCGATCAGACTGCTCCTCGTCGACGACGACCCGCTGGTACGGGCCGGACTGTCCCTCATGCTGGGCGGCGCCGCCGACATCGAGATCGTCGGCGAGGCCGCCGACGGCAGCGAGGTCGAGGAACTCGTCGACCGCGTCCACCCCGACGTCGTCCTGATGGACATCCGCATGCCCTCGGTGGACGGACTGACCGCCACCGAGCGGCTGCGCGCCCGCGGCGACGCGCCCCAGATCGTGGTCCTCACCACCTTCCACGCCGACGAACAGGTGCTGCGGGCCCTGCGCGCGGGAGCCGCCGGCTTCGTCCTCAAGGACACCCCGCCCGCCGAGATCCTCGACGCGGTACGCCGGGTCGCGGCCGGCGACCCCGTCCTGTCGCCCGCGGTCACCCGACAGCTGATGGAGCACGCGGCCGGCACGGGCACCGGTACCGACACCCGTCGCGCACGCGCGCGTGCGCGCCTCGCCGTCCTGGGAGACCGCGAACGCGAGGTCGCCGTCGCCGTCGGACAGGGCCTCGCCAACGCCGAGATCGCCGCCGGCCTCTTCATGAGCGTCGCCACCGTCAAGACCCACGTCTCCCGCATCCTGGCCAAGCTCGACCTCAACAACCGTGTGCAGATCGCCCTGTTGGCGTACGACGCGGGCCTCCTCGAAGAGGACGGCGACGGCGGGCACTAGCCGCTGCCGCCGCGCGTTCCCACTGCACTGGGAGATCTCGGGGGATCGTCCGGAGGGGGCAGGGAATGACCGGGGCAATCGATTTAGGAGAGTTCGGCGAGGAGTTCCGAAGGGACCCGCATCCGGTGTACGCCAGGCTGCGCGAGCGCGGCCCGGTGCACCTCGTGCGCCTGCCGGAGCCGGAGGAGCGCCATGTGACCTGGCTGATCGTGGGGTACGAGGAGGCGCGCGCGGCGCTCGCCGACCCACGGCTGGCCAAGGACGGCAGCAGGATCGGGGTGACGTTCCTCGACGAGGAGCTGATCGGCAAGTACCTGCTGAGCGCCGACCCGCCGCAGCACACCCGCCTGCGCGGGCTCGTCACCCGCTCCTTCACCATGCGCCGCGTCGAGGAACTGCGCCCTCGCGTCCAGCAGATCACCGACGAGCTCCTCGACGCGATGCTGCCGCTCGGCCGCGCGGACCTCGTCGAAGCGCTCTCCTACCCGCTGCCCATCACCGTGATCTGCGAGCTGCTGGGCGTGCCCGACATGGACCGCGCGGAGTTCCGCAAGCTGTCCACGGAGGCGGTCGCACCCACCAGTTCGGGCAGCGAGTACGACGCGTTCGTGCGGCTCGCCGAGTACCTCGGCAACCTGATCGAGGACAAGCGCCGCGCGGGCCCGAGCGGCGACCTCCTCAGCGACCTGATCCGCACCACCGCCGAGGACGGCGACCGGCTCTCCCCGCAGGAACTGCGGGGCATGGCCTTCGTCCTGCTCATCGCCGGCCACGAGACCACCGTCAACCTCCTCACCAGCGGCGTCCACGCCCTGCTCACACACCCGGACCAACTCGCCGCCCTGCGCGCCGACATGACCCTCCTCGACGGCGCGATCGAGGAGATGCTGCGCTACGAGGGCCCGGTGGAGAACGGCACGTTCCGCTTCGCCGCGGAATCCCTGGACATCGCCGGTACCCGCATCGTGAGGGGTGACGCCGTCATGATCGGCCTGACCGCCGCCGACCGCGACGCGGGCCGCTTCCCCGCCCCGGACCGCTTCGACATCCGCCGCGACAGCCGAGGCCACCTCGCCTTCGGCCACGGCATCCACTACTGCCTGGGCGCTCCGCTGGCCCGCCTCGAAGCACGCACGGCGATACGGACGCTGCTGGAGCGTGCCCCCGGCCTCGCCCTGGAGGGCCCGCCCGGCGACTGGCTCCCGGGCATGCTGATGCGCGGGATGCGCAGCCTGCCGGTGCGCTGGTAGAACGGCCGCACCGGAAGGCCGTAGCAGCCGTCCAAGGTGTGACGAAAGCCGTAGTGGAAGCCCCAGGAGGCCCCTCTCGTGACCGCACTCGTGGAGTTCGACCTGGCCATGGCCCGGAAGGCGTTGGAGAGCCAACCCTTCAGCAGGCTGATCGGCGCGCGGCTGAGTGCCTTCGGGGACGGGGGCGCCACCCTGGAGATCGACATCAGGGAGGACCTCCACCAGCAGAACGGCTTCGTACACGGCGGAGTCCTCTCCTACGCCGCCGACAACGCGCTCACCTTCGCCGGCGGCACCGTCCTCGGCCCCGCGGTCCTCACCGGCGGCCTCACCATCCAGTACGTCCGCCCGGCCACCGGCACCACCCTGCGCGCCCGGGCCGAGGTCGTCCAGTCCGGCCGCCGCCAGGCCGTGGTCCGATGCGACGTCCTCGCGGTCGCCGACGACGGCACGGAGTCGCTGTGCGCGGTCGCCCAGGGCACGGTGCTGCCGGTCCGTACGGTCTGAGGGGAGCCGTACATGCTGCGCACCGCGGAGATCACCGCCGAGCTGACCGGGCCCTTCGCCGGGGACAACGGGCATCATCTGCACTGGAGTTCACAGCTGGAGTTCACCGTCGACTACTTCGTCTGCGAGCGGACCGGCCGCACGCAGGTGTTCGAGTGCGGTGCCGAGCGGGCCCTGTGCTCCGGCAGCCGCAGCGGTCTCCAGCGCCACCGCACGGCCGGCCGGATCGCCGCGTACGACACGACTTCGGGTCCCGAGCGGCTGGCCCTGCGGGCCCTGGTCGACTTCTGGTGGGCGCCCTTCGAGGACACCAGGAACAGCAGGCCCGCCATGGCCCCCACCAGTCACCCCTGGGTGCGGCTGCACCTGCGCTCCTACTGCCCCGAGGCGAAGGAGGCGGCCACGTACAGCATTCAGACCAACCAGGGACGGCCGCGCGAACTGCGTTGCCCCCACTGCGACTTCGGGGCCGCCACGGACGCGGCGACCCCTGCGATACGACTGCTCAGCTGAGGGCGTAGCCGCCCGCGATCTCACCGAGCCTGACCGGTCTTCGCTCGCGCCGGGACACCTCGCACGCCTCGGCGATCCGCAGCGCCTGGAGGGCCTCGCGTCCGTCGCACGGATTGGTGCGCTGACCGACCACGACCTCGACGAAGGCGATCAGCTCGGCCTCGTAGGCGGGCCCGAAGCGCTCCAGGAAGCCGGTCCACGGCTTGGTCGCGGCCGGCGGCCCGGACGGTTCGGTGGACGCGATCGGGGTGCGGTCGTCCAGGCCGACCACGATCTGGTCCAGTTCACCGGCCAGTTCCATCCGGACGTCGTAGCCCGCCCCGTTCAGCCGGGTGGCCGTCACCGTGGCCAGGGTGCCGTCGTCCAGCGTGAGGACGGCGGCGGCCGTGTCGATGTCACCGGCCTCGCGGAACATCGCGGGCCCGGCGTCCGACCCGGCCGCGAACACGTCGACCACCTCGCGCCCGGTCACCCAGCGCAGCATGTCGAAGTCGTGGATCAGGGTGTCCCGGTACAGCCCGCCGGATATCGGCAGATAGGCGGCCGGCGGCGGGGTCTGGTCGGAGGTCATCGCCCGGACCGTGTGCAGCCGTCCCAGCCGCCCCGAGCGCACCGCCTCCCGGGCACCCGTGTAACCCGTGTCGAACCGGCGCTGGAACCCCATCTGAAGGATCGTTCCCGCCGTCTCGACCTCGGCGATCGCCGCCAGCGAACCCGGCAGATCGAGCGCGATGGGCTTCTCGCAGAACACCGGGAGCCCGGAGCGCGCCGCCCTGCCGATTAATTCGGCGTGCGCCGATGTCGCCGTAGTGATCACCACGGCGTCCACGCCCCACTTGAAGATCTCCTCCGTGCTCGGTGCCGCCGTTTCCCCCAGCCGGTTCGCCAGCTCCTGGGCCCGTGCCGGGTCCACGTCGGTGAGGATCAGCGAACCGACCTCACGATGACGGCTGAGCGTCCTGGCATGGATGGTCCCGATGCGGCCCGTACCGATGACTCCGATGCGCATGGAAACAAACTGAGGGCCGACCAGGCACGCTGTCAATGCGTATGTCCGGACAATCGAACTACATCACTTCCCGTCAACCATTCACAGAGCTACGCTCGGCCCGTGCCGAAACCAGATGTGGACCCGACAGTGCCGCTCGAACTCAGCGTGGACCGGAGCAGCCCGGTGCCGCTGTACTTCCAGCTGTCCCAACAACTGGAGGCCGCGATCGAGCACGGCTCGCTGACCCCGGGCAGTCTGCTGGGCAACGAGATCGAGCTGGCGGCCCGGCTCGGTCTGTCCCGGCCCACGGTCCGCCAGGCCATCCAGTCCCTCGTCGACAAGGGCCTCCTGGTGCGCCGCCGGGGTGTCGGCACCCAGGTCGTGCACAGCCAGGTCAAGCGACCGCTCGAACTCAGCAGCCTCTTCGACGACCTGGAGGCGGCCGGACAGCGCCCCGCCACGAAGGTCCTCGTCAACACCGTCGTCCCGGCGTCCGCCGAGGTGGCGGCGGCACTCGGCGTGGCCGAGGGCAGCGACGTACACCGCATCGACCGGTTGCGCCTCGCGCACGGCGAGCCGATGGCGTACCTCTCCAACCACCTCCCGCTCGGCCTGCTCAACCTGGACACCGCGCAACTGGAGGCCACCGGCCTGTACCGGATGATGCGCACCGCCGGGATCACCCTGCACAGCGCCCGCCAGTCCATCGGCGCCCGCGGCGCGACGGCGGAGGAGGCCGAGCGCCTGGCCGAGACCGAGGGCGCCCCGCTGCTCACGATGCAGCGCACGACGTTCGACGACACGGGCCGCGCGGTCGAATTCGGTAGCCACACGTATCGACCGACGCGCTATTCGTTCGAGTTCCAGCTCTTGGTACGTCCCTGAGTGCACCGCTTCGCCCGCGATGTTCGTCGTAATGTCCGGACAACGCGGATTTGATCGGGGCTCGCCACAGAGCCCTTTCGGGCGCGGGGCTGTGTCGATTTGCGGCTCCGCCGCGGGGCGCGACCAGCCACGACGCACCCGCACAAGACAACGATCCGCACCCCCCGCACGCCCCCGCACAGCACCCACGGTCACGGTGAGGCAGAATCGGGCCTGATGAGCACCTACGGCAATTTCAGCGCCCCCATAGGCTCCCGCCGCGCCCCGGCGCTCCGAACCGTCGGCACGCGCGAGCGCAGGTCGCACCTGACCGCCCCCCGCGTGCCCACCGTCGGCATCGACATCGGCGGCACCAAGGTCATGGCGGGCGTCGTGGACGCCGACGGCAACATCCTGGAGAAGCTCCGCACGGAGACCCCGGACAAGTCCAAGAGCCCCAAGGTCGTCGAGGACACCATCGTCGAACTGGTCCTGGACCTGTCCGACCGGCACGACGTCCACGCGGTCGGCATCGGCGCGGCCGGCTGGGTCGACGCCGAGCGCAACCGCGTCCTGTTCGCGCCCCACCTGTCCTGGCGGAACGAGCCCCTCAGGGACCGCATCACGAGCAGGCTCTCCGTCCCCGTCCTGGTGGACAACGACGCCAACACCGCCGCCTGGGCCGAGTGGCGCTTCGGCGCCGGCCGCGGCGAGGACCACCTCGTCATGATCACGCTCGGTACCGGCATCGGCGGCGCGATCCTGGAGGACGGCCAGGTCAAGCGCGGCAAGTACGGCGTCGCGGGCGAGTTCGGCCATATGCAGGTCGTGCCCGGTGGCCACCGCTGCCCGTGCGGCAACCGTGGCTGCTGGGAGCAGTACAGCTCCGGCAACGCGCTGGTCAGGGAGGCCCGCGAGCTGGCCGCGGCGGACTCCCCGGTGGCCTACGGGATCATCGAGCACGTCAAGGGCAACATCGGTGAGATCACCGGACCGATGATCACCGAGCTGGCCCGTGAGGGCGACGCGATGTGCATCGAACTGCTCCAGGACATCGGCCAGTGGCTCGGCGTCGGCATCGCCAACCTCGCCGCCGCCCTCGACCCCTCCTGCTTCGTCATCGGCGGCGGTGTCTCGGCCGCCGACGACCTGCTCATCGGCCCCGCGCGGGACGCGTTCAAGCGGCAGCTCACCGGCCGCGGCTACCGCCCCGAGGCCCGCATAGTGCGCGCCCAGCTCGGTCCCGAGGCCGGCATGGTCGGCGCCGCCGACCTCGCCCGCCTGGTCGCCCGCCGCTTCCGCCGCGCCAAGCGCCGCCGGGTCGAGCGCTACGAGCGCTACGAGCGGTTCGCCGAGTCCCGGCGCGACACCCAGGACACCGCATGATCGCATCGCTGCCCCGCCAGGTCACCCCCAGGGACGAGCCGCCCCGCCCTCCGGAGGACCCCCGCCACAAGGCCCGCCGTCGAGCGCTCACCCTGCTCATCATCGTGCTGCTCATCGGCGTACCGGCCGTCTATCTGGTGATCTCCGCGAACCAGAGCCGCAACAGCGGCAAGGACAAGGAGGCCAAGTACTCGGCGACCGGCCTCACCGTGGGCTGGCCCTCGAAGGTCCAGCGCCGCCTCTACCAGGTACCGGTCCCGCACCCGGCGGAAGAGATCGCCTTCTACGAGACGAACAACTGGAAGACCAGCCGCCTCTACGTCCAGTTCCAGACCTCCGAGGCCGGCCTGGACACCTTCCTCGCCGGCATAGGAGTCGACCGGGACACGCTGAAGAAGAACGACATCACCATCGGCGACCGCGACCAGAAGATCACCGGCTGGAAGTTCACCCGCCCCGGCCCCTGGTGGGGCGTGGTCAACAAGCAGAAGGAGCCGGCACCCACCCAGGACGTCGTGGTGAACCTGTCCGATCCGGCCCTCCCCATGGTCTACGTCGTCTCCCGCACGGTTCCCTAGCGGGTGGCCCCGGCCGGTCGCCGGGGCCGATTGTCAGACCCCGCCCGTAGAGTCGAAGACAGCTGACGCGACCGACGGGCGGGAGGTGACAGGACGTATGACGGACACGGCACTCATGGAGCAGATCTCCGTACGGCTGGCCGCGGTCTTCCTGCCGTCCCCCGTCGTCCCGCGCGAGGGCCGCGTCGCCTTCTGGGACCCCGACGGAGAGCGCGCCCTCCCCGAAGCAGAAGAGGGCGTGGAACAGACCGAGTTGACGGTCGTACGACGACACGGCGCCGGAGTCCGCCGCAGGCCCACCCCCGCGCTGACCCTGCCGATCGAAGCGGCGCTGCCCCTGCTCGTGCGCGCCCGCCGGAACCCCGCCGCCCATCCCGCCACGGCCTGCTGGGGCGCCGCCGCCCTGCACGCACTGCGCCTCGCCGCCCGCGGCCGACTGCTCCCCGGCCTCACGGCCACGGGCCACGACGCCTGGCGGGCGGGCCCGCTGGATCCGGAGGACATCGCACACGTCCGCGCGGTCGCGGCGGCCCTCCCGTACGAGGGGCACTCGGTCCCGCTGCCCGGCCCGGGACCGCTCCGGCTGCCCGAGCCGGAAGCGCTGATGCGGTCCTTCCTGGACGCCGTCGCGGACACCCTGCCCCGCACCCCGGCCGCGCCGTACACCTCCGGGATGCCCTTCGCGGCCCGTCCGCCGCAGCGCCTGCGCGACGCCCGGGACTGGGCCGCCGAGGTCGCCGCCGGCATGGACGCGGGCGTGCGGATCTCGCTCCGCCTGGACCTCTCGGCCTACGACCTGTTCGACGACGGCGGCCGTGTACGCAGCGCGGGCGCGGCCATCGTCCAGGTGCACAGCCTCGCCGACCCCACCCTCGTGGTCGACGCGGCGGCCCTGTGGGCGGGCACGGCGGACAGCGCCTTCGGCCCCCGCGCGCGTGTGGACGCCGCGCTGGCCGTACGTCGGGCCGCCCGCGTCTGGCCCCCGCTGGACCGACTCACCGAGCAGGACGTGCCCGACGTACTCGCCCTCTCCGAGGAGGAGTTGGGCGATCTGCTCGGCATGGCGGCCACCCGGCTCGCGGCGGCCGGAGTCGCCGTCCACTGGCCCCGGGACCTGGCACAGGACCTGACGGTGTCCGCGGTGGTCCGGTCGGCGCCTGGCTCGGCGACCGACGGCACCGGTTTCTTCGAGAGCGAGGAACTCCTCCAGTTCCGCTGGCAGTTGGCGCTCGGCGGCGACCCGCTCACCGAGGCCGAGATGGACACCCTGGCCGAGGCCCACCGTCCGGTCGTACGGCTGCGGGACCAGTGGGTGCTGGTCGACCCGGCCCTCGTTCGCAAGGCCCGCAAACGCGAACTGGGCCTGCTCGACCCGGTCGACGCGCTGTCCGTCGCGCTCACGGGCACGGCGGAGGTCGACGGCGAACAGGTGGAAGCCGTCCCGGTCGGCGCACTGGCCACCCTGCGCGACCGCCTCACGGCAGGCATCCGGCCCGCCGAACCTCCGGCCGGCCTCCGGGCCACCCTCCGGGACTACCAACTCCGGGGCCTGGCCTGGCTCGACCTCATGACCAGCCTCGGCCTCGGCGGCTGCCTCGCGGACGACATGGGCCTCGGCAAGACCATCACCCTCATCGCCCTCCACCTGCGCCGCGCACACCGCGACCCCACCCTCGTGGTCTGTCCCGCCTCGCTCCTGGGCAACTGGCAGCGGGAGATCACCCGCTTCGCCCCCGGAGTCCCCGTCCGCCGCTTCCACGGCGCGGACCGCACCCTGGACGACCTGACCGGCGGCTTCGTCCTCACCACGTACGGCACGATGCGCTCGGCGGCGGCGACCCTCGCCCAGCAGCCGTGGGGCATGGTCGTCGCCGACGAGGCACAGCACGTCAAGAACCCGTACTCGGCGACCGCGAAGGCCCTGCGCACGATCCCGTCCCCCGCGCGCGTGGCCCTGACCGGCACCCCGGTCGAGAACAACCTCTCCGAACTCTGGGCCCTGCTGGACTGGACGACCCCCGGACTTCTCGGCCCCCTGAAGTCGTTCCGCGCCCGGCACGCGCGCGCGGTGGAGAACGGCGAGGACGAAGAGGCGGTGACCCGCCTGGCCCGCTTGGTCCGCCCCTTCCTCCTCCGGCGCAAGAAGTCCGACCCCGGCATCGTCCCCGAGCTGCCGCCCAAGACGGAGACCGACCACCCGGTCCCGCTCACCCGCGAACAGGCCTCGCTCTACGAGGCGGTGGTGCGCGAGTCGATGCTGGCGATCGAGACGACGGAGGGCATCGCACGCCGGGGCCTGGTCCTCAAGCTCCTCACCTCCCTGAAACAGATCTGCGACCACCCGGCGCTGTACCTGAAGGAGGAGCACACGGCGGCCCAGGCCGGCGGCGACCGCCTCGCCGCCCGCTCCGGCAAACTCGCCCTGCTGGACGAGCTGTTGGACACCCTGCTGTCGGAGGACGGTTCCGCGATCGTCTTCACGCAGTACGTCGGCATGGCCCGCCTGATCACCGCCCACCTGTCCGCCCGCGCGGTTCCGGTCGAGCTGCTCCACGGCGGCACGGCGGTACCGGAGCGGGAGCGCATGGTGGACCGCTTCCAGGCCGGCGCGACCCCGGTCCTGATCCTGTCCCTGAAGGCGGCGGGCACCGGCCTGAACCTCACCCGCGCGGGCCACGTCGTCCACTTCGACCGCTGGTGGAACCCGGCGGTCGAGGAACAGGCCACGGACCGCGCGTACCGCATCGGCCAGACCCAGCCGGTCCAGGTCCACCGCCTCATCACCGAGGGCACGGTCGAGGACCGCATCGCCGAAATGCTCGCATCCAAGCGGGCGTTGGCCGACGCGATCCTCGGCTCCGGCGAGTCGTCCCTGACCGAGCTGACGGACCGTGACCTGTCGGACCTGGTGCGGCTGCGGAGGGAGTCATGACGGCAGCTGAGGGGGTTGCGCAGGGTGCGGGTGACGCGGAGCGCGACGTAGAACTCGCGGTGGGCGAAGGCGAGTCGGGGCGGACGCGACCCGCGCCGCGCGGGAGCGAAGAGCCGGAGCAGCTGGCCGCGCGCCCCGCCGACCTCGCACGACAGGCACTGCGGGCCGCGCGTGAGCGGCGGGAGCGGGAGACGGAGAAGCCCGCGGGGCATGCGGCGGCCCCTGGTGAACCGGTGGTCAACATGCGTGCGTCGGCCGGTTCTGAGGATGCGGTGACCCGCGCGCCCCGGCCGACCGATGCTGGGAGGCCGGTGTCCCGCGTGCCTGTGCCATCTGGTTCCGAGGCGTCCGTGTCCCGTGCGCCTGTGTCGGCCGGTTCCGAGGCGTCCGTGTCCCGCGCGTCTGGGCCGGCCGATCCCGAGGCGTTGGCGTCCGCCGCTCCTGAGGTGACCGGCGCCGAGGACGCGACGGTCGCCGCACCCCCGGCCGCCGATTCCGCGCCACCCGCCCCACGCCCCGGTGACGCCGCCCGCGCCGCGCTGCGCGCCGCCCTGCCGGTCCGACGCGAGGCGACCGAAGCGGCAGCCCCCGAGAGCACCCATACCGAACCGGAGGCTCCCGACCCCGTAGACGCCGTGGAGCAGCAAGGCGACCACCCGGCACCCCCCGCCACCGTTCCCGCCCCCGGAGGCAGCGCCCCCGACCAGCCGTCCCCCCGGCCCGCCGACCTCGCCCGCGAGGCACTGCGAACCGCCCGGCGGGAGAGTCAGCAGGCCCGGGCCGACGTAGGGAGCAAGGGAGTTGAGTCCGCGTCCCGACCGCCCCGCCGGACCTCCGCCCCCTCCAGCACCCGCACCACCACGACCGGCACCGCGCGAACACGCGCCCGAGTGCCCGGCGGTGTCGAGGCCAACCGGGCGCGCGCCGTACGGGACATGCTCGCCGGTGCCTTCCGGATGCCCGAGGACGACGACCCCAGCACGGTGCCGCCCGCCGACAACGCCCCCGAAGACCAAGCGAGTTGGAACGAACGGACGCAGGACCACACCGCCCCCCGAGTCACGGCCGCACCCCCCGGCCTCAGTAGCGCCCCCGCAGCCCCCACGCTCCCCACCTCCATGGCCGCCCCCACCCGCGACGGCGACATCCGCCGTACCTTCCCCGCGCTCCCGCCCAAACCGTCGAAGGACCCGCGATTCGCCGAGACCTGGTGGGGCAACGCCTGGGTCACCGCGTTGGAGGAAGGCGCGCTGGACGCCAAGAGGCTGGTGCGCGGGCGGGGTTACGCCGAGAAGGGCCATGTCGACGCGATCACCGTGACGCCGGGGCTGGTGCTCGCGTATGTGCAGGGCAGCCGTCCGCGCCCGTACCGCGTACAGGTGCGGCTGCGGACGCTGGACGACGCCGACTGGGACCGGTTCCTGGACGCCGCCGCCGATCGGCCCGGGCACATCGCCGCACTGCTGGACAAGGAGATGCCCAAGTCCCTTGCCGAGTGCGGAGTTCCGCTGCTGCCGGGGCCCGGGGACCTGGACCCCCACTGCAGTTGCCCCGACGTCGGGCACCCCTGCAAGCACGCCGCCGCCCTCTGCTATCAGACCGCGCGGCTCCTCGACGCCGATCCCTTCGTGCTGCTCCTGCTGCGCGGCCGGGGCGAACGTCCACTGCTCGACGCGTTGTCGCGCCGCAACGCGGCCCGGGCCGCCCGCGCCGCGCAGGAGCAGGAACCGGCCCCGCTCCCCGGCGTGCGGGCCACGGACGCCCTCGCGCCGGAACGCCGACTCCCGCCGCTCCCACCCCCGTTGCCCACACCCCCGCACCCCGAGCAGCCTCCCGTGTACCCGGCGTCGCCCGGCGGCCCGGATCCCTTCGCCCTCGACCAGCTGGCGACCGACGCCGCCGCCCGCGCGCACGCGCTGCTCAGCACCGGCCGGGATCCGGTCGGGGAGCTGACCCTGTGGCAGGACGCGGTCCGGCTCGCCGCCGCCCGCCCGGGTTCGGGGCTGACCGCCACCACCCGCTCCCTCTACGCCTCCCTCGCCAGGGCCACCGGACGCAGCCCGGGCGAGCTGGCGCGCGCGGTCGCCGCCTGGCGGCAGGGCGGTATCGAGGGGCTCGTGGTGCTGGAGGAGCCCTGGGACCCGCCGGCCGGCCGCTTCGACCGGGCCCGCCCGCTGCTCCTCGCCGCCGACCTCCCGGCCTTCCGCCCCTGGCACAACCACCTCACCCACCCCCACGGCCACGTCCAACTACGCCTGGGCCGCGACGGGTTGTGGTACGCCTACGAATCGGAGCCGGGCCACGACGACTGGTGGCCCAGAGGCACCCCGGACCTGGACCCGGTCGGCGCACTCACGGGCCTGGGCGCCCCCGGCGAACTCTGAGCCTCGGCTCTCCTCCCGGCACCCACGATCACCGTCCGAGCCGCAGCTCACCCGCCGTCCACGCCCTGCCCGACGTCCGGTGAAGGCGATGTGAGGGTTCCCCACCGAAGTGTGGGAGCCGGGTGGGGAGACCGGGGGCCCCACAGCCGGGCCGTAAGAAACGGCGGTTACGTTGGAGCGGTGAGCGACATGAACAACAGCCCCGCCCTCCAGTACCGCTTCGACGGCCCCGAGGACGCCCCGGTTCTCATCCTGGGCCCCTCGCTCGGGACCACCTGGCACATGTTCGATCGCCAGGTGCCCGAGCTGGCGAAGCAGTGGCGGGTCTTCCGGTTCGATCTGCCGGGCCACGGCGGCTCGCCCGCGCACCCGGCCGACTCGGTCTCCGACCTGGCCGACCGGCTGCTCGCCACCCTCGACGCGCTCGGCGTGCAGCGCTTCGGCTACGCGGGCTGCGCGCTCGGCGGCGCGGTCGGTCTCGAACTGGTCCTGCGCCACCCGGAGCGGGTGGCCTCGCTGGCGCTGATCGCCGCCTCGCCCCGCTTCGGCACGGCGGACGAGTTCCGCCAGCGCGGGGTGATCGTGCGCACCAACGGGCTCGACCCCATCGCCCGTTCGTCGCCCGAGCGCTGGTTCACCGGCGGTTTCGCCGCCACGCAGCCCGCGATCACCGAGTGGGCCGTACAGATGGTGCGCACCACCGACCCCGGCTGCTACATCGCCGCGTGCGAGGCACTGGCCGCGTTCGACGTACGGTCCGAACTCGGCCGGATCGGCGTGCCGACCCTCGTCCTCGTCGGCTCGGACGACCAGGTCACAGGGCCCGCCGAGGCCCGCACCCTGGTCGCCGGGATCCCGGACGCCCGCCTCGCGGTCGTACCCGGCGCCTCGCACATGGTCCCGGTCGAGCAGCCCGCCGCCGTCACCGATCTCCTGGTCCGGCACTTCTCCACCGCCTGGCAGCCGGCCTACGACCAGTCCACCGGGCAGATGGCCATAGTGGCGTCCCCGGTCAGGCCGGTCCTCGCCGCGCCGCAGCAGGCCGCGCCCATCGCCGAGATCGCGCCGCCGCCCCCCGCGCCGCCGCAGGTCATGGGCCGTCCGGACCCCTACGACGCCGGGATCAAGGTCCGCCGGGAGGTGCTCGGCGACGCGCATGTGGACCGGGCGCTGGCGCAGGCGGACGAGTTCTCCGGGGACTTCCAGGAGTTCATCACGCGGTACGCGTGGGGCGAGATCTGGGACCGCCCGGGCCTCGACCGGCGTTCGCGCAGCTGTGTCACCCTCACCGCGCTGGTCGCGGGCGGTCACCTGGACGAACTGGCCTTCCACACCCGGGCGGCGCTGCGCAACGGCCTCACCCCGGTCGAGATCAAGGAGGTGCTGATGCAGGCGGCGGTGTACTGCGGAGTGCCCGCGGCGAACAGCGCCTTCAGGGTCGCCCAGCAGGTCATCCGCGAGGAGACGACCCCCACGGAGTGATCTTCAGCCCGGTACCGAAAGCACCAGTCTCAGGCGCCCGCCCGACGTCGGGCAGCGGCAGGATGGACCCATGACGCTCACCACGCTCACCAAGAAGTCGCACGCCTGCATCCGTCTGGAGAAGGACGGCCGGACGCTCGTCATCGACCCGGGCACCTTCACCGAGGAGGACGCCGCGGTCGGCGCGGACGCGATCCTCGTCACGCACGAGCACCTCGACCACTTCAACGAGGACCGGCTGCGGGCGGGCCTGGAGGCCAACCCGGGCGCCGAGATCTGGACCCTGAAGTCGGTCGCGGACCAGCTCTCCGCCGCCTTCCCGGGCCGGGTGCACACCGTCGGCCACGGCGACACCTTCACGGCGGCGGGCTTCGACGTCCAGGTGCACGGCGAATTGCACGCCGTGATCCACCCCGACATCCCGCGCATCACCAACGTCGGCTACCTCATCGACGCCGGCCGCGTCTTCCACCCCGGCGACGCCCTCACCGTCCCCGACCACGCCGTAGAGACGCTGATGCTCCCGGTCATGGCCCCCTGGAGCAAGATCTCCGAGGTCATCGACTACGTCCGCGAGGTCAAGCCGCAACGCGCCTACGACATCCACGACGCCCTTCTCACGGACCTCGCCCGCCCGATCTACGACCACCAGATCGGCGCGCTCGGCGGCGCGGAGCACCTGCGGCTGGCACCGGGGGACAGCGCGTCGGTCTGAGTGTCAGTGCCGTTCGGTAGGTTGTGAGGCATGCGCATCGCGACCTGGAACGTGAACTCGATCACCGCCCGTCTGCCGAGGCTCCTGGCCTGGCTGGAGAGCAGCGGCACCGACGTGCTGTGCCTCCAGGAGGCCAAGCTCGCCGAGGCGCAGTTCCCGTTCGACGAGCTGCGCGCGGCGGGCTACGAGGCGGCGGTCAACGCGACCGGCCGGTGGAACGGCGTGGCGGTGCTCTCCCGCGTAGGACTCGAAGACGTGGTCAAGGGCCTCCCCGGGGACCCCGGTTACGACGGCGTCCAGGAGCCCCGCGCCGTCTCGGCGACCTGCGGCCCGGTCCGCGTCTGGTCGGTGTACGTGCCCAACGGCCGCGAGGTGGACCACCCCCACTACGCGTACAAGCTCCAGTGGTTCGAGGCCCTCAGGGCGGCCGTCGCGGAGGACGCACAGGGCAGCCGCCCGTTCGCGGTGCTCGGTGACTACAACGTGGCACCGACCGACGACGACGTCTTCGACGTGGCCGCCTTCGAGGGCCTCACCCACGTCACCCCGGCCGAGCGCGCCGCCCTGACCGCCCTGCGCGAGGCGGGTCTGACGGACGTGGTCCCGCGCCCCCTCAAGTACGACCACCCGTACACCTACTGGGACTACCGCCAGCTCGCCTTCCCGAAGAACCGGGGCATGCGCATCGACCTGGTCTACGGCAACGAGCCCTTCGCGAAGGCCGTCACCGACTCCTACGTCGACCGCGAGGAGCGCAAGGGCAAGGGCGCCTCGGACCACGCCCCGGTCGTCGTCGACCTGGACGTCTGACCGGGCCCGCCCCGCCCGCTCAGCCCAGCGAGGCGAACCACCGTACGACGGCCCCCGTCGCCGCCTGCTGGGAGCCCAGATGGCGGGAGCCGCCGTAGTCCGGAGTGCCGAGGTCGACGAGCGGTACGTCGACACCCCGGGCCCGGAACGACGCCCTGCAGTGTTCGCTGTTCCCGTTCACGGCCTGCTCGTCGCCCTCGGCGTAGTACAGCCGCATGGGCATCTTCGGTGTCCAGCCCGTGCACACCCCGTCGGTGATCCGCAGCGCGGCGGCCAGTCCGCCCGTCGGGTGCGCGACCAGCGCCCGCCCGTGCCGGGTGAGGAGTCCGTCGATCGTGTCCGGGGTCCTGGCCACGACCTCCTGCCCGGTGTGCGTGCCGTCCAGCAGGCCCTCGATGGTGCGGGAGTACGGCGCCCGGAAGACCTCGCCGGGGCTGTCGTAGACGTGATGGAGCAGGTTGAAGGAGACCAGGGCCAGCGCGGTGTAGATCACGCCGTCCTTCGGGTTCGCCCGCCCGTCCAGCAGGGACGGGAACGCCACGTCCCGGAAGGCGTAGGCGCCGCTCACCGGTGCCACCGCCGTGACCCGGAAGCGGGGATCGGCCCCCTCCTGAAGGGCCCGGGTCAGCCCGAGGGCGGCGGTCGCGCCCTGCGAGAAGCCGGTGGCCAGCACCTCGTGCCCCAACTGCCGCCCCACCGAGGGCGCGTAGGAGTGGGCGGCCCGCAGCAGGTCCAGCGCGGCCGTCGTCTCGGACGGCACGTCCATCCACGCCTGGAGCCCGGGGCCGAGGCCGAGCCCCAGGTAGTCGGGGAGTACGACGGCGAAGCCCGCCGACGCGTAGGTGAGGGCGGGCGCCTGCCCCCACACCTCGCTCGACACCGAGGCGACATCGCCCTTGAAGAGTTCGGTGCCGTGCGTGAACGACACCGTCCGCAGCCGCCGCTCACCACCGCGCGGGAAGGCCAGCAGCCCGCTCGCGGTGGTCGGCCGGCCCTTGGCGTCCACCGTGCGGTAGACCACCCGGTACGTGTCCACGCCGTAGCGGACGCTCCCCGTGTACCAGTCCGGGCCGTCCTCGTCGCTCCTCAGCTCGGCGGCCACCTGCCGCGCGGACAGCGTCCGC
Organism: Streptomyces sp. NPDC001100; assembly: GCF_053598575.1. NCBI lineage: Bacteria > Bacillati > Actinomycetota > Actinomycetes > Kitasatosporales > Streptomycetaceae > Streptomyces > Streptomyces sp. NPDC001100. The sequence goes on from NZ_JBSFKO010000001.1 coordinate 205,110, forward strand.
AGCCGCACCACCGACACGACCCGCCCCCGCCCCGCGTCGTGCAGGGCCTGCGCCGACGGTGCCGGGACCGCCCCCGTCCCCACGGCACCCGCGGACACCGAACCGCTCACCACGAGGGCTGCGGCAACCGACGACATCACGATCATCCTGCCTGTCCGATTCATACTGCGACCGTACGAACGGGACATCGCGCCCACCATCCGGCCAACCCGCGCCCGGCCGAAGGGCTTTCCCCCCTCCGTGCGGGGTGCTGACACGCCACCCGCGACGCCCTGTGGTGCGTACGGCGATGCGAATGACACGCTGTATGTATGAACATCCCTTTCCTGGGCGACCGGGCCGAGAAGCACCGTATCCACGACGCCGAGGGCATCGCCGAGCTGCTGGCCGAGTGCGAGCTGCTCCGCTCGCACGCTGCCCGGGAGGGCATCCAACTCGACGACTCCGCAAGCTCGTTGGAGGCACTCGACCAGCTGGTGCCGCGCTGGCGGGACGACGAGGAGACCGTGTCCTGGCTCGGCAACGACGCCGGTCTGTATCTGGGCACCGTGATCGTGCGCGCGGTGGAGGGCGCCGCCTGGGAGATCCGGCCGGACGGTCAGCCCGTCGTACGGCTGGACTCCGGGCGCGAGTTCGACGTCGTGGCCTCCGGTCACGAGTGGGCCGCGAGCGGTGTGCCCGAGCTCTCGCAGCTGTACGCGGAGGTCGCCGAAGAGTAAGAGGGGCGTAAATACGGCTAATGCCCGAAAAGTGCGTGTCGTGCGTTAACTCCGTTCTTGTGTGGATAGTTTGCGGCAACCACGACACAGCTGAGAGTGAGTAGGGCTGGGCATGGCCGTCGATCCGTTGATCGAACTGCGTGACGTCAACAAGTACTACGGGGAGCTGCATGTCCTGCAGGACATCGACCTCACCGTCGGCAAGGGGGAGGTGGTCGTGGTGATCGGCCCTTCGGGGTCGGGAAAGTCGACGCTGTGCCGGGCGATCAACCGGCTGGAGACCATCGAGTCCGGGACGATCCAGCTCGACGGCCGGCCGCTGCCCGAAGAGGGCAGGGCCCTCGCGAGGCTCCGCGCCGAAGTCGGCATGGTTTTCCAGTCGTTCAACCTCTTCGCCCACAAGACGGTGCTGCAGAACGTCTCGTTGGCCCAGATCAAGGTCCGCAAGCGCAAACGGGACGACGCCGACAAGCGGTCGATGGAACTCCTGGACCGCGTGGGACTCGCCTCGCAGGCACCCAAGTTCCCCGCGCAGCTCTCCGGCGGCCAGCAGCAGCGCGTGGCCATCGCCCGCGCCCTCGCCATGGAACCCAAGGCCCTGCTCTTCGACGAGCCGACCTCGGCCCTCGACCCGGAGATGATCAACGAAGTCCTCGAAGTCATGCGGCAGTTGGCCCACGACGGCATGACCATGGTCGTCGTCACCCACGAGATGGGCTTCGCCCGCTCCGCCGCCAACCGCGTCGTGTTCATGGCCGACGGCCGCATCGTCGAGGACCGCACCCCCGAGGAGTTCTTCACCAACCCGCGCAGCGACCGGGCCAAGGACTTCCTGTCCAAGATCCTCAAGCACTGAGCGGGGGAGTGCGATCCATGTTCCGTACCACCCGTGTGCTCCTCGTGCTGATCCTCGTGCTGCTCGCGACCGCCTGCGGCAAGGAGGGCAGCCCGCCCGTGAAGGGTCCGGCCGCCGAGAAACTCCCCAACTACCAAGTGGCACAAGGCTTTCAGCTCCCCGACTCCACGACCTGGAAGCGGGCGAAGAAGCGCGGCCACTTCGTCGTCGGCGCCAAGGAGGACCAGCCCTACCTCGGCGAGAAGGACCCGGCGACCGGCACCTACTCCGGCTTCGACATCGAGATCGCCAAGATGATGTCGGCCTCCCTCGGCTTCGCCCCGAAGACCGTCCACTTCAAGACGATCGCCTCCGCCAACCGTGAAACCGCCCTGCAGAACGGCCAGATCGACTACTACGTCGGCACCTACACCATCAACGACATGCGCAAGAAGCTCGTCGGTTTCGCCGGCCCCTACTACATGGCCGGCCAGTCGCTCCTCGTGCGCAGCGACGAGCACGACATCCACGGCCCGCAGGACCTCGCCGGCAAACGCGTCTGCTCGGCGGCCGGATCCACGCCGTACCAGCGCATCAAGGACGACTACCCCAAGGCCCAACTCGTCGCCTACGACACCTACTCGGTCTGTGTCGACAACCTGCTCACCTACCAGGTCGACGCCGTCACCACCGACGACGCGATCCTCATCGGCTACGCGGCGAAGGTCCCCGATCAGCTCAAGGTCGTCGGCAAGCCCTTCTCGAAGGAGCCGTACGGCATCGGAGTCCCGCACGGCGACAACGCCCTGCGGTTCGCCCTCGACGACGCCTTGGAGGCCCGTGAGAAGAACGGCGACTGGAAGAAGGCGTACGAGGCGACACTCGGCCTGTCCGGAGTGCCCGCGCCCACCCCGCCCGCGATCGACCGCTACCCGGCGAGCTGAGCGAGGCCGATGTGAACGTACTGACAGACAACTTCTCGACCTTCGTCGACGGGTTCCTCGGCACCGTAGAACTCACCGTCTACGCCTCGGTGTTGGCGCTCGCCCTCGGCTTCCTGATGGCCTCCTTCCGGGTCGCCCCCGTCGGCTCGCTGCGGGTGTTCGGCACCGTGTGGGTCACCGTGCTGCGCAACACCCCGCTCACCCTGCTGTTCTTCGCGGTGCTGCTCGGCCTGCCGCGCTTCGGACTCGTGCTGCCCTTCAAGGTGTTCGCGGTCCTCGCGCTCGGCTGCTACACCTCGGCGTTCATCTGCGAGGCGCTGCGCTCCGGCATCAACACCGTGCCCAGGGGGCAGGGCGAGGCGGCCCGCAGCCTCGGGATGTCCTTCGGGCAGAGCCTCGGACTGGTCGTGCTGCCGCAGGCGTTCCGCTCGGTGATCCCGCCGGTCGGCTCCACGCTCATCGCGCTCGCCAAGAACTCGGCGATCGCGGGCGCCTTCAGCGTCACCGAACTCCTCGGCACCTACCGGACGTTGAGCGAGCTCGGCTACAACATCGTCTGGACCTTCGTCTGGATCGCCCTCGGCTACCTGATCATCACCCTCGCCATCAGCGCGCTGTTCAACGTGCTGGAGAGGAAGTGGGGAGTCGCCCGATGACCACCGCCAACGCCCTCTACGACGTCCCCGGCCCCAAGACCCGCAAACGCCACCGCCTTTACGGCATCGCGTCCACCGTCGTCATCCTCGGCCTCCTCGCCTGGATCCTGTATCTCCTGTTCGACACCGACCAGTTCACGTACACGAAGTGGATGCCTTTCGAGTACAAGGGAATTCAGGAACTGCTGCTGCGGGGCCTCGGCAACACGCTCAAGGCCTTCGGGCTCGCGGCCGTACTGTCACTGGCACTTGGCACCCTGCTCGCCGTAGGACGGCTGTCGGACCACCGGCCGGTGCGCTGGCTCTCCACGCTCGTCGTGGAGTTCTTCCGCGCCATGCCCGTCCTGGTGATGATCTTCTTCATCTTCGTGGCGCTCAAGGTGCAGCCGCTGCCCGCACTGGTCGCGGGACTCACCCTCTACAACGGCTCGGTGCTCGCCGAGGTCTTCCGCTCCGGGGTCAACAGCGTCGAACGCGGCCAGCGGGAGGCCGCGTTCGCACTCGGCATGCGCAAGACCCAGGTCATGTCGTACGTCCTCGTACCGCAGGCCGTACGAGCCATGCTGCCCGCCATCATCAGCCAGTTGGTGGTCGCGCTGAAGGACACCTCGCTGGGCTATCTGATCACCTATGAGGAGTTTCTCCACGCCGGGAAGCTGATCGCGTCGAACCTCGACTACGATTTGCCGTTCATCCCCGTGGTGATGGTGATCTCGCCGATCTACATCGGGATGTGCATGCTGCTCTCCTGGTTCGCCGGATGGGTGTCCCGCCGGGAGCAGCGCAGTCCCAAGACCGAGGCCGTGGACGTGGCCCCGGCCGAACCAGGGACGCTGCTGCCGCGGGTGCAGTAGTTGGAGGGCACTTGCCCGTCCGGCGGCAGCCGGAGATCACTGCTCGCGCAGCGGGATCGACACGTACGACGGGTCGTTCGTGGGCGAGGAGAAGGTCAGCTGCGCGCCGGTCGGGTTGTGCTCGATGTAGAGCGGGTCGACCGTGTCGACGACCAGGGCGAGACGATGCCCTGCCGGGACGTCGTAGGCCGTGGAGAACAACTCCAGGTCCACACCGAACGGCCGGCCGGGCGTCTGCCCGTGCCAGGTGTACGGCGCGTTGGTGACCAGCTTGCCGAGGCCGAGCGGGCCCACGTCGTAGAGGTATGCGACGAGGGTGCCGCTCTCCTTGGTGTCCGTGACCGTTGTGTGCAACTTGACGGTGCCGCGCACCTGTTGGGCGCTCGCGTACTTCTCCGACTGCCATACGGCGGCCCAGCGGCGGGGGAGGAGGGGAAGGGCGGCCACCGGAGGTACCTGCGCGACCTGGTCGAGGATGCTGGACAGGAAGACGATCCCGCCGTCGGCGCCCGAGTCGACGTTGGTGTGGATGGTGGTCGTGCCCGCGAGGTCGATCTTCTTGCGGGTCGCGCCCACCGACTTCCAGTCCGGATAGCCCTCGTAGCCGCCCGTGGAACGGGACTTGAGCTCCACGGGGTCCTCGCGGTTGATCCCGTTGTCCTCGCCCTTGAGGTAGTGGTCGAACCAGCGCTCGGTGTCCGTCCACACGCCGTTGGGCAGCCCGAACAGTCCGGTCAGCTCGGCGGTGGCGTGGTCGCCGGGGCGGATTTCGAGCCGCTTGGGGCCGGTCAACTTACCGTAGAAGTAGGCTATTTGGTTGGGCGGGAAGATCGTGTCGCCCCAGGCGTTGGCGAGCAAGATGGCCGCGCCGTTCTTGTTGATCTGATCGAGGTAGGTCGCGGGTGAGCGTTCCTTGCCCCAGTCGATCAACTCCTGTTCCTTGGAAAGGTCGGAGGCGAAGAAGTCCTTGAAGACCTGGCTCGTCTCCGCGCTCGGCCGGCCGGTGACGAGGCCGACGCCGTCCAGCAGGGCGGTCGCCTGGGAGTGTTCGGTGCGGCCCGAGTAGATCGAGTCGATCAGATCCGCCCAGCCGCTGAGAGACGCAACTGCCTTGATCCGCTTGTCGTGTGCCGCCGCGAGCAGGCTGATGCCGGCGCCGTACGACACGCCCGCCATGCCGATGTGCCCCGCGTCGGACGGGGTGTTGGCGAGCGCCCAGTCGATCACCTTGGACGCGTCGGCCACGTCGGCCGGGCCGCCGACCTCTATCCCGCCGCCGGACTGCCAGAAGCCCCGGACGTTGTAACTCACCACGACATAGCCGGAGTTCGCGAGCTTCTCGGCCTGGGCCAGGTACTGGACCTGGGGGAAGCCCCAGCTCGTGGGCAGGACGAGGAGGGGGTAGCGGTGCGAGCCGTCCGCGTCGGCGGGCAGGACGACGTTCGCCGCGAGCTTCGTGCCGCCGTCGCCCGCGATGTCGACGAAGCGGACGGCGCTCGTGGCGGCCTGGGCGGCGGGGGCGAGTCCGAGGACGCCTCCGGCGACGAGAGCCGCGGAGACGGCGACCGCGGCGGTCGTACGCAGGGACTGGCGACGGTTTCGCACGGGTCACTCCTCACACGTGTCAATGCAAAGTGACCCGACGGTAACCGCGGCCCTTTACCTGAGGTAACCCGTGGGTAAGTTACGTGCCAGTAACGATTGTTGAAGTGTGTGTGACTTCAGGACGCGCGGTGCGAACTTCGTGGTGCCGGTGCAGGCAGGGGCGTTTCCGCCGCCCGGGTCACGTCCGCCACCAGCTCCACCACATCGGGGCCGTACGCCTGCGAGTTGACCACCTTCAGCAGCAGGACGAAGGTGTTGCCGCCGTGTTTGCGGGCCAACTTCTCATGGTTGCGGGCGAGATAGCGGGTCGCCGCCTGGTTGGTGATCGCGCGCTGGCCGCAGAAGAGGAACACCGGACGGGCGCCGCCCAGTTGGCCGGCGGTGAGCCGGGCGAGAAGCACGTACTCGCCCTTGCCGGGCTCAAGTCGGTAGCGCTCGCTGCCTATTTGGAACGCGCCACGGTCCGGTCCCGGCTCCGGGTCGACGTTGACGCGGATACCGGGCAGCAGGGACGCCAGATGTGCGGCCATCCGGCGGTTGGAGGCCGGGCCGCCCACGCAGAACTCGGTGCGTTCGCCGAAACCCTGCTGGGCCGCGTCGTGCGCGACGACCTGGGCGTGCGCGTTGCAGTCCTTGATCAGGGCCGCGAGTTCGAGCAGCGCGAACACGTCGTGCCGCATCACCGTGAGTTCGGGTCCGCCCGCCTCGCGGTTGACCACGAGCAGCGACTCGGAGTTGTCGGGCAGCCCGAAGAACGCCTGCTTGCGCCGGAGTTTGCGCTTCCACAGGTAGGTGCGGGCGAGCCAGCCGAGCGCGGCGCTGATGCCGGCGGCGGCCACGCCCAGAACGATGTTGCGCAGGTCGTCATTCATGGGCGCGCATGTTAGCGGCCCGATGTGGCTGGTACGTACCGGTGTTCGACGTGTGACGTTCGTGTGGCGGCGGCCGGAAGCGGTCTGTCGGGGCCCGTGCCAGGTGGATACGCTGCGCGGACGGTTCTGGACTGGAGGTACGGATGCGTCGCCCTGTGGCACGGAAACTGTCGGTCCTGGCGGTCTCGGCCGCCGTGGCGTCGGTCGGGGCCGCGGCCCCACCCGCCGCGACGAGCAGCAGCACACCGACGAAGGTTCCGGTCGCCGTCGGCTACGGCGGCGCCGTGGCGAGCGTCGACGCGGACGCCACCGCCGCCGGTATCGAGGTGCTGAAGAAGGGCGGCAACGCGGTCGACGCGGCCGTCGCCACCGCCGCCGCGCTCGGCGTCACCGAGCCCTACTCCTCCGGCATCGGCGGAGGCGGCTACTTCGTCTACTACGACGCCAAGTCCCGTACGGTGCACACCATCGACGGCCGCGAGACCGCGCCGCTGACCGCCGACTCCAACCTCTTCGTGGAGAACGGCAAGGCCCTCGCCTTCGCCGACGCCGTCAGCAGCGGCCTCAGCGTCGGCACCCCGGGCACGCCGGCCACCTGGCAGAAGGCCCTCGACCAGTGGGGGAGTGAGAAGCTCGGTACGGTCCTCAAGCCCGCCGAGCGGATCGCGTCCGACGGGTTCACGGTCGACAACACCTTCCGCACCCAGACGGCGGCCAACGAGACCCGCTTCCGCTACTTCCCCGACACAGCCAAGCTGTTCCTGCCGGGCGGTGCCCTGCCGGTCGTCGGCTCCACCTTCAAGAACCCCGAGCTTGCCGCCACCTACAAGGAGTTGGGCAAGAAGGGGATCGGTGACATCTATCGCGGTGCCCTCGGCAAGGACATCCTCGCCACGGTGAACCAGCCGAAGGCGGACGCGAGTTCCGGCTGGAACGCCCGCCCAGGCAAGCTGGCCGCCGAGGACCTCGCCGCCTACCGCGCCAAGCTCCAGGCGCCCACGAAGACTTCGTACCGCGGACTCGGCGTCTACTCCATCGCGCCCTCCTCCTCCGGTGGCACGACCGTCGGCGAGGCCCTCAACATCCTTGAGAAGACGGACCTTTCGAAGGCCAGCGAGGTCCAGTACCTGCACCACTACATCGAGGCCAGCCGGATCGCGTTCGCGGACCGGGGGCGATGGGTCGGCGACCCCGCCTTCGAGGACGTGCCGACGAAGGAACTCCTCTCGCAGAAGTTCGCCGACTCGCGCGCCTGCCTCATCAAGGACGACGCGGTCCTCACCAGCCCGCTGGCACCGGCCGACCCGCGCCACCCGACGGCCTGCACCGCCGCCGGGAAGGCCGCCCCGACGACGTACGAGGGCGAGAACACCACTCACCTCACCGTCGCCGACAAGTGGGGCAACGTCGTCTCCTACACGCTCACCATCGAGCAGACCGGCGGCAGCGCGATGACCGTGCCCGGCCGCGGCTTCCTGCTCAACAACGAGCTGACCGACTTCTCCTTCACCCCGGCCAACCCGGCCGTCCACGACCCGAACCTCCCGGGTCCGGGCAAGCGCCCGCGTTCGTCGATCTCCCCGACGATCGTCCTCGACAAGCACAACAAGCCGGTCGTGGCGCTCGGTTCACCCGGTGGCGCGACCATCATCACGACCGTGCTGCAGACCCTCACGGAGTTCTTGGACCGGGGGCTTCCGCTGGTGGACGCGATCGCGGCGCCGCGCGCGAGTCAGCGCAACGCGGCCAACACGGAGCTCGAACCGGCGCTCTACAACAGCGACTTGAAGACCAAGCTGCAGGCCATCGGGCACTCCTTCACGCTGAATCCGGAGATCGGCGCGGCGACGGGCGTGCAACGGCTGCCGAACGGAGAGTGGTTGGCCGCCGCCGAGAAGGTACGGCGCGGCGGCGGCTCGGCGGCCGTGGTCAGTCCGGCGCCGTAGACGGTGAGTCGGAGGCGGGCGGAGTCGTGGGCGCCGAGCCGGAGGCCGGCTGGGCCGCCGTCTCCGTCCGGAACGCGAGCCGCCCGTCCTCCGCGTCCACCGTCACCCGGCCGCCCTTCGCGATCCGGCCGTCGAGGAGCAGCCGGGACAACTGGTTGTCGACCTCCCGCTGGATGGTGCGGCGCAGCGGCCGGGCGCCGTACTCGGGCTGGTAGCCCTGCCGGGACAGCCAGTCGACTGCCGGGTCCGTGAACGCGACCGTGATGCCCTGCGCGTGCAGCAGCCGGCGGGTGCGCTCCAGCAACAGGTCGGTGATCAGCCGGAGTTGCTCGGCGGTGAGCTGACGGAAGACAACGATCTCGTCGATGCGGTTGAGGAACTCGGGGCGGAAGTGCCCGCGCAGCGGGCGCAGGATCTGCTCGCGCCGCGCCTCCTCGTCCGCGTCGGCGCCGCCGGGACCGAAGCCGATGCCGGCCCCGCGCCGGGTGATCGCCTCGGAGCCGAGGTTGCTGGTCATCACGATCACCGTGTTGGTGAAGTCGACCGTGCGGCCCTGCGCGTCGGTCAACCGGCCGTCGTCCAGGACCTGGAGCAGGATGTTGAACACGTCCGGGTGCGCCTTCTCGACCTCGTCGAGGAGGAGGAGCGAGTAGGGGTGGCGGCGGACGACCTCGGTCAGCTGACCGGCCTCCTCGTGGCCGACATAGCCGGGCGGAGCGCCGACGAGACGGCTCACCGTGTGCCGTTCCTGGTACTCGCTCATGTCGAGGCGGACCATCCGGTCCTCGCTGCCGAACAGGGCCTCGGCCAAGGCGCGGGCAAGTTCCGTCTTGCCGACGCCGGTCGGTCCCAGGAACAGGAAGCTGCCGATCGGCCGGTCGGGGCTCGCCAGCCCGGCGCGGGAACGCAGCACAGCGTCCGACACGACCCGGACCGCCTCCTCCTGGCCGACGACCCGCCGGTGCAGATGTTCCTCCAGGCCGAGCAGCCGGTCCTTCTCCTCCGCGGTGAGACTGCTCACCGGGATACCGGTCTGCCGGGACACCACCTCGGCGATCGCCTCACCGGTGACCTCCAGGTGCTGGCCCTCGTCACCCGTGTCCTCGCCGCCGGCCTCCGCCAGCCGCACCTTCAACTCGGCGATGCGGTCACGGAGTTGGGTCGCCTTCTCGTAGTCCTCGTCGGCCGCCGCCTGGTCCTTGTCGCGGGAGAGCTGCTCCACCTCGCGCTCCAGGGCCCGTACGTCCGTGCCCTTCGTGCGGGCCCGCAGCCGTACCCGCGCGCCCGCCTGGTCGATCAGGTCGATCGCCTTGTCGGGCAGTCGGCGGTCGGTGAGATAGCGGTCCGAGAGCTCCACGGCCGCCACCAACGCCTCGTCGGTGTAACGGACTTGGTGGTGCGCCTCGTAGCGGTCGCGCAGTCCGCGCAGGATCTCGATCGCGTCCGCGACGGTCGGCTCGGGCACCAGGATCGGCTGGAAGCGCCGGGCCAGCGCCGCGTCCTTCTCGATCCGGCGGTACTCCTCCAGCGTCGTGGCACCGACGATGTGCAACTCGCCGCGCGCGAGGGCCGGTTTGAGGATGTTGCCCGCGTCCATCGAACCGCTCTCGCCGCCACCGCCCGCGCCGACCACGGTGTGCAACTCGTCGATGAACACGATCAGTTCGTCCGAGTGCGCGCGGACCTCGCCGACGATGTTCGTCAGCCGCTCCTCGAAGTCGCCCCGGAAACGGGTGCCCGCGACCACGCCCGTCAGGTCCAGGGCGACCACCCGCCGTCCGGTCAGCACGTCAGGCACATCGCCGTCGGTGATGCGCTGGGCGAGCCCCTCCACGATCGCGGTCTTGCCGACGCCCGCGTCGCCGATCAGCACCGGGTTGTTCTTGCCGCGCCGGGACAGCACCTCGATGGTCTGCTCGATCTCCTCGTCGCGGCCGATCACCGGGTCGATACGGCCCTGCCGGGCCAGGTCGGTGAGATCGCGGCCGTACTTGTCGAGGGTGGGAGTGCCGGTGGGGCGCGGCTGATCCGTGCGCGGCAGCGCGCCGTCGGGTGCCTCCGGCGGCAGGCCCGTGGGGGCGAAGCGGGCCGCGTTCAGGATGTGTCCGGCGGCGGAGTCCGGGTTCGCGGCGAGGGCCCCGAGCACGTGCTCGGGGCCGATGTAGCCCGTGCCGCCCGCCCTCGCCAGGTCGTGCGCGTCCAGGAGGGCGCGTTTGACGGCCGGGGTGAGGGCGAGCGAGGTGCCCTCCGGGGGTTGGACCGGTCCCGAGCGCGCGTCGATCTCCGCGGCGAGGGAGTCGGGATCCGCGCCTGCGCGGGTGAGGAGGCCGCGGGTCGGCTCCGCGGACAGGGCTGCGCGGAGGAGGTGCTGGGTGTCCAGGTCGTGACTGCCGTGCTCTGCGGCGTACTGGGCGGCGCCTCGGACGAGGTCCCTGGCCGGTTGGCTGAGCAGGCGGCCTATGTCCACGTGGCGTGGACCGGGGCGGGCGGCTCCGCCGAAGAGCCTGGCGAGGAAGTCTCCGAAGGGGTCGTTTTCGGGGGGTATGTAGCCGCTGGTCATCAATCCACCATGGCACGGACCACTGTGTGGGGCATGTGCGGTTTGGGTGATTTCATGGCTGCGGGTTCGTTGTGGCTGGTCGCGCCCACGCGGCGGAGCCGCAAATCGACACAGCCCCGCGCCCCCAAAGGGGGCGCTGACCTTACCGTCGCTCAGTAAGCACCCTGGGTCCTGCCTCCGTAATCGCCACCGTGTGCTCGACGTGTGCCGCCCTCGACCGGTCGTTCGTGCGGAGGGTCCAGCCGTCGGGTGCCTCGTGGTAGCCGTCCTTGCCGCCGGCGATCAGCATGGGCTCGATCGCGAGGGCCATGCCGTGGCGGAGGGGGAGGCCGCGGCCGGGGCGGCCCTCGTTCGGGACGCCGGGGTCCTCGTGCATCTGGCGGCCGATGCCGTGGCCGCCGAAGCCCTGGGGGATGCCGTAGCCCGCCGCACGGCACACCGTGCCGATCGCGTGGGCGATGTCGCCGATGCGGTTGCCCACGACGGCCGCCGCGATGCCCGCCGCGAGGGCGCGCTCGGCGGTGTCGATCAGGCGTACGTCGGCGGGGCGCGGTTTGCCGACGATGAAGCTGATCGCCGAGTCGCCGGCCCAGCCGCCCAGCTTCGCGCCGAAGTCCATCGAGACCAGGTCGCCGTCGCGCAGGCGGTAGCCGTCCGGGATGCCGTGCACGATCGCGTCGTTCACCGAGGCGCAGACGACCGCCGGGAACGGGGTGGGCGCGAACGAGGGGCGGTAGCCGAGGAAGGGCGAGGTCGCGCCCGCCGCGCGCAGCACGTCGTGCGCCAACTCGTCCAGTTCCAGCAGGGATACGCCCACGTCGGCGGCTTCCTGCACGGCCGTGAGGGCGCGGGCCACGACCTGGCCCGCCTCGTACATCGCATCGATAGACGTGTCCGTCTTGAGTTCCACCATGCCAATTACTATACCGGTATTAGAATGACGGCATGGTACGCACCCCTCTCACCCCCGAAGAGCGTGAACGCGGCGAACGGCTCGGCCGGCTGCTCCGCGAGGCCCGTGGTGGCCGGAGCATGACGGACGTGGCGGCGCACGCGGGCATCTCGGCGGAGACCCTCCGCAAGATCGAGACCGGCCGGGCTCCTACGCCCGCCTTCTTCACCGTCGCCGCTCTCGCCGACGCGCTCGGGTTGTCCATGGACCAACTCGTGGTCAGGTGTGCGCCGTTGGCGGCCTGAATCGAGTGGCGGGCGTGGCGGATACGGCGGAATCCGGCGGGCGCACAGGAGGGAGGCGTAGGCTCCGAGCTCTCTGCGCCCGGCTCGAAAAGCTTCCGTAGCCGCGTCGTAACACAAATGGTGTTTTCTACGGACCGGAGCATTCCGGTCTGGCGGGAGTTGGAGCATGGCTGTGGATCAACTCCCCGGACAGGTGCGGGAGTTCGCGAACTACCTCGACCGGCTTCTGACGCGCCTCGACCAGGGCGGCGGCTGGTGCGGGGTGTTCTGGCAGCGCGATCCCGATGGTATGCAGGCCTGCCTGGGCGGCCGTGAGATACCGCCCTGGGACGTGGTGGAGGCGTTGCTCCAGGACCTCGCCGCCGAGTACGGCCCCGGTGTCGCCGCCCAGGAGAAGGAGCGGGCCCGCGCCCTGCACGCGGCGGCGCTCGCCGCGTTCGACGCCCGGCCCGGCAGCCGGGACGCCCTCGTTGACCGGCTCGACGTGATGCTCCGCGAGCAGAAGTACGCCGCCGAACGGCAGGCGGAACTGGGGCGGTTGCTCGGCGCCGCCACCACGCAGGAGGAGGCCGACGCGCTCCGCCTCGACCTCGCCTGGGCCCACGACGACCATGAGCGCGCCACCGCCCGCTGCGCCGAACTCCGCTCCCGCATCGAGGAGTTGGACAACCGCGTCCACCTCCGGGGTGGCGGGGCGGTCCACCGCGACCGGCACGGCAACGTGTTCCGGGCCGACGACACCTTCCAGGACCAGGCACAAGTCCAGGCCCAGGACGGCCGGTCCGGCGGGGAGGATCCGTACGGTTCGTACGACAACGGCCCGGCGCCCCACCGCCTGCCCCGCCAGCGCGACACCGAACAGACACCCGGCACCGGCCCGCAGAGCGGCTACGGCGGCCCCGACAACACCGGAGGACGGGCCTACGGCGGCCCCGATCCCCTGCGCCACGACGAAGGGCTGCGTGAGGCGCCCCGCGGCTACGGCCCGATGGGCGGCCCGGTGGGCATCGGCCGCACCGAATCCCAGCCCGCGCGCCGAGACGACAGCGCCCCCGACGCGCGCCGCGGCTACGAGGACTTCGAGCGCGCCAACCCCGGCTACGGCAGCCCGGCCCCCCTGCGGGACGACTTTCCGAGCCCCGCCGGCACTCCCGCGCCCGAGCCCTCCGACTGGCCCGCGACCGGCGCCTCCGACTGGCCCGCACCCGAGGCGACGCGCTCCGCCGCCCCCGACTCCGTACAGCCCGCGGCCCCCGAGCCCGCGCAGTCCACCGACGCCGCCCCCGAAGCTGCCCCCGCCCCCAAGCAGCGCAAGCGCCGCCGAGGCAGCGCCCGCTTCGCCGGTATGGCCGAGGACGACACCGCCGCGGGCGCCCCGGCCCCGGGCCCCGCAGTTGCCGTACCGGATCTGCCGACCTCCGCGCCAGCCGCCCGCCGCACCCCGCGCGGGGCCCGTTTCGCCGGGGCCGCGCGGCCGGCCGAGCGGGCGCAGCCGAAGCGGGAGGCGCTGGACGCGGAGGCGCGGCAGGCCACCGTGGAGGCCGTGCAGCGGCTCGTGGGGCTGCGGCGGGAGGGTAGGAGCGGCGAGGCGCACGCGTTGCTCGCCGAGGCCGCGTACTGGCCCGCCGCGCGCTTCCCGCTGCTCGCGGCCGAGCTCCAGCGCGCCGGACTCGGCGCGGACTGGGCGACGCTGCTGTGGGAGGCCGCCTCGCTGCCCGCCGACCGGCTGGTCGGCGCGGCGGACGCGCTGGTCGCGGCGGGCCGTACGGCGGACGGCGAGCAGATCCTGCGGCAGGGCGTGGCCCGCCCGGCCGAGGAGATAGGAGAGGCGGTGCTCGCGCTCGCCGCCGAGGGCCGCCGCCGCGAGATCATGGCCCTGCTCGACGCCTACGTCAGGGTCCGCACCCCCGAGGAGGCGGCCCGCAGTGTCGCGGCCGACCCCCAGCAGCTCGTCCCGCTGCTGGTGGAGGCGGCCCGGGGTGTCTCGGACGAGCGCCACTGGGATCTTGTCCATGCCCTCCGGGTGGCGGGTTTCACTGCCTGAGTGGCCCATCGGCTCGCCCACCGGAGTGTGAAACGCGATCGACTCCGCGGGTTAACGACGATGGTCTTGGCAAGGCTCCTCCGGAGGCTTACGTTCATCCCTCTACGGCCTTTGTCTACGGGCGTAGAGGCTCTGACGTCCCGTCGAAGGAGCAGCTCATGGCCAACGTCGTACGCGCCGCTCTGGTCCAGGCCACCTGGACCGGCGACACCGAGTCCATGGTGGCGAAACACGAGGAACACGCCCGCGAGGCCGCCCGCCAGGGCGCCAAGATCATCGGGTTCCAGGAAGTGTTCAACGCCCCCTACTTCTGTCAGGTCCAGGAACCGGAGCACTACGACTGGGCCGAGCCGGTGCCCGACGGGCCGACCGTGCGCCGTATGCAACAGCTCGCGCGCGAGACCGGCATGGTGATCGTCGTCCCGGTCTTCGAGATCGAGCAGGACGGCTTCTACTACAACACCGCGGCCGTGATCGACGCGGACGGCACCTTCCTCGGCAAGTACCGCAAGCACCACATCCCGCAGGTCAAGGGCTTCTGGGAGAAGTACTACTTCAGGCCGGGCAACGCCGGCTGGCCCGTCTTCGACACCGCGGTCGGCAAGGTCGGCGTCTACATCTGCTACGACCGCCACTTTCCCGAAGGTTGGCGCCAACTCGGCCTCAACGGCGCCCAGTTGGTCTACAACCCGTCCGCCACCTCACGCGGTCTCTCCGCCTACCTCTGGCAGCTGGAACAGCCCGCGGCGGCGGTCGCCAACGAGTACTTCATCGCCGCGATCAACCGGGTTGGACAGGAGGAGTACGGGGACAACGACTTCTACGGGACGTCGTACTTCGTCAACCCGCGAGGCCAGTTCGTCGGCGACGTCGCCAGTGACAAGGACGAGGAACTTCTCGTCCGCGACCTGGACTTCGGGTTGATCGAGGAAGTACGCCAGCAGTGGGCGTTCTACCGCGACCGTCGTCCCGACGCCTACGAAGGGTTGGTGCAACCGTGACCAAGGATCTGCTGGGGCGGCACAAGGCCGTGCTCCCGGAGTGGCTCGCCCTCTACTACGACAACCCGCTCGAAATCACGCACGGCGAGGGCCGGCACGTGTGGGACGCCGAGGGCAACAAGTACCTCGACTTCTTCGGCGGCATCCTCACCACCATGACCGCGCACGCGCTCCCCGAGGTCACCAAGGCGGTCAGCGAGCAGGCCGGGCGGATCCTCCACTCCTCCACGCTCTACCTCAACCGGCCGATGGTCGAACTCGCCGAGCGCGTCGCCCAGTTGTCCGGCATCCCCGACGCCCGCGTCTTCTTCACCACCTCGGGCACCGAGGCCAACGACACCGCCCTGCTGCTTGCCACCGCCTACCGGCGCAGCAACCAGATCCTGGCCATGCGCAACAGCTACCACGGCCGCTCCTTCAGCGCGGTCGGCATCACCGGCAACCGCGGCTGGTCCCCGACCTCCCTCTCCCCGCTCCAGACGCTGTACGTCCACGGCGGTGTGCGCACGCGCGGACCCTACGCCCACCTGTCCGACGCCGAGTTCATCGCCGCCTGCGTGGCCGACCTCAAGGACCTGCTCGGTCACGTCCGCCCGCCGGCCGCCCTCATCGCCGAACCGATCCAGGGCGTCGGCGGCTTCACCTCTCCTCCGGACGGCCTGTACGCGGCCTTCCGCGAAGTCCTCGCCGAGCGGGGCGTGTTGTGGATCGCGGACGAGGTGCAGACCGGCTGGGGCCGCACCGGCGACCACTTCTGGGGCTGGCAGGCGCACGCCCAGAGCGGTCCGCCGGACATCCTCACCTTCGCCAAGGGCATCGGCAACGGCAGCTCGATCGGCGGTGTCGTCGCCCGCGCCGACATCATGAACTGCCTGGACTCCAACAGCATTTCGACCTTCGGCGGCACCCAGATCACCATGGCGGCCGGCCTCGCCAACCTCACCTACCTCCTGGAGCACGACCTCCAGGGCAACGCCCGGCGCGTCGGCGGCCTCCTCATCGAGCGGCTGCGGGCCGCCGCGGCGAAGCATCCCGGCGTACGGGAAGTGCGCGGGCGCGGACTGATGATCGGCATCGAGCTGGTGAAACCGGGCACCGACGAGGCCGATCCGCAGGCCGCCTCCGCCGTGCTCGAAGCGGCCCGCGAGGGCGGGCTGCTGATCGGCAAGGGCGGCGGCCACGACACCAGCGCCCTGCGCATCGCCCCGCCGCTGTCCCTCACCGTCGCGGAGGCCGAAGAGGGCGCCGCCATCCTCGAACGGGCTCTGGCGAGCACGCAGTAGCAGCAGTACGAGCAAGGGAACATCGTCATGGCCACCACCTTCGACACCCTGGAACCCGCCCTGTCGGTCCGTCAGGTCCTCGCCCTGGAACGGGTCCTGGCCGGGGAGCCCGAGGTGGTGGCCGGCGCGAGCCAGCTCGACCGCGCCGTGCGGTGGGTGCATGTCGCCGAGGCCGCCGACGTCGGCGTGATGCTCAGCGGCGGCGAGATGATCCTCACCACCGGCGTCCTCCTCGCCGGTGACGAGAGCGCCCAGGCCGAGTACATCCAGTCCCTGCACCGCGCTGAGGCCTCGGCCGTCGTCCTCGGTCTCGGCCGTGCCTTCCCCGCCCCGCCGGACGTGATGCGCCGTGCGGCCGAGCGGTGCGGACTGCCCATGGTGGTGCTGCACCGCCCCTTCCCCTTCGCGGAGTTGACGGAAGAGGTCCAATCCCGGCTGGTACGGCGGAAGTTCGCCGCCGTCAGCCTCTCCGAAGCCGTACGGACCGCGCTCACCGCACTCATCACCGGCGGCGCCCCGCTGCAGAGCCTGCTCGACGAGGTCGCCGCGCACAGTGCCTGCCCCGTGGTCGTCACCAACCTCGCCCACCGCGTCCTCGCCACGGCGGGGGAGCGGTCCGCGGTCGACGACGTGCTGCGCGACTGGGAGCGCATCTCCCGCCAGGCCGGCGGCAGCGAGGGCGACGGCTGGATCCGCGCCGAACTGGGCGGACGCGGCGAGCGCTGGGGCCAGATCATGCTGTGCGGCCACCGCGGCGACACCGCCACCGGACGCCTCCTCGCCGACCGCGCCGCCGAGGCCCTGGTCCTGCACCGCATGCTCGGCGGCTCCGCCCACACCTGGGAGGAACAGTCCGCGCAGAGCCTGCTGACCGACCTGGCGAGCGGCGTCGTGCCGGCCCGCCAACTCCTGCCCCGCGCTCGGGCCGCAGGACTCCCGGTCAACCGCCGCACCTTCGTCCCGATGGTCGTACGCGACGGCGACACGAACCAACTGGACCGGGTTCTAAGGCTGTTGGGCCTGCCCGGACTCGTCGCGGAACTGGCCGACGGTGTCACCGCCGTGCTGCTCAGCCTGCCCCGGGACCAGGACGCGGACGCCCTCGCCGCGCACTTCGCGAGCCGGCTGCGCACCGAGTCGGGGGCGTTGAAGGCGGTGGTGGCAGCCGCCGGGCAGCGCACTGTCTGGGACGACGTGCCCGCCGGTCTGCGCGAGGCACAGCACGTCGCCGACGCCGTGGCCGACTCCAGCGACGCCCTCGAACTCCCCACCGTCGTACGCCTCAAGGACGTTCATCTGCGCGGCCTGATCCGGCTGTTGAGGGACGACCCGCAGGTGCAGTCGTTCGCCGAGCGGGAGTTGGACGGGCTGCTGTGCGCGGCCGACGAGGACCTGCTCGCCGTACTGCGGACGTATCTGGCCACCGGCCGCAACAAGTCGCGCACCGCGCAGCTCCACCACGTCTCGCGGCCCGCGCTGTACCGCCGGCTGGAGGCGATAGAGGGCCGGCTCGGGGTGGACCTCGACGACTTCGAGCAGGCCGCGTCGGTGCACATCGCGCTCCTCGCGCACGACGCGCAACAGGGGTGAAACATGGGACTAGCTGCGAAAACGGCGGTGAAACATGCGGCCACGACAGGGTGACACCGTGGAACGCCGAGCGTCCGCAGACGTGACACCGTGCAACTCAAACCGGACTTCAGGACTTCCTAGGCTCCTCGCACACCTAGCGACCGGAGGTCCCGATGAGCACCGTGATTCGTGCCGCCCTGTTCCAGACAGCCTGGACGGGCGACAAGGAGTCCATGATCCAGGTCCACGAGCAGGCGGTGCGCGACGCCGCCGCGCAGGGTGCTCAAGTCCTGTGCTTCCAGGAGCTGTTCTACGGACCGTACTTCTGCCAGGTCCAGGACAAGGCGTTCTACGAGTACGCCGAGGCGATCCCGGACGGCCCGATCGTCAAGCGCTTCCAGGCGCTCGCCAAGGAACACGGCATCGTCCTGGTCCTGCCGATGTACGAGGAGGAGCAGCCCGGCGTCCTCTACAACACGGCCGCCGTGATCGACGCGGACGGCTCCTACCTCGGCAAGTACCGCAAGCACCACATTCCCCAAGTCCCCGGATTCTGGGAGAAGTTCTACTTCCGCCCGGGCAACAGCGGCTGGCCGATCTTCGACACCAAGGTCGGCAAGATCGGTGTCTACATCTGCTACGACCGCCACTTCCCGGAGGGCTGGCGTGCGCTGGGCCTCGCGGGCGCCGAGATCGTCTTCAACCCGTCGGCGACCTCGCGTGGTCTGTCGGCGTACCTGTGGCAGCTGGAGCAGCCCGCTGCCGCCGCCGCCAACGAGTACTTCGTCGGTGCCATCAACCGGGTCGGCGTAGAGGAGTTGGGCGACAACGACTTCTACGGCACGACCTACTTCGTCGACCCGGAGGCCCAGTTCGTCGGCGAGGTGGCCAGCGACAAGGAGCCCGAACTGGTGGTCCGCGACCTGGACTTGGCCAAGCTCCGAGAGGTCCGCGACCGCTGGCAGTTCTACCGCGACCGCCGCCCGGACGCGTACGGCCCGCTGACCGCACCGTAAGACAGGCAGGGCTTTCGCGCCCCTGGGGAGCGCAGCTCCCTCAGGGGCGCGGGGCAGCGTCCATTGGCGGCTTCGCCGCGGGGCGCGCCCAGCCCCCACCGACCCGCACCAGACCACAATCCAGCGGAGTCAAAACAATGAGCACCCGTACCGTTATCCGCGGCGGCCTAGTCATCACCGCGTCCGACGAACTCCACGCCGACGTCCTGATCGAGGGCGGCCGCATCGCCGCCCTCGCCACCTCCGGTACGCCGACGGCCGACGCATGGACCGCCGACCGGGTCATCGACGCCACCGGGAAGTACGTCATCCCGGGCGGGGTCGACGCCCACACCCACATGGAGATGCCGTTCGGCGGCACCAAGGCCGCCGACACCTTCGAGACCGGCACCCGGGCCGCCGCCTGGGGCGGTACGACGACCATCGTCGACTTCGCCATCCAGAGCGTCGGCGGAGCCCTCCGCGAGGGTCTCGACGCCTGGCACGCCAAGGCCGAGGGCAACTGCGCCATCGACTACGGCTTCCACATGATCGTCTCCGACGTCAACGAGGACACCCTCAAGGAGATGGACCTGCTGGTCGAGGAGGGCGTCACCTCCTTCAAGCAGTTCATGGCCTACCCGGGCGTCTTCTACAGCGACGACGGCCAGATCCTGCGCGCCATGCAACGCGCCGCCGACAACGGCGGGTTGATCATGATGCACGCCGAGAACGGCATCGCGATCGACGTCCTCGTCGAGCAGGCGCTGGCCCGCGGCGAGAGGGACCCCCGCTACCACGGCGAGGTCCGCAAGGCCCTCCTCGAAGCCGAGGCCACCCACCGGGCGATCAAGCTCGCGCAGGTCGCCGGAGCACCCCTCTACGTCGTGCACGTTTCGGCCATGGAGGCAGTGGCCGAGCTGGCCAAGGCGCGCGACGAGGGCCTGCCCGTCTTCGGCGAGACCTGTCCGCAGTACCTGTTCCTCTCCACCGACAACCTCGCCGAGCCCGACTTCGAGGGCGCGAAGTACGTGTGCAGCACGCCCCTGCGCCCCAAGGAGCACCAGGCCAAGCTCTGGCAGGGCCTGCGCACCAACGACCTCCAGGTGGTCTCCACCGACCACTGCCCCTTCTGCTTCGTCGGTCAGAAGGAGCTCGGCCGGGGCGACTTCTCGAAGATCCCCAACGGCATGCCGGGCGTCGAGAACCGTATGGACCTGCTCCACCAGGGCGTCGTCGACGGACACATCAGCCGCCGCCGCTGGATCGAGATCGCCTGCGCCTCCCCGGCGCGGATGTTCGGCCTCTACCCGAAGAAGGGCACCATCGCCCCGGGCGCCGACGCCGACGTCGTCATCTACGACCCGCATGCCGAGCAGACCGTATCCGCCGAGACCCACCACATGAACGTCGACTACTCGGCCTACGAGGGCAAGCGCCTCACCGGCCGCGTCGAGACCGTCCTCTCGCGCGGCGAACTCGTCATCACCGAGCGGGAGTACACCGGGCACGCCGGCCACGGCGTCTACACCCCGCGCTCCACCAGTCAGTACCTCAACTAGGAGTGGCGCACATGGACTTCGGACTCGTCCTGCAGACCGACCCGCCGGCCTCGCGGGTCATCAGCCTGATGAAGCGCGCCGAGCGCAACGGCTTCACCTACGGCTGGACCTTCGACTCCGCCGTGCTGTGGCAGGAGCCGTTCGTGATCTACAGTCAGATCCTGGCCAACACCACCAAGTTGACGGTCGGCCCGATGGTCACCAACCCGGGCACCCGTACCTGGGAGGTCACCGCCTCCACCTTCGCCACCCTGAACGACATGTTCGGCAACCGCACGGTCTGCGGCATCGGCCGCGGCGACTCCGCGATGCGCGTCGCGGGCCGCACCCCGAACACGCTGGCCCGGATCAGCGAGGCCATGAAGGTCATCAGGGCGCTCGGCTCCGGCCAGGAGGCGGACCTCGGCGGCACGGTCATCAAGTTCCCCTGGGCCAAGGAGGACGCCCAACTCCCGGTCTGGATGGCCGCGTACGGCCCCAAGGCGCTGAAGATGACGGGCGAGGAGGCCGACGGCTTCATCCTCCAGCTCTCGGACCTCTACCTCACCGAGTACATGGTGAAGGCGGTGAAGGACGCGGCGATCGCCGTGGGCCGCGACCCGTCCGAGGTCAAGATCTGCGTCGCCGCCCCGGCCTACGTCACCGAGGACGACTCGCCCGAGGCGCTGGCCCACGCGCGCGACCAGTGCCGCTGGTTCGGCGGCATGGTCGGCAACCACGTCGCCGACCTCGTCTCCAAGTACGGCGAACACTCCGCCGCCGTACCCGACGAACTCACGGACTACATCAAGGCCCGTGAGGGGTACGACTATTCGCACCACGGCCGTGCCGACAACCCCGACACCGCCTTCGTGCCCGACGAGATCGTCGACCGGTTCTGCATCATCGGATCGGCCGAGAAGCAGATCGAAAAGCTCAACGCCCTGCGTGAGCTGGGCGTCGACCAGTTCGCCGTCTACGACATGCACGACGCGCAGGAGGCCACGATCGACGCGTACGGCGCGACGATCATCCCGGCCGTCAACGCCTGAGCCGTACCAGAAGACCCGCTCAACTCCCCGTCCCCCCACTCCAGTTCTCCCCCTCCCCACCGTCCTGGGGAGGGGGGCCGGAGCCTCCGCACGGCCTTTCCGGACCCACCTCATTGATTGGCCTGCCCATGACCGACACCGCTCCCACGGCCATAGAGCCGACCGCTCAAGTCACCCTCGCCGACGGGCGGGTGGAGATCGCCCCGGGGTCCCCGCAGCCCAGCGGGCCGTACGCCAACGACGATCTGCTGCCGGTTCCCGTCGAGAAGCGCACCTGGACCACCTACAACTTCTCCGCGCTGTGGGTCGGCATGGCCCACAACACGGCCTCCTGGACCCTGGCTTCGGGGCTCATCGCCGTGGGCATGGACTGGAAGCAGGCGGTGTTCACCATCGCCCTGGCCAACCTGATCGTGCTCGTGCCGATGCTGCTCACCGGGCACGCGGGACCGAAGTACGGCATCCCCTTCCCGGTCTTCGCGCGCGCCTCCTTCGGTGTGCGCGGCGCCAACCTCCCCGCTGTCGTACGGGCGTTGGTGGCCTGCGGCTGGTTCGGCATCCAGACCTGGATCGGCGGTGAGGCGATCTTCTTCCTCGCCGGCAAGCTGATCGGGGACAGCTGGGCCAACGCCTCGCAGATCGGCGGGTACGCCTGGACGATGTGGCTGTCGTTCGCGCTGTTCTGGGCGCTCCAAGTGGCCATCATCTACCGGGGCATGGAGACCATCCGCCGATTCGAGAACTGGGCGGCGCCCTTCGTGCTCGTCGGCGCGTTCGTGATGCTGTGGTGGATGAGCAGCAAGGCCGGCGGCCTCGGCCCGCTCTTCGACCAGCCCTCCAAGCTCGGTTGGGGCGGCAGCTTCTGGAAGCTGTTCTGGCCCTCGCTCATGGGCATGATCGGCTTCTGGTCCACGCTGTCGCTGAACATCCCCGACTTCACCCGCTACGGCAAGAGCCAGAAGGCCCAGACATGGGGGCAGGCGCTCGGTCTGCCGACCACCATGACCCTGTTCGCGTTCCTGTCGGTGCTGGTCACCTCCGGTTCGCAGGCCGTCTACGGCAAGGCGATCTGGGACCCGGTGCAGCTGGCCGCCAAGACGGACAACGTGGTCGGTCTGCTCTACGCGCTGGTGACCGTCCTGGTGGCGACCCTGTCCGTGAACATCGCGGCCAACCTGGTCTCGCCCGCCTTCGACTTCTCCAACGTCGCGCCCCGGAAGATCAGTTTCCGCACCGGCGCCCTGATCACCAGCGTCCTCGGTGTGGTGATCTTCCCGTGGAAGCTGTACTCCGACCCGCAGGGCTACATCTTCACCTGGCTCGGTCTGGTCGGCGGTCTGCTCGGCACGGTCGCCGGCATCCTCATCGCGGACTACTGGATCCTGCGCCGCGGCAAGCTCGACCTCACCGACCTGTACAAGGCGGGCGGCCGGTACTGGTACGACAGCGGCTGGAACTGGCGGGCCGTCGTCGCCTTCCTGGTGGGTGGCGTGCTCGCCGTCGGCGGCGCCGACTTCCACCCGCTGATCGACGGCCGTCCCGTCCCGGCCCTGTCCTCCCTCGCCGACTACGGCTGGGCGGTGGGCCTGGGCACGTCGATGGTGCTCTACGTGGTGCTGACGCTGCTGACCCGGAAGGAGTCGGCGCCGCAGGAACCGACGCCCGTCGAGGCGTAGGACTCGTCGGGTCGGAGGGCGCCGGGGCTAGCTTGCCTTGGCGCCCTCCAGCGCGGTCACCGCTTCCCTCGCGGCCTTGATCGCGCCCTTGTTGATGACGTCCGTGCTCGGCGCCTTCTTGTTCTCGAAGTCGCTGCCGTTGTACGTGATGGTCACCAGCGCGTTGCCCGCGCGGACGACGACCGTGCCCTCACGCGTCTGCTGCTTGTCCTCTGTGGTGAGGTTCACGATGGAGTAGGCCGCGTCGCCGAGCCCGGGCACCACCCCGCCGCCGCTCTTCTCCGTAGTCGTCTCGGTGTACGACTTTTTCGCCGCTTCATCCGATTCCGTGATCTCGTACGACACGTCTAGCCAGCGGTAGTCGTACCCCTTGAGCGCGTTCCACGAGCAGGTGCGGCGCACCTTCGTGTCCGTCGACGGGATCTCCTTGCCGGCCGTCTTCGCGCCCGGAACCAGTGACTTGAGCGTCGCCGCCGTCACACTCCCGCACGGGGCGGGGGAGGTGGAGTACGCCCTGGCCACGGGCGCCGTCGACGGGGCCGAGGTCCCGGACGGGGTGCCGGAGTCGGGCGTCGACTTGTGATCGGCGGTCGTCGTCGCGGCGAACGGGCCGGACGTCAGGGCCCAGCCCATCGCGGCGAGCACGACGACCGGCGACAGACGCGCGGTGAGAGCGAGCGGCAGAGGAAGAGAACGCAAGTCGCACTTCTCGTGGGGGAAGGGTGCGGAGCGGGTCCGCACTGCGGACGGGGACGCCAGTGTCACATGACTCCCTGTGAGGCGGAAGTACGAACTCGCTCCGTGCCTGTGCGGTGACAGTGCCTGACTGCGGACGCGTTGTGTGTCCTCTTATGTCCGTCCGTCAGGCGCGAGCGGCGGGCACGCCCATCGTCGTCTCGATCCGTTCGACGGCGGCGAACGCCCCGTACGCGACGAGCCGCACGAGACTCTCGTCACTCCGTGACGGCTCCCGCCAGGCGGCCACGTCCTCCTCAGCGATCCGGTACGGCGCGAGCGCGGCCAGTACCGCCAGCCGCGCCGCCGGCCGCTCCCGCCGGCTCGGGAAGCCGCGCAGCACGACCGGCGGATGCCCCCCGTCCCAGGCCCACAGCGTCTCCCGTACGAGGGTCAGGTCGTCCGCGTCGAGCAGATCCGCGCCCGCGAGCGCCGCCGTGCGCAGGGCGTCGTAGGCCGGACCCACCGCGGTTCCGGCCGCCCAGTCCGGACCGGGGCCCGGCGTGTCGAGCAGGGGGAGCGCCGCTCCCGGTACGGCGCTGCGGCGCACGGTGCGGGCCACGCTGCGGCCGGCGAGGCTGCGTACGGCCCGGAAGCGCTGGGCGTTGCCCGGCAGGAGCTGTTCGGTCAGCAGGGCCGACACGATGCGGTTGATGAAGTGGAAGGCGAGGGCGGTGCCCAGGTAGGCGGGTGCCTGCTCGGGCGGGAACGGGTACGGCGCCAGGGCCGCACCCGGGACCCGGGTGCGGCGGCCCCAGTCGAGCACGCGCGCGTGCTCCTCGTTCTCCGGTGTGCCGCCGCGCGCCAGGTGCTCGGCGAGGGCGTGGTCGCCGGTGGCGTGCAGCAGGACGGTGTGCGCGTCCGCGCAGAACGGGCACTTGTTGGCGAGCGAGACACCGAGGGCGGCCAGCTCCTTGCCGGTGCGGCTGCCGGTGCCCGCGATCAGCGACTCCCGCATCAACGCCCAGGCGGGGGCGAGGAGTTCGGGCGCGGAGGACAGGACCACGAAGGTCGGGGGCCGCTCTATTCCGAAGTCGACGGCGATCTGCTCGAAGACTTCGGCGGTGCGGCCCGTGGCGGACTTCGGCGACGGGGGCCGGGTGTGACGGAAGGATGTGGTCATGGCAGCAGCGTGCGCCGCCCGGGTGCCTGCGGTCGTCGTACGGCCGGAGGTAGTCGACGCTGCGTCGGCCGGGTGGCGCGGGCCCGGAAAGTACTGCGTGGGGAGTAGTCCAGGAGTTGTCCACAGGGCTGACGCCCCCGTCGGCGCGGCGGTCTACTGTGCGGTCATGAGCGGGTACCCGGTCGATGTGACCCCACGCAGGCGCCTCGCCGACGCGTCCCTCGCGGTCGTCATCGGCGCCCTCGTCGTGACCGTCGCCGCCTTCGACACGGACACCACCGCCGTCGACTACGCGCTGATCGCCCTGGCCTCGGCGGCCCTGGCGTTCTACCAGACGGCTCCGCGCGCGGTCCTCGCCGTGACCACGGTGGGAGAGGCGGCCTACGTCCTGCACGCCCACCCGGGGCCGGTCGCCGCGCTGCCCGTGCTCGCCGCCATGCACACGGCGGCCCGGGTGGGACACCGCGGCTGGTCGGCCGGGGCGGGCGGGCTGTTCCTGGCCGCGTACTTCGCGACGGGACCCACGACCCAGCAGGTGGTCGAGCGGACCGCGCTCATCGCCGGCTGGTTCCTGTGCGCGGTGGTCACCGGCCTCGCCGACCGCAACTGGCGGGCGTATCTGCGCCAGACCGAACAGCGCGCCCTGGAGGCCGAACGGACCCGCGAGGAGGTCGCGTTGCGCCGCGCGGGTGAGGAACGCCTGCGCATAGCGCGGGAGTTGCACGACTCCCTCACCCACAGCATCTCGATCGTCAAGCTCCAGGCGGGCGTCGCCGTCCACCTCGCCCGCAAGCGCGGCGAGGAGGTGCCGCCCGCGCTGCTAGCCATCCAGGAGGCGGGCGGCGAGGCGATGCGGGAACTGCGGGCCACCCTGGAGATCCTGCGCACCACCGAGGAGCCCACCGGCACCCCCGAGCTGCTCGTCGAGCGGGCCTGCGCGGCCGGTCTCGCCGTCGAACTCGCGGTGACGGGCGAAGAGCGCCCCCTCACGGCGACCGTCGACCGCGCGGTGTACCGCATCGTCCAGGAGGCCCTGACCAACGCGGCCCGGCACGCGGGCCCGGCCAAGGTCAGCGTCCAACTCGACTACGGCGACGAGGACTTGACGATACGGGTGGAGGACGACGGGGCGGCCGACCCCGGCTGTCCGCCGAAGCCGGGCATCGGACTCACCGGCATGCGCGAGCGCGTCACGGCCCTGGGCGGCACCCTGCACACCGCCCCGCGCGCGGAGGGCGGCTTCGCGGTGCGGGCCGAACTGCCGCTGGGGGAGGCGGGATGATCCGGGTCGCGGTCGTGGACGACCAGGCGCTGATGCGCGCGGGCTTCCGCGCCCTGCTCGACGCAGAGGACGGCATCGAGGTGGTGGGCGAGGCGGCCGACGGCGAACAGGGCGTGGCCCTCGTCCGCGCGCAGCTGCCCGACGTCGCGCTGATAGACGTACAGATGCCGGTGATGACGGGCATCGAGGCGACCCGCCGCATCGCGGCCGACCCCGCCCTCGCCGCGGTCCGGGTCGTCATCCTCACCAACTACGGCCTGGACGAGTACGTCTTCGAGGCGCTGCGGGCGGGCGCCAGCGGCTTCCTCCTGAAGGACACGGACCCGGCCGACCTGCTCCAGGCGATCGGGATCGTCGCCGGCGGCGAGGCCCTGCTCTCCCCGTCGATCACCCGCACCCTGATCGGCGAGTTCGTCTCCCGGCCACCCGACCGCTGCACCGCCACCGGCCTGGAACACCTCACCCGCCGCGAACGCGAGGTCACCGCCCTGGCCGCGCGCGGCCTCACCAACGAGGAGATCGCCGGCCACATGGTCATCAGCCCGTTCACGGCGAAGACCCACATCAGCCGGGCCATGACCAAGCTCGGCGCCCGGGACCGGGCCCAACTCGTCGTGTTCGCCTACGAGTCGGGACTGGTGACGGCCCGCGCGCCGGAATCCCGTTGCGAGCCGGGCACGCCGGATCACACCCTGGAGCGGTGACCGAGACGACACGCGCGCAACACCCCGCCGTCCGTGTTCCCGAGGAGATCCTCGCCTACTACGCCGAGGGCAACGAGGACGCCCGCCTCAGACAGGGCTCCGACCGCCTGGAGTTCTGGCGGACCCAGGACGTACTGCGACGCCTGCTGCCCGCAGCCCCCGCGAAGCTCCTGGACGTCGGCGGAGGGAGCGGCATCCATGCCGAGTGGCTCGCGCTGGACGGGTACGAGGTCGAACTCGTCGACCCCGTACCGCTGCACGTGGAGCAGGCGGGCCGGCTTCCGGGGGTCACCGCCCGCGCCGGGGACGCCAGGGCACTGCCCGCCGAAGACTTGTCGTACGACGTGGTGTTGCTGCTGGGACCGCTCTACCACCTGCCCGAACGGGTCGACCGTGTACGTGCGTTGAGCGAGGCGCGTCGGGTGGTGCGGCCGGGTGGACTGGTGGTCGCGGCGACCATCAACCGGTTCGCGGGACTGCACGACATGCTCAGGCAGGAGTTGTACTTCATCGACCCGCACCGCGCGCGGATCGACCGCGAGATGGAGGAGGGACGCCACGACTCCGAGGACGGCGGCCACTTCACGACCGCCTACTTCGCCCAACCCCACGAGGCCCCCGAGGAGTTCGCGGAGGCCGCACTCACCGTCGACGGTCAGTACGGCCTCGAAGGCGTCGCCTGGCTGATGGGCGGCATCGAGGACTGGCTGGACGACCCGGACCGCCGCGAGGCCGTCCTGAAGGCCAGCCGCCACATCGAGTGCGAGCCCACCCTGCTCGGCACCAGCGGCCACCTCCTCACCGCGGGCAGACGGCCCCGCTGACCGCGCGCCTCGCCGCGTCCGGTCGGCGGGCCGTCCTCGTGAGTTCGAGGAGCAGGGCCTGCTCGGGGTTGAGGTTCGGCAGGGGCAGGCCGGCGACGGTGAGCACCGAACCGGGCAGGGACAGCCCCTTGTCGAGGGCCGCGGACAGCCAGGCCGGTTCCGCGATCTCGTGGAAGGACGGCAGGCCCAACTCGGCACGCACCCGGACCCGGTACGTCGTCTCGGGGTCGAGGCCGGGCAGTTGCACTCGGCCGTACTGGCCCTCGGGGGACGTGGCGAGCCGCGCCCAGCAGTACAGCGCGGCCGACCCGTCGTACGCCACGACTCCGTGCAGCAGCGTCGACTCGTCGGTGAGGTCGGCGCGGACCGTGCGGCCGCCGTGCAGCAGCGGGCGCAGTTCGCGGTGGAGGGCGGTCCAGGCGGTGAGGCGGGCGAGTTCGTCCGGGGTGCAGCGGGTGAGGTCCTGTTCGATGCCCGCGTGGCCGAACAGGGCCGTGGTCAGGCGGAGTCGGTCGGAGCCGACGCGGTCGGTGGTGTGGCTGGTGCGCGGGCCCACGTGCGTGCCGACCAGTTCGGGGGGCAGTAGTTGCGCGGTCCAGCGCTGGATGGTCTGGCGTTCCACCGGGTCGTTGCAGTCCGAGGCCCAGACCCGGTCGGTCCGCTCCAGGATGCCCAGGTCGACCCGTCCCCCACCGGCGGCGCAGCTCTCGATCTCCAGCGCGGGATGGCGTTCCCGGAGCGCGTCGATCAGCCGGTAGAGGGCTATGACCTGGGCGTGCGCCACGGGACGGTCGGCGGCGGAGTGCACGGTCTCGTGGAGTTCCCGGTTGTGGTCCCACTTGAGATACGCGATGGCGTACTTCTCCACCAGCGCGTCCAGTGCGTCCAACAGGTACTGCCAGGCATCCGGGTTGGCCAGGTCCAGCACATGCTGATGGCGCGCCGCCGGGCCGATCCCACGGGCCGGGCCCAGCACCCAGTCGGGGTGCTCGCGAGCCAGGTCGGAGTCCAGGTTGATCATCTCCGGTTCCACCCACAGCCCGAACTCCATGCCGAGTGACCGCACATGGTCCACCAGCGGGTTCAGTCCCTCGGGCCACACCACCGGGTCGACGGTCCAGTCGCCCAGCCCGGCGTCGTCCGAACGACGGCCCCGGAACCAGCCGTCGTCCAGCACGAACCGCTCGACACCGACCTCGGCGGCCCGGTCGGCCAGCCGCAGCAGCCGGTCCAGGTCGTGGTCGAAGTACACCGCCTCCCAGCTGTTGAGGATCACCGGGCGGGGGCCGCGCGGATGCGTGGGGCGGGCCCGGAGCAGGGTGTGGAAGCGGTCGGCGAGCCCGTCCAGGCCCTGGTCGGACCAGGCGAAGTGACAGACCGGAGCGGCGTACGACTCGCCGGGCGCGAGCCGGATCTCCCCGGCCCGCAGGAGCTCGCCGCCGCCGAGCACCCCCGCATGGGCGCCCGCGCCCTCCGGCAACTGCTCGGCCAGATACCGCTGGTCACCGCTCCACGCCACGTGGACGGCCCAGACCTCCCCGTCGCGGAAGCCGAATCCGGGCATGCCCACCGCCATGACGTACGGCGAGTCCACTCCCGGCTTGCCCCGCCGCACCTCGCGGGCATGGGTGCCGAAGCCGAGCGGCCGCCGCTGCGGTGAGCGCTCCCGGCTCCACTTGCCGGTGAAGTCGAGGACCTCGGCCGCCCGGCGCGGCAGCGGCAGCAGCGTCGTGACGCCCGCCAGGTCGTACGGCGCCGGGTCGGCGTCCGGTCGGCGGATGAGCGTGGTCCGGACGCCCAGTACCCCGGAGGGCTCCAGAACGTAGGAGAGGGCGACGTCGAGTCCGGTGCCGGGGTCGGTGAGGTGAAGGGTCAACTCCCCGCCCGTAGAGCGTGGTTGGTACGAGCTGTCGGTCAGTGTCAGCCGGGGTGCGGCGAACGCGCCGGCGAGATGGCCCTCCTGGGCCGGGGTGCCGGACCAGGCGTCGGCCTCGGTGGGCCAGACGGTGAACCGGCGCGGGATGTCGACGGAGTTGTTGAGCACGGCGGGTTCGCCGGTCAGGGCGAGCGCGGCCAGGGCGTCCTGCGGGAGGTCGCCCAGGTCGGCCCCCCAGTGCAGCACCCGGGGCACCGGCTCGGTGAGCTCCACGACGAGGGCGGTGCCCGCCGCGCGCAGGATGTGGATCCGCGCCGTGGTGTCCGGCATGAAGAGTCCTTTCCGAGCGCCCGGTGCCACCGGACGGGCCCGGCTCAGTGGGCCCGTCCGGCGGCCGGACAGGGGGTACGGAGGAGTGGTGGGGTCACTTCTTGGCGAGCAGCTGCTTGCTCTGCTTCTGCATGTCCGTGAAGACGGAGTCGCTCTTCTGGCCGGCGAAGTAGGCCTGGAACAGCGGCTGCAGGGCGTCCTGGAGGGCCGCTCCGTTGCCGTAGACCGGGGACGGGTAGAGGACCTTGTCCTTGATCATGTCCGTGAAGACGGACAGGTCGACGCCCGTCTTGGCCAGCGCGGCGGCCGAGGCGTCCATGGAGGCCGGGATCGACGGGAAGAAGGTGCCCGTCAGGGAGGCCTTGGACTGGCAGGCCTCACTGCCCATGTACGAGACCCACTTCCAGGCCAGGTCGGGGTTCTTGGTGCCGGCCCAGATGTTGTTGCCGTTGGAGTTGCTCAGCACGGACCTGGTCTTGCCGTCGGGGCCGTAGGGAGTGGGGGCGATCCCGACCTTGACGCCGGGGATCTTCACGAAGGTCGAGGCCTCCCACGAACCGCCGGTCTCCATCGCGACCTTGCCGGAGGAGAGCAGGTCGACGTCGCTGACGCTGTCGGTGAACTGCCCGATCTTCGGCGCGTACCCCTTGTCGGTCAGGGAACGGATCCAGTCCATGGTCTTCACGAAGCGCGGGTCGGAGTAGTTGAACACCGTCGGCCAGCTGGCCTTGTCGCCCAGCCGCCAACCGGTGGTGCTGACCAGCGGGCTCCAGGTGGTCTGGCCGATGAAGTCCTTGGCCGCGATCTCTCCGTAGCCGTAGGTCTTGACGTGGGACTTGTCGAAGCCCTTCTCGTCGCCGCGGCGCCCCTTGGTGTCGATCGTCAGGTGGGCGATCGTCTTGCCCAGCGTGCCGCCGTTGTCCGGGTTCCAGTTCAGCGCGTCGACGTCCTTCTCGGTGTACCCGGCCTTCTTGACGGCGTCCTGGTTGAAGTAGAGGCCGGCCGCCGCCCAGTCGAGCGGCAGGGCGTACTGCTTGCCGTCGGTGAACTTCCAGGCGTCCACACCCACCGAGAACCGGGACAGGTCGAACTTGTCCTTCTTGATGTAGTCGTCCATCGCCAGCAGTTGGTGCTGGGAGGCGTACGCCTGGAAGAACTGGACGCTGTTCTGGAAGGCGTCGGGCGCGCTGCCGGCCACGAATCCGGCGGTCAGCTTGGTGAAGTAGTCGTTCACGTTGTACTGCGTGATCTTCACCTTGGTGCCGGGGTTGGCCTTCTCGAAGTCCGTGGCGCACACCTTGTACGCGGCGGCCTGCTTGTCGTCCCAGGTCCACCAGTTGACGGTCTTGGAACCGCCGGCGGCGGAGGAGCCGTTGGAGCACGCGGAGAGCAGCGCGGCGAGCGTGAGCGTGGCGCCCAGCGCGACCGTCTTCCGAACTCCCTTGATTCGTCTCATTGTTCCTTCTTTCGGGATGACGCGGTCGGTGCGGGGGACGGCCGCACCAGCGGATGGGACGACGTTTTGAGGAGGGCGCCGAACGCGCCCAGTGCGACGGCCAGGTCCTCGGGCCCGCCGGCGTCGTGGCCGTTGAACTCCCACAGCCGCAGCTCCTTCTGGCCGGCGTAGGCGTGGTAGGCGGCGATCGCGGTGACCGGCGGGCACACCTCGTCGCGCAGCCCGGCGGAGAACCAGGCCGGGGCGTTCGCGCGGCGGGCGAAGGCGAGTCCGTCGAAGTAGCCGAGGGTGTCGAAGGTCTGCTCCACCCGGTCACGGTGGGCCCCCAGATAGCCGACGATCTCGGCGTAGGGCTCGGCGGAGGTGAGCCGGGTGGCGTGCCGGATGTCGCAGAGGAACGGCGACTGGAAGTGCGCGGCGGCCAGATCGGGCACCAGTCCGGCGACCGCGAGGGCGATGCCGCCGCCCTGGCTGGGGCCGACCACGGCGACCCGGTCCGGGTCGACGAGATCGGTGCGGGCACGCAGCGCGTCCACGGCACGGACGGCGTCGGTGAACACCCGCCGGTAGACGTAGGTTTCCTTGTCCTCGATACCCCGGGTGAGGAATCCGGGATGCGCCGGACCGCTGCCGACCGGGTCGGGGGTCGCGCCCCCGCCCGCCCAGGCGCCGCCCTGGCCGCGCGCGTCCACCAGCAGATGCGCGTACCCGGCGGACGCCCACAGCAGGTCGTCGATCGGGGCGCCGCGCCCACTGCCGTAGCCGTGGAACTGGACCACGGCGGGCAGCGGGCCGCCGCGCTGCCGGGGCATCCGCAGCCAGGCGCGGACGGGATGGCCGCCGAAGCCGGGCAGTACGGCGTCGAAGACGTCGACCGTCTCCAAGCCGGTGGCGACCCCGGTCAGTTGGAGGGAGGCCTCCTGTCCGGCACGGGACTCGGCGAGGGTGCCCTTCCAGAAGGTGTCGAAGTCGGCGGGTTCGCGGTACGCGCTGCGGTAGGCGAACA
Organism: Streptomyces sp. NPDC001100; assembly: GCF_053598575.1. Classification (NCBI taxonomy): domain Bacteria; kingdom Bacillati; phylum Actinomycetota; class Actinomycetes; order Kitasatosporales; family Streptomycetaceae; genus Streptomyces; species Streptomyces sp. NPDC001100. The sequence goes on from NZ_JBSFKO010000001.1 coordinate 237,798, forward strand.
GCTCGGGAACGTCCTGTTCGCTCAGCACGGCACCGGCTCCCCTCGGGGCCGCAGACCGGCGTCCAACTCGACCCGGTGACCGGCCGGAAGCAGCAGCTCGGTCGTGCGGTCGCGGTACCGGATCCGCACGGGCTCACCGGAGTCACCCGCGTGCCTGCGCACGGTCGCACCGGTCAACTCGCCCTCGTTCCAGGCGAAGTCGACGGCCAGACCGCCCCGGCAGCGCAGGTCGCGGGCCTCGCCCTCGGCCCACTGCACAGGCAGCGCGGGCAGCAGGTGGAGGGTGCCGGTGTGGCTCTGCACCACCATTTCGGCGACGCCGGCCATCAGTCCGTAGTTGCCGTCGATCTGGAACGGCGGATGCGTGGAGAACAGATTGGGCAGCAGCCCGCCCCAACGCGAGCCGTCCACAGGCGCGTCCACCCCGGAGTCGCCGTCAAGTGGCCGTACGGCTTCGAGGAACAGCGAGCGCGCGGTCCCGGCATCGCGCAGCCACGCCCGCAGAGCGATCTTCCAGGACCACGACCAGCCCATCGCCCCGGGCCCGCGCCGGTCCATCGACTCCCTTGCCGCGTCGGCCAGTTCGGGTGTCGCGTCGGGATCGATCAGGCCCAGCGGATGTACGGCGATCAGGTGCGAGAGGTGACGGTGGTGCGGGTCGGCCTCGGTCAGGTCCTCGGCCCACTCATGGAGCAGTCCCTCCGACGAGACCGGCAGCGGGCGCAGCCGGGGCAGCGCCGCGCGTATCTCGCCGGTCAGTGGAGTGTCCAGCCCGAGCAACTCGGCTGCCGCCAGGGTCCGTTGGAAAGTGGCCCGGATCAGCGCCAGGTCCATGGCGGCGGAGCGGGTCAGGGACCTCGGGACGCCGTCGGCCAGGAACAGGTTCTCCGGCGAGGTCGACGGCAGGGTGTCCAGATGCCCCGAGCCGTCGTCGACGAGCCAGTCGAGCAGGAACTCGGCGCAGCCACTGAGCAACGGCCAGGCCCGTTCCCGCAGGAAGACGAGGTCGCGGGTGAACTCGTAGTGGTCCCAAAGGTGTTGGGACAGCCATGCGCCGCCCATCATCCACAACGCCCACGAGGGGTTGCCGTGCCCCATACCGACCGGCAGCGCCCATCCCCACGGATCGGTGTTGTGGTGCGCCACCCAGCCCCGCGCGCCGTACAACTCCCTTGCCACGTGCGTGCCTTGGCCAGCCATGCGGTCGAGCAGGTCGAACAGGGGCGCGTGACAGGCGCTGAGCCCGACCGTCTCCGCGCCCCAGTAGTTCATCTGGGTGTTGATGTTGATCGTGTAGTTGGACGACCAGGCGGGGCGCAGCTCGGCGTTCCAGATGCCCTGGAGGTTGGCCGGGGGGCCGGTGTGCGGGCGGGAGGCGGTGGCCAGGAGGTGGCGGCCGAGCTGGAACAGCACGGTGGCGGTGAGGAGTTCGTCGTCGCCGCCGAGGATGTCGCGGGCGACGTCGTAGGTGCCGGAGCGGCTCGGCCCGACGCGCAGGGACGTGCCGCCCAACAGGGCCCGTACGTCGGCCTCGTGGTCCTTGAGGAGACGGTCGGCGCCCTGTGCGAGGGCCCGCGCCGCGAGCTCGCCGGCCTCGGCCAGATGGGCGGCGCGGTCCACGGCCGGGGCCCCGCTCCAGTCGCGGTGCGCCGCGGTGGAGCTGGCGAGGGTGAGCAGGACGTGCGAGGCGCCGCTGACGTGCAGGTCTCCCCCGTCGTCCACGGTCGTCGTGCCGTCGGTTCCCACGGCGAGCGCGAGGGCGCCGAAGGGGTCGTAGCCGTCGACGGGACCGTCCGCGTAGCGCAGCGGTTCCGCGACCCCCGGCTCGTGGGCGGGAGCGCCGTCCACGGGTATCTCGATGCCCAGGGCGATCCCGTCGGGGGCGGCCGAGCGGAGCAACTCCCGCAGCGGGGTGGACAGTTCGACGGACAGGTCGACCGAGCCGCCGTCCACGTCCAGCGTCACGCACAGCGCGCCGGTGACGGCGTCGGCCCAGACCCGGCGCCGTACCGTCGTCCCGTCGAGGTCGAAGCCGTCCTCGGCCACGGCGGTGTCGAGGTCGAGCGTCCGGCCGCGGTAGGCGGCGCGCTCGCCGCCCGGCACCGTCAAGTGCAGGTCGGCGTACGGCAGATACTCCTGGGTGTAGGGCCCCTCGAAGGTCATGAGGAGGGACTCGGCGCGGTCCTGGTCGCCGGTGCGCAGTGCGGCGCGGACCTCTTCGAGCCGCTCCGGACCGGCCCCCCGCGCACGGAGTGCGGCGAGGGCGGTGGCCGGTCCGGCGGGGGTGCCGGACCAGACGGTGGAGTCGTTGATCTGGATGCGGGTCCGGCCGGTGCCGCCGAAGACCATCGCGCCGATCCGGCCGTTGCCTACCGGGGCGGCCTCGGTCCAGGTGGCGGCGGGCGCGGGCCAGCTCAGCACCAGGTCGCTGGAGTGCATGGCGGTGTCGTCCAATCGCGGGGTACGGCCGGTCACTTGAGGCCGGAGAAGCCGATGGAGTTGACGATGCGCTTGCCGAAGGCGACGAACAGCAGCAGCATCGGCAGGGCCGCGACCAGGGCGGCGGCCATCAACCCGGCCCAGTCTGGGGCGGCTTGGGGCGAGGACTGCTTGAAGACGCCGAGCGCGAGGGTCAGTGGCTGCACGTCCTGGCTGTTGGTGATCAGCAGCGGCCAGAAGTAGTCGTTCCAGGCGTTGACGAACATCAGCAGCGACACGGTGGCGATCGGCGCGGACGACATCGGCAGGACGATCCGGAAGAAGATCCGCAGCGGGCCCGCACCGTCGAGGATGGCGGCCTCCTCGACCTCGTTGCTCAGGCCGAGCATGAACTGCCGCAGGAAGAACAGCGTGAACGCCTGGAAGAGCGCTCCGGGCAGGATCAGTCCGGCGAACGTGTTGGTCAGTCCGAGGTCTTTGACGAACACGAAGTTGGGCAGCAGCGTGAAGACGCTGGGCACCATCAGCGCGGTGATCAGGATGTTGAACACCAGGTTGCGGCCCCGCCAGTGCAGCCGGGAGAACGCGTAGGCGCCGGCCGAGGCGAACAGCACGATCAGCACGGTCTGCACGGACGCGTAGATCAGCGAATTGCGCAGGTACAGCGCGATGTTGATGGCCGCGCCCGAGCCGCCCTGGGCCTGTGCCTCGGCGGTGGAGGCGATCCCGAGGACGCGTTCGAAGGCACCCCAGGTGAAACCCACCGGCAGCGGCGAGGACGGGTGCGTCGACAGCTTGTAGTTGTTGGACAGCGCGGTGCGCAGGATCCAGTAGAACGGGAAGAGCGTGACCACGACGACGATGCCCAGATAGGTCCAGGCGACGATCCTGCCGGGGGAGAGGCTTCTGCGGTTCTTCCGGGGCCGGGGCTGCGCGGTGGCCGCCCGGCCTGGGGCGAGGGTGACTGCCATGACGGGCTCCTTCAGCTCAGGTCGGATTCGTTGGCGCGGGCGAGCCGCAGCTGGGTGAAGGTGACCGTGATGAGCAGGGCGAACAGGGCCAGCGAGAGGGTGGCGGCGTAGCCGAAGTCGAACTGGCGGAAGGCCTTGCTGTAGATGTACATCTGCAGCACGTTCGAGGCGTTCGCCGGGCCGCCCTGGGTGGTGACCTGCACGATGTCGAACACCTGGAAGGAGTTGATCACCGTCAGGACGACCACCATGACGAGGATGGGCCGCAGCAGGGGCACCGTGAGGCGCCGGAACATCTGCGCCTCACTGGCGCCGTCGACCCGGCCGGCCTCGTAGATGGTGGACGGAATGGTCTGCAGTCCGGCGAAGATCAGCAGGGAGTAGTAGCCCATCCACTTCCAGATGCTGATCGCGGCGAGGGACGGGACGGCCCAGGCGCTGCTGCCGAAGAAGAGGATGGAGTGGCCCGTCAGATGCTGCAGGACGAGGCTGACGACACCGAGGGACGGGTCGAGCATCCACTGCCACACCAGCGCGGCGATGACGTTGGAGATCAGGAACGGCAGCAGGATCACGCCGCGCAGCGCCGACGACTTGGTCACCCGGTGCAGCACCACGGCCGTCACCAGGGAGGCCAATGTGCCGAAGACGACGGCCAGGATCACGAAGTAGACGGTGACGAGCAGGGAGTGCCAGAAGACGTCGTCGCCGAACATCTGGTGGAAGTTGGCCAGTCCCACCCAGTTCGGCGGGGTGAGGACATGGAAGTCGGTGAAGCTGAGGTAGATGCCTCGGAAGGTCGGATAGGCGTAGAAGACCGCGAATCCGACGACGGAGGGAATGATCAGCAGGAGGGCGACCGGCAGGTCGCGGCGTCGGGCCGCCGCGGACCTGGTCGGCGCGTGTCGGCTCGCCCTGCGGGCCGAACGGGTCGTGCGGACACGGGGGGTCGAGCCGGGGCCGGTGGCCGTGGTGGTCACCGCGGCGGACGGCGGTGGGGTCGGCGTCTTGGGCTCGCCCTGTGATGTGACCACCACGGAACTCTCCTCGGATGTCGGTCGGTTGGCGGCTGGTCAGGTCGGAGGGACGACGGTCGGAGGGACGACGGTCAGAGGGTGATGCGGTCCACGTCGGAGGCGTAGTCCGAGGCGTTGCCGAAGATGATCGTGTTGTCGCCGGCCTTCAGCTGGACGGGCACCGTGATCGAGCTCGGCTGCCCCCAGTTGTTGTCGTTGCTGCCGGGCAGGAACTGCTGGAACGAGGTGTCACCCGTGCCGATGATCATCGTGCGGCCGGTGGAGCCGTCGGTGTAGTCGAGCTTCATCAGGTAGGTGCCGTCGCGGGGCGCGGTGACGTGGTTGACCGCCAGGGTTCCGGTGCCTCCGAGGTTGCCGACCTTCTTGCCGCCGGAGCACGCGGAGCAGTCGCCCACGGAGGCGTTGCCGGTGAGGGTGTTCCCGGAGGCCTCGGCCTCGTAGGACACCGGTCCGCCGGCCGCCGGGGTGGTGACGTCGACTCCCTTGCTGGGGGCGGACTTCCGTCCCTTGGCGTCGTGGGCGACCACGGTGAGGGAGTAGGCGGTACCGGCCTGCAGACCGCTCACGGAGGCGGAGGTGCCGGTGACGGTGGCCTTCTTCGTACCGTTGGCGTACACGTCGTAACCGGTGGTCTTCGTACCGGAGTTGACCGCGCTCCAGGCGAGCGAGACGCTGCCGGCCGTCGACGCGGTGCCGTGCACGTTGAGCGGCACACCCGGGTGGCTGCCGGTCGCGGCGGGCGTGATGCGCAGCAGTCGCGAGCCGTGCGGGGCCAGGTTGTCGGTGAACCTGCCGCTGACCGAGCCGAGGTTCTTGTGGCTCCACAGGTCACGGACCTTGGCCTTGCCGCTGATGCCGAGGTCGCTGAAGTCGGCGGTCACGTCCGAGTAGCCCTTGCCCAGGTTGAACAGGGCCACGGTGTAACTGCCGTCCGCGTTGCGGGCGTACCAGGTCTGCTGGGGCGTCCTCTGGCTGACCGGCCTGGCCGGGTTGCCCGCCTGGTCGACCGCGATGACCTCGTCGTTCGTGAGCAGCTTCAGGCCGTACTTGTCGAGCTTGGTGAGGTCGTCACCGATGTACAGCGGCGCGGCCTCGATGGCCCACAGGGTCATGTAGCTCTGCCGCTCGGTCTGGTTGACGCCGTCCATGACGTCCGAACCCACGTCGAGCGAGTCGAGGTTGTTCCAGTGGCCGGGGCCGGCGTCGTCGATCCACGGCACGACGTCGTTCCAGCGCGCCTTGACGGAGTTGTTCCACGTCACCAGCGTGTCGCAGTAGCACTCGACGTCCGTGTCGACGCGCCAGCCGTTGGAGTTGGCCTTCCAGACGTCGGCCTGGTTGTGGCTGAGCGACCAGGACAGGGTGAACTCGATGGGCCGCCCGGTGTTCTTCAGGGCGGTGTGCCAGGCCTGGATGTCGGGGACGTTGTTGTGCGCCGCGTCGCCCTGGTTGGAACCGGGGCCCACGCCGTCGATCTTGAGGAAGTCGACGCCGAAGGAGGCCAGTTGGTCGGCCTCGGACTGGATGTACTTGGTGGTGCAGGGGCTGGAGAAGTTCAGCTGGTAGGAGACGTCGTCCCAGCCGCTGGTCTTGCGCAGGTCCGGGTAGACGATGTCCTTGGTGGTGCAGCCCGGCGCGTTGTAGATCGGCGTCTTGCCGTCGTTGTACGCCTGCTGGTAGAGGCCGACGGCCAGATACAGGCCGAACTTCAGTCCCTTGCGGTGGAGTTGGTCCGCGAGGTACTTCATCCCGTGCGGGAACTTCGTCAGGTTCGGGGTCGGCCGGGCGTAGGCGTCGCCCTTGGCGTCGTTCCAACCGGCGTCCACGTTCACGTAGTTGTAGCCGTGCGACTTCAACTTCGAGGACAGCACGTCCGCCTGCTGCAGGACGTGCGCCTCTGTGAGCCAGTCCCCGCCGTAGCCGGGGAAGTTGGTGGATTCGACGCTCCAGGTGCTGTAGCCCATGTAGGGCTTGGCGGCCACGACGGGCGTGGTCGTGGCGGTCGTGGTACCGGATGCCTGGGCCCCCGAGGCGTCGGCGGCGGTCGCGGCCCGCGCGGAGGCGGGCACGACGAGCGCCGCCGTCAGCGCGGTGAGGCAGGTGAGAGTTCTCAGGCGTGTGGGTCGAGCTGGACGAGGCATGTGTTCACTCCGTCAGGGCGCGGCTGCAGGCGGGGTTCCCGCCTGAGGTGTCGAGGTGCGGGGAGCCGCTCGGTGGTGGTCGTCCCGGGACATCACCGAGGGGGTTCGCTGGGACCAACGGGCGAGTGGGTGGGGGCCACACACTCCTCACCGGCGCAGACCGTCCCGTCCGCCCCGACGAGGAGTGCGGCGAATCTAGGCTTAGTTTCCTTCCAGCGTCAACATAGTTAGGGCCTAGAAAACTCCGACCTTTGTGTGGCCGGGTGGGGGGTTTGGGCCACCTGCTGCCGAATGACCTGCAGTTTCAGGCCCATAGGGCCGATGAATATCCCTTGTCTTACTTTCCAAAGGAAAGGTAACGTGGCCTCATGACCCTCGCCGACCAGCCGCCCGCGGCCGCACTCGTCCTGCAGACCCTGCTCCAGCACGGTCCGCTGAGTCGCGCCGAGATCGGCCGGCGGACCGGGCTGACTGCCGGAGCCGTCACCAAAGTGGCCAGCTCGCTGATGGCCGACGGCTGGATCGCCGAGGGCGGCCGGCCCGCCACCGAGCGGACGAACGGCCGCCCGGCCACCCCGGTCGAAGTACGGCCAGAGCGCGCCCTGTTCGCCGGTGTGAAGGTCACCGGCGAGGAACTCATCGGTGTGCTGGCCGATCTGACGGCCCGTCCGCTCGCCTCCCGGCGCGTCCGCCTCGACTCACGCGACGTGGGCACCGTGGTGCTGGCCATCGCCCGCCTGGTCGGCGAACTGCGCGCGGCGGCGCACCTGGAGGGCACCGCCGACCTCCACGGTGTCGGGGTCACCATCTCCGGTGACGTGGACAGCCAGTTGGGCACGGTCCAGTACTCGCCCTTCCTCAACTGGCGCCGGGTGCCGCTCGCCCAGCTCGTCGAGACGGCCACCGGGACACCCACGGTCATCGAGAACGACGTACGGGCGCTGACCGTGGCCGAGCAGTGGTTCGGCGCCGGCGTCGGACTGTCGATCTTCGCCCTGGTCACCGTCGGCGCCGGCATCGGCGCCGGGCTCTGTGTCGCCGGCCGGGTGGTCTCCGGCGCGCACGGCGTGGCGGGCGAGGTGGGACACCTGCCGGTGAGCGGCACCGACCGGGTCTGCACCTGCGGCAACACAGGGTGCGTGGAGGCGGTCGCCTCCACCCACGCGATCGTCGAGCAGGCCCGACAGGCCACCGGCGACGCGGAGTTGACCATGGACGGCGCGATCCGCCTCGCGCACACCGGCGACCCCGCCGTCCGGGCCGTCTTCGCCCGCGCCGGTCACGCCGTGGGCCTCGCCCTCGCCTGTGTCGCCAACCTCGTCGGACCGGAGCGGATCATCATCTCCGGCGAGGGTGTCGCCTCCTACGACCTCTTCGCCGACCACATCCGGCAGGCCTTCGTGGACCACGCGTTCGGTGCCGCCGTGGACTGCGATCTCGTGGTCCGTCCCCTGCCGTTCGAGGAGTGGGCGCGCGGTGGGGCGGTGGTCGCGGCCCAGCGCGTGTTCGCTCCCGCGAAGTAGGCGGTGACGTGTGCACGCCTTCGGTCGATAGTCTGCTGCCCGATCAGGACGACCGGGACGACCACGTGTGCGACCGCAGAGGTGAGACATGTCCTTCACCACCCGCCCCACCCTCCAGGGCACCTTCGGCATGGAGGCCCCGGGGGTGGGGCGCCGACCTGTGGATTCAGAGCCTATTGAGCCTCTGACCTGTGGGAACGTGTCTTTCGGCGTCTTTTACAGGGGTGCCGGTTTGTGCCGCTCAAACTCCCCAGAGCCTCCCCGAGCGGCGATAAACTCCCCAGCCGCTCCCCAGGGGAGCGGCTGGGGAGGATCCGGCGCGGTGCCGCCTGCCTGCGATTATGGGCTGCGCGGGGGCGGTTTCAGGGTGGGCTCCACGGCGACTGCAGGCTCCTGATGGGGATCCTTCCTCGGTAAAAAAGCAAGGGAGGATGTGCCGACACGGCCATCGCCGCAGATGCCTCAGCGGCCTCGCTTGGATAGCCGGGGTCGGTGTCTGAGAGCCGGTGCAGAGTCCCAGGCTCATGGCCGAGCCGGACGGGAGGCCCGCCGTTCCACCCTGCGCCGTGATGCCCGCGCCGCGGCTATCACTGCCAGAGCCGGGCGGTGGACTACAGGTGAGTCGATGGTGCCCCGAAGGGTTCGCCGGAAGGCCCGGCCGTACCTGACCGTGAATGCAGACGGCTGTCGAGTGAAGTTGTGGCCTGGTGCGGGATGCGGCCTTCGGCGTGCGGGCAGGTAGCGGCGGCCCGGGCAGTGGTGATCATGCCGACCGCCGCGACGGTCTGGAACAGCGCCCCGGAGTGTGCAAAGCGCACGCTCGGACGCACCTGCAACCCGGCAGGGTCACGACCGAGGACGGCGCGGGACGCGGCGGCGGGCGGGCGGCACCCCATTCCGAGGAGTCGGCATGGACGTCGTAGTTCCTCCAGGCCAAGGCCATGCTCGGTCCGTCCTCCCCTGGGAGCAGTCACGTCACCGATGATGCGGGGCGGTTTCAGTCCTCCACGTGGGCCAGCCACAGGTCGGGGCCGAAGACCTCGTAGCGGATGTGGCGGGCGGGAATGCCCGCCTTCAGCAGCTGGGTGCGTACCGCGCGCATGAAGGGCAGCGAGCCGCACAGGTAGACGTCGGCGTCGGCGGGCAGGTCCAGGCCGGTGAGGTCCATCAGGCCGGGGCGGGAGCCCGGTTCGCTGGTGGCGTCCTGCTCGTACCAGAACTGGGCCCGAGCGGCCGGGAGTTCACCCAGGGCGCGGTCGGTGTCGGCGCGCAGGGCGTGCTCGGCCGGGGAGCGGTCGGCGTGCAGCATCCATACCGGCCGGGTGGCTCCGGTGGCCGCGAGGTGTTCGAGCATGGCGACCATCGGGGTGCAGCCGATGCCCGCGGAGACGAGCAGCAGCGGAGTGTCGGCGTCGTCGAGGACCACGTCGCCGAAGGGTGCCGACAGGGTCAGCTCGTCTCCGGCGCGCACGGTGCGGTGCAGGTGGTTGGAGACCTCGCCCTCGGGGGCCCCGGCCACGCCCGCGACCTGCTTGACGGTGATGCGGCGTGTCCGGTCGCCGGGGGCGTTGGACAGGCTGTACTGGCGGGTCTGGTGGACCCCGTCGGGCATGAGCGCCCGGACACTGACGTACTGGCCGGCGCGGGCCGGTGGCAGGGGGCCGTCGTCGGCAGGGCGCAGCAGGAAGGAGGTCACGTCCGCGGTCTCCTCCCGGCGCTCCACCACGATCCACTGCCGCCACGGCTTGCGGGGATCGACCTGTGCCTGCTGGTAGAGACGGGCCTCCTGGGCGATGAGGGCGCCGGCCATCAGCCAGTACACCTCGTCCCAGGCGGCGGCCACCTCCGGGGTGACCGCCTCGCCCAGTACGTCGGCGATGGCACGGAACAGGTACTTGTGGACGATCGTGTACTGCTCCTCGGTGACGCCGAGCGCGGCGTGCTTGTGGGCGATCCGGGCCAGCAGGGCGTCCGGCCGGGCGTCGGGGTCGGCGAGCAGCGCCTGGGCGAAGGCGGCTATGGATCCGGCCAGCGCCCTGCGCTGCTCGCCGCTGGCCTGGTTGCCGCGGTTGAACAGCCCGTCCAGCAGCTCGGGCCGTTCGCCGAACATCGTGGCGTAGAAGCGGGTGGTGATCTCGTCCAGGGCGCCACCGACTGCGGGCAGGGTGGCACGGACGACAGCGGCCGACTCGGGCGAAAGCATGGGACTCCTTCAGGGTGCGGGAACGCCGGGAACGGGACGCACCTTCACCACAGGGGCCGGTGGGGGAGCAGATCCGCCCGTCCCGTCGATGATCTCGGCGCCCCTGGCGGCGCCGACAGGGCCGAACTTCCCTCGTTGCGGAGCCCCTCGGCCCGCGATGAGACCACCGGGCGGTCCCTTGCCCGCTCGCCCGGCCCCGGTCGCGGACCGGTGAACCGTGGATCGGCGGGCGTGGGCCGTATGTCGCCCCGTGACCGTGCCGGCCACGGCACCCGCCGTGACACGGTGCCGCCGTCACGGGCAGGATCACCGCGCGGTGGCCGACCAGCCGTTCATCACCCCACGCGTTCCCAGCCGCGACGTGGCGGGCGGGCGCCGAGCCGGGTGTCGCGGCTGCGGTAGACGATGTAGGGGCGGGTCAGGTAGCCCAGCGGCGCGGTGAGCATGTGGACGAGCCGGGTGAACGGCCAGGCCGCGAACAGCAACAGGGCGCTGAGCGCGTGCAGTTGGAACAGCACGGGGACACCGGTCATCAGGTCCGGGTCGGGCTGGAGGTAGAAGAGGGAGCGAAACCAGGGGGAGATGGTCTCGCGGTAGTCGTATCCCCCGCCGACGACGTTGGCGGCCACCGTGGCGGACAGACCGAGCGCGATGGTCAGGGTCAGCGAGACGTACATGGCCTTGTCGTTGCGGGTGGTGGCGGAGAAGACCGGGCCGACGGTGCGGCGCCGGTAGATCAGGATGGCCAGCCCGCCGAGCGTGGCGACGCCCGCCATCGTGCCGAGTACGACCGCGCCGATGTGGTACGTGTGCTCGCTGACGCCGACCGCCTCGGTCCAGCCCTTGGGGATGACCAGGCCGCCGATGTGGCCGAGGAGCACCACGAGGATGCCGAAGTGGAACAGCGGACTGCCGATGCGGAGCAGCCGCCTCTCGTACAGCTGGGAGGAGCGCGTGGTCCAGCCGAACTTGTCGTAGCGGTAGCGCCAGATGTGGCCCAGGACGAAGACGGCGAGCGAGACGTAGGGCAGGACGGCCCACAACAGGGTTCCGCCGGTGCCTGCCTGGGCCGCCAGGGTGAGGGGCTGCGCGGGCGCGGTCATCGGGGTCCTCCTACGACGGGGTCGGGCAGGAACACGGGGGATGCCGCGTACGGGTCGAGGCCGACCTGCTCCTCGGGCGGGCCCTGCGCGGCCAGGCGCATGACGGCTTCGCGATCGTCGCCGGCCAGGGCGGGCAGGGTGGCGGAGACGGAGTCCAGGACCTGCGCCCAGGGCGAGCCGTCGTCGGTCAGGGCCAGGCGCAGGAGCTCCAGGCCGGCACGGTGTTCGATCAGCAGGTCGTGTCCGGCCGCGGGGTCGGTGGCGGCGAATTCGAGGACGACGGCGAGGTGGTCGGGCAGTTCGTCCTCGCCCAGGCGCCAGCCGGCCGCGGCGTAGGTCTGCTTCAGCCGCAGCAGGCCGATGCCGCGCTTCCGGGTGTCGCCGTACGCGTAGTACGTCAGGTACGGGCAGCAGCGTTTGCGGTGGTCGAAGGTGGCGACATAGGCGGCGGCCAGATCGGCGCGGGTGGTCTGCTCGGCGTGTGCGGTGAAGCGGAGCAGGGGGCGGCCGACCGGTCCCGGCAGGGCGGCGGCGACCCGGTCGGCCAGGGCCAGGCGCTGCTCGAACTGTTCGTCGGGGTAGTCGAGCAGCAGGGACTGGGCCTGCCAGGCGTGGGGGTGCCAGGGCTGGGTGCGGGCGGTGCGCGTGGGCTTCCTCTTCATGGCTTCGGCTCGGCTTTCCCGTCGGCCTCGCTGCCGTCGGACGGTCTGTCCGGGAACAGGCCGGACGGGGAGCCCTTGCCGTCCCAGCTGAGAAGGTTGACGCGGGTGGCCTTGTCGGTGGGGGCGGCCGGAGTGTCGGCCGTCTGCCGGTCACGCAGGACATGGAAGTTCTCCACCGCGATCGGAACGGCGCCGCCGGAAGACTCGCCGAAGGGGCCGGAGCCTCCCATGCCGGGGCCGCCCTCGTAGTCCAGGCTGCACTCGGTGGCGATCTCCTCCAGTTTGTGGGCCTGTTCGGCGTGCGCGGGCGGAATGACGTACCGCTCGTCGTACTTCGCCAGGGCCAGCAGCCGGTACATGTCGTACATCTGCTCCTCGCCCATCCCGACCGCCGCCGGGATGGACGTGTCCGGCTCGCGGCCGAGGTTGATGTCCCGCATGTACGCGCGCATGGCGGCCAGGCGGCGGAGCACCGCGTCGACCGGTACCGGGTCGCCGGCGGTGAACAACTGGGCGAGGTAGTCGACGGGGATGCGCAGGGATTCGACGGCGGCGAACAGGTTGCGGTGGTCCTCGGCGTCCTCGCCGGTGTCGCGGACGGCGTCGACCACCGGGGACAGGGGCGGGATGTACCAGACCATGGGCAGGGTGCGGTATTCCGGGTGCAGCGGAAGCGCCACCTTGTAGGTGTTGATCAGGGCGTGGACCGGGGATCGCTGGGCGGCCTCGATCCAGTCCCGGGGAATGCCCGCTTTCTCCGCCGCCCGCACGACCGCGGGGTCGTGCGGGTCCAGGAAGACCTGCCGCTGGGCCTCGTACAGATCCGTGTCGTCGGGGGTGGAAGCGGCTTCCAGCACCCTGTCCGCGTCGTAGAGGACGAGGCCGAGGTAGCGCAGCCGGCCCACGCAGGTCTCGGAGCAGACGGTGGGCAGGCCGACCTCGACGCGCGGGAAGCAGAAGGTGCACTTCTCGGCCTTGCCGGTGCGGTGGTTGAAGTACACCTTCTTGTACGGGCATCCGGTCACGCACATGCGCCAGCCCCGGCAGCGGTCCTGGTCGACCAGGACGATGCCGTCCTCCTCGCGCTTGTAGATCGCGCCGGAGGGGCAGGAGGCCGCGCAGGACGGGTTGAGGCAGTGTTCGCAGATGCGCGGCAGGTAGAACATGAAGGTCTGCTCGAACTCGAACTTGACCTTTTCCGAGACCTGGTTCAGCAGCACGTCCTTGTCGCCGTGGTCCACGGAGCCGCCGAGGTCGTCGTCCCAGTTCGCCGACCAGGCGATCTTCATGTCCTTGCCGGTGATCAGGGACTTGGGGCGGGCGACGGGGGTGTGCTCCTGCAGCGGCGCGTTCGTCAGGGTCTCGTAGTCGTACGTCCAGGGCTCGTAGTAGTCGTCGAGGGACGGCAGCACCGGGTTGGAGAAGATCGTGATCAGCTTCTTGAAACGGCCGCCCGCCTTCAGCGTGAGGTTGCCGCGTTTGTTGAGTTCCCAGCCGCCGCGCCACTTCTCCTGGTCCTCGTAGCGGCGGGGGTAGCCCTGGCCGGGACGGGTCTCGACGTTGTTGAACCACACGTACTCGACGCCGGTGCGGTTGGTCCACGCCTGCTTGCAGGTGACCGAGCAGGTGTGGCAGCCGATGCACTTGTCGAGGTTCATCACCATCGCCATCTGGGCCATGACACGTCCGATGGTGGCTTCGCCACGGGGCATCAGTACGTCACCTCCTGGTTGGTGCGACGGCGGACGACGGTGACCTCGTCGCGCTGGTTGCCGGTCGGGCCGAGGTAGTTGAAGGCGTACGTCAACTGGGCGTAGCCGCCGATCAGATGGCTCGGCTTGATCAGCAGCCGGGTCAGGCTGTTGTGGATGCCGCCGCGCCGGCCGTTGGTCTCGGTGCGGGGCACGTCGATCAGGCGGTCCTGGGCGTGGTGCATGTAGACGGTGCCCTCGGGCATGCGGTGCGAGACCACCGCGCGGGCGGCGACGACGCCGTTGCGGTTGACCGCCTCGACCCAGTCGTTGTCGTGGACGCCGATCTTCGCCGCGTCCTCCTTGCTCATCCAGATCGTCGGACCGCCCCGGGACAGCGACAGCATGAACAGGTTGTCCTGGTACTCGGAGTGGATCGACCACTTGTTGTGCGGGGTCAGGTAGCGCACGGTCACGCCGAGTTCGCCGGTGTCGCCGACGCGTGGCTCGCCGAACAGGGCGTTCATGTTCAACGGGGGCCGGTATACCGGCAGTTGCTCTCCGAGGGCGGTCATCCAGTCGTGGTCGAGGTAGAAGTGCTGGCGGCCGGTGAGGGTGTGCCAGGGCTTGAGGCGCTCGACGTTGATGGTGAAGGGGGAGTATCGGCGCCCGCCGGTCTCCGAGCCCGACCACTCGGGTGAGGTGATGACCGGGACGGGAGCGGCCTGAGTGTCGGCGAAGGTGATCCGTTTCCCCTCGTGCTCGGCCGCGAGATCCGCCAACTGCCTGCCCGTACGCGCTTCGAGGGTATGGAAGCCCTGGGTGGCGAGGTGTCCGTTGGTGGTGCCGGACAGGGCGAGGATCGCCTCACAGGCATCGGTGTCGCGGGCGATCGAGGGCCTCCCGTCGGCCACTCCGCCCCGCACGGTGCCGTTCTTGTGCCGCAGGTACTCCAGTTCGCGGCCGACCTCGAAGGTGACACCCTTGGTGGTGGCGCCCAGGGAGTCCAGCAGCGGGCCGAGCGCGGCCATCTTCTGCGCCACCGCCCCGTAGTCGCGTTCGACGGTGACGAGTTTCGGCATGGTGCGGCCGGGCACCGGTTCGCACTCGCCCGCCTTCCAGTCACGCACCGTCCCGTGCGGGTTGGCCAGTTCGTCGGGGGTGTCGTGCAGCAGCGGCGCGGTGACGACGTCCCTCCGTACGCCGAGATGACCGGCGGCCTGTCGGCTGAACTCCTTGGCGAGGGTGTGGAAGGCGTCCCAGTCGGTACGGGTCTGCCAGGGCGGGGAGATCGCCGGGTTGAAGGCGTGCACGAAGGGGTGCATGTCGGTGCTGGACAGGTCGTGCTTCTCGTACCAGGTGGCGGCCGGCAGCACCACGTCGGAGAAGACCGTGGTGCTGGTCATGCGGAAGTCCAGTGTGAGCAGGAGGTCGAGCTTGCCCTCGGGGGCCTCCTCCCGCCAGACCACGTCCCGCGGGCGGGCGTCCGGCGGCGCCTCGGTCGCCCGGACCGCGTGGTCGGTGCCGAGCAGGTGTTTCAGGAAGTACTCGTTGCCCTTGGCCGAGGAACCCAGCAGGTTGGCCCGCCAGATGGTCAGCACCCGGGGGAAGTTCTCGGGTGCGTCCGGATCCTCGCCCGCGAACCGCAGCCGCCCGGCCTTCAGTTCGTCCACCACGTGCTCGGCGGCCGGGCGGCCCGCGGCGGCGGCCTCGTCGGCCAGGTCCAGCGGGTTGCGGTCGAAGGTCGGGTACGACGGCATCCAGCCCATCCGGGCCGACTGCGCGATGACGTCCGCCGTGGTCTTCCCGGCGAACGGGCCGTCCCGGCCGGGACCGGCCGCCGCGAGGGTGTCGGCGGAGAACGGGTCGTAGCGGAACTGGTCGGCGTGCAGGTACCAGTAGGCGGTCTGGATCATCTGCCGGGCCGGCCGGTTCCAGTCGGCGGCGGTCGCGATCGCCGAGTAACCGGTGATCGGACGGACCTTCTCCTGCCCGACGTAGTGGGCCCAGCCGCCGCCGTTCACCCCTTGGCAGCCGGTGAGGGTGGTGAGGGTCAGGAAGGCGCGGTAGATGGTGTCGGAGTGGAACCAGTGGTTGGTGCCCGCCCCCATGATGATCATCGAACGGCCGCCGGACTCCTCGGCGTTGGCAGCGAACTCCCGGGCGACACGGGCCGCCCGCTCGGCGTCCACGCCGGTGATCGCCGCCTGCCAGGCCGGGGTGTACGGCTCCGTCGCGTCCTCGTACGAGGACGGCCAGCGGCCGGGCAGGCCGTCGCGGGCCACCCCGTACTGGGCCAGCAGCAGGTCGTACACCGTGGTCACCAGACGTCCGGCGACCCGCCGTACCGGCACTCCGCGCCGCAGCCGGTCCGCACTGCCGTCCGGAGCGTCGAAGCGCGGCAGTCCGACCGTGACCGGCACCTCGCCGCCACCCTCGGCCGACAGCAAGGGATCGGTGTCGCCCAGGTCGAGGTTCCATTTCCCGGCCCCGGCCTCGCCGTAGCGGTCGCCGAGCGTGCCGTTCGGCACCACCGGCTCCCCGGTGGCCGCGTCCAGCAGCACGGTACGGAACTCCGCGTGCTCGGCTTCGGCGGCCTCGCCACCGAGGTCGGCGGCGGTCAGGAACTTGCCCGGCGTGCAGGTGCCCGGCTCGTCCTCGGCCTCGTCTAGGACGACCAGGAAGGGCAGGTCGGTGTACCGCTTCACATAGGAGGCGAAGTGCTCCGTCTGCCGGTCGACGAAGAACTCCTTGAGGATCACGTGCCCCATGGCCATCGCCAGGGCCCCGTCGGTGCCCGGCTGGGCCGCCAGCCACTCGTCGGCGAACTTCACGTTGTCCGCGTAGTCCGGCGACACCGCGACGACCTTCTGTCCCCGGTAGCGGGCCTCGGCCATCCAGTGCGCGTCGGGCGTACGGGTGACCGGCAGGTTCGAGCCCCACATGATCAGATAGCCGGCGTCCCACCAGTCCCCCGACTCGGGCACGTCGGTCTGGTCCCCGAACACCTGCGGCGAGGCCACCGGCAGGTCGGCGTACCAGTCGTAGAAAGAGAGCATGACGCCGCCGAGCAGCGAGTAGAAACGTGCTCCCGCCGCATGCGACGCCATCGACATCGCCGGGATGGGCGAGAACCCGGCCAGCCGGTCCGGCCCGTACTCCTTGATCGTGTGCACGTGCGCGGCGGCCACCATCTCCACCGCCTCGTCCCAACTCGCCCGTACCAGACCGCCCTTGCCGCGCGCCGCCTTGTAACGGCGGGCGCGTACGGGGTCGGAGACGATGTCCGCCCAGGCCGCCACCGGATCGCCGAGGCGGGCCCTGGCCTCCCGGTACATCTCCAGCAACACGCCGCGCACGTACGGGTAGCGCACCCGTGTGGGCGAGTAGGTGTACCAGGAGAACGCGGCCCCGCGCGGGCAGCCGCGCGGCTCGTACTCGGGGCGGTCCGGTCCCACCGAGGGATAGTCCGTCTGCTGGGCCTCCCAGGTGATGATGCCGTCCTTGACGTACACCTTCCACGAACAGGAGCCGGTGCAGTTCACCCCGTGGGTGGAGCGCACCACCTTGTCGTGCGACCAGCGGTCCCGGTAGAAGTCGTCCGCCTGCCGGCCGCCCTCGCGGTGCAGGGTGCGCAGATCCTCGGAGACCTCCGCCCGGCTGAAGAAGCGGCGGCTGCGCACCAGCGCCTCTGCCAGTTCACCGTCCATGCGCGCTCGTGCCCGACTGTCTCTCGTGCCCAACGTGCCACTCCGCTCCGGGCGTTCAGGCCCGTTCGAGACGTGTTCCAGACTGGCGCACCCGACTGTACGGGCGCTGTCCGGCGAAAGGTCGACAACGACGCGAGGATCGTGCGGAGCCCGGCCGGCGGGGATCGTCTCCGCGCCGAATCGGCCACCCGGGTTCCGCGCGGTCGAGCCGGAAGGCGCCCAGGGGCGGGACGGTCCGGCCGATGAGAGGGGGGAAGCGGCCCGGCCTGCCCGGTGGTGGGCCTTGGACGGCCCATCAGACAGCCGGCCGGGACAGGGTGCTGCCTGCCTCCGCGCGCACGGCCTCCACCGCTTCCCACTCCGCGGTGGCGAGGTTCGCGAGCGCGGCCGGGAAGACGCCGTCCTGCTCCTTGAGAATGTGGTCACGCAGCATCGCCATCGTCTCGATCAGCCGGTCCGGCCAGGCCGGGTCCGAGGGCGTGACACCGTCGGCTGCCTCGGCCAGCACCGCTTCGACGCGGCGGTGCTCGGCTTCCAGAGCGGAGATCTGCTCGGGGAAGTCCCCGGCCAACGCGGGGAACAGGCCCTGCTCCTCGACCTGCGTGTGAGGGCCGAGCACGATGGCGATCCGGCGGGCGACCCGCGCCAGCCCTTCCAGGTCACCGTCCTCGCGGGCGGGACGGAGATGGCTGATCAGCCGGACGACCTCGTCGTGCTCGCGGGTCAGTTCGTCGATCGACGCCAGCGACTGGCAGCCGCAGTACTCACACACGGTGCTGCTCCTTACCTGTTCGAGATCCGTCCGTGGTTCCCGGCGGCCGGTCCTCACACCGTGGTGGGCGCCGGGCCGGGCCGACGTCCATGTCCGGTACGACGCGGAGCCGGGACGCCGCCCCGGGCGACGGCGGAGCGGACACCGGTGAGGGTGAAGCCGAGTGCTGCCGCGGCCACCAGCGCGAGCAGGGCGAGACCGGCCGCGTAGGAGCCGTACTTCCCGTACAGCGAGCCCATCACCAGCGGCGGGAGGAAGCCGCCCAGGCCGCCCGCGGCACCGACGACGCCGGTGACCGAGCCGACCCGGTTCGCCGGGGTCAGCAGGGCGACCAGGGCGAACGTCGCCCCGCTGCCCGCGCCCAACGCGGCGGCCATGGCCAGGAAGGCGACGGTGCCCACCGGTGCCAGCGCCGGAGTGAACGACTGCACCACCGCCCCGGCCGCGACGGCGGCCAGCGACGCGGCCAGCACCCGGACCGGGCCCAGTCGGTCGGACAGCCAGCCGCCGATCGGACGCATCGCCACGGCCAGCAGCACGAACCCCGCCATGCGGTTCGCGGCGTCCCCCTGTGTGAGCCCGTAGCCGGTCTTGAGATAGGTGGGCAGGTAGACGGAGAAGGCGACATAGCCACCGAACGCGACCGCGTACAGGGCGGACGCCTGCCAGGTGATGCCCAGCCGGGCTGTCGCTGCCAGGCGATGCGTCAGCGGCTCCGTCGGCACGATCCGGCCGGGCGCGTCCCGCAACAGCAGCCCGGCGGTCGCCGCGTACCCGGCCAGGACCGCGGCCGTGATCAGGAACGGTGTCGACATGCTGTGCGCATCGACCAGCTTCACGGTCGTCAGGGCACTGATGGCGGTGCCGCCCATGCCGGTGCCGAACACCCCGATGGCCAGCCCCCGCCGCTCGGGCGGGAACCAGGCGTTGACGAAGGGCACACCGACGGCGAAGGCGGTGCCGCCGATACCGAGGAAGAATCCGCCGGCCAGCAGCGCGGCGAAGGAGGAGTGACCGGCCAGGCCGAGGTAGAGCACCGGCACGATGGTGGCCGCGGACACGATCGGGAACATGACCCGCCCGCCGAACCGGTCGGTCAGCGCGCCGACCGGAATCCGGCCCAGAGAGCCGACCACGACCGGCACCGCCACCAGCAGCGACTGCTGGAAGGAGCTCAGCTCCAGGACGTCCTTGAACCGCGGCCCGAGCGGGCTCAGCAAGGCCCACGCCCAGAAGTTGACGGCGAAACCGACCGTGGCCAGGGCCAGCATCAGCCATGCCCGGCCGGACACGGGCACCCCTGAAGCCGACCCGTCACCCTGCTTCGTCGACGACTGGACCATGGTGTCCGTCCTTTCCCTCACTCACTCCAAGTCCCCGGTGACACGGAGGTCGCCTCGGAACCACGGGCTCCGCGCCGCACCCACCCAGCCACTGTCCGCACCCGAGCACCTTGGCGACATGGGCCATGGGGCCCTAGTTCCAGGCACTCGGTTCCGGGAGCGGCTCCGGCCCACCCGCTCTCCGTCGGCCCGCGCGGGCCCCTCACCGCCCGCGCCGCTCCCCGGACGGTGCGGTCGCATCGGGCTCCTACCGGGACACGGCAGATGAGGGCCTACCAGCACTACCCCCTGCCATCGCCTTCGGGGACGATGACCCGATGGCCTCGAACGGCGCCTTCACGCACTCGTCGACCGGCCGGAGTACCGCACCGCCGGCCAACGTGCCGGTCGGCCGTGCGGTGAACACCCGGCATGCGCCGCCCGCGGCCTCCCTGCCGGCTCTTCGCCGGACTCGGGCACCTCTGTCCCGTCGGGCATCTCAGCCGGCTCCGATCCCGCCGGGCGTCTCAGCCGGCCCCGACCCGTCCACCTCGGCCGCAGCGGTGAGTGGTCCGCGTAGCGAAACCGGGCGCCGGCTCCCGCCGTCGGCGCCGCGGCAGCGTCCTCTTCCCACCACCCGCATGGCGAACCGGCGGTCGTCGACCAGATCTACGGAGACTTGAACCCATGCAGAAGCGTGGCAATGGCAAGCGGCCCAGAAGGACGAGTTCCATGTGCTGAGGCACACGTACGCGTCCCTCGTGCTGGAGGCAGGAGAGTCGGTCGTAACCCTCGCCAAATGGCTGGAGCATTCGTCCCCGACCACCACCCTCGACCACTACGCCCACTTCATGCCGGAGGCGGGGAAAAAGGGGCGCAGGGCGATCGATAGCCTGCTCGGGGAGCGGACCGAGGAGAGCTCTGGTCCGAACTCCCCAGATTCTCCCCAGGACTGATCCTGAGCGCCCATCGGTTTGGCCGATACGCGGAAACAGCAAGGTGAGAGGCCATATGTTCACTACCCGCCCCACCCTCCAGGGCACGTTCGGCATGGTGTCCTCCACCCACTGGCTGGCCTCGCAGTCCGCGATGGCCGTCCTGGAGGACGGCGGCAACGCCTACGACGCCGCCGTCGCCGGGGCCTTCGTCCTGCACGTCGTCGAGCCGCACCTCAACGGCCCGGCGGGCGAGGTGCCCATGCTCCTCGCCCCGGCGGGCGGCGAGGTCCGGGTGTTGTGCGGACAGGGCGTCGCCCCCGCCGGGGCCACGATCGACCACTACAGGGGACTCGGTCTGGATCTCGTACCCGGCACGGGCCCCCTCGCCGCGGCCGTCCCCGGCGCCTTCGACGCCTGGATGCTGCTGCTCCGCGACCACGGCACCAAGTCCCTCGCCGACATCCTGAAGTACGCCATCGGGTACGCCGAGGACGGGCACGCGTGCGTGGAGAACGTCGGCGCGACCGTCGAGACCGTACGGCAGCTCTTCGAGACGGAGTGGACCTCGTCGGCGGACGTGTACCTGCCCGACGGGAAGCCGCCCCGCCCCGGCGAGCTGTTCCGCAACCCCGTCCTCGCCGCCACCTGGAAGCGGCTGCTCGCCGAGGTCTCCGGGGCAGGGGACCGCGAGGCCCAGATCGAGGCGGCACGGGAGGTGTGGCGGTCCGGCTTCGTCGCCGAGGCGCTCGTACGGCAGTCCGGCCGGCCCACCATGGACACCAGCGGCGAGCGCCACACCGGCACCCTCACGGCCGCCGACCTGGCCTCCTGGTCCGCGTCCTACGAGGCCCCCGCGACATACGACTGGAACGGCTGGACACTCTGCAAGGCCGGCCCCTGGAGCCAGGGCCCGGCCTTCCTCCAGCAACTCGCCCTCCTTCCGCCCGAGTTGCCCGCCTACGGGTCCGCCGACTACGTCCACCTCCTGATCGAGGGCTGCAAGCTCGCGATGGCCGACCGGGAGGCCTGGTACGGGGACGCGGGCGAAGAGGCCGTACCGCTGGGGGAGTTGCTGTCGGCGGACTACAACGCGGCGCGGCGCGAGCTGATCGGGGAGAAGGCCTCGCACGAGCTGAAGCCCGGTAGTCCCGGAGGGCGTGTTCCCCGGCTGAGCGGGCACGCGCGCGTGGTGGCGCCCGTCGAGTCCGGCTTCGACCCGATGGGGGCGGGGGAGCCGACCGTCGCGCGGGTCACGGCCGACGGCGGCACCCGGGGCGACACCTGCCACCTCGATGTCGTCGACCGCTGGGGCAACATGATCGCGGCCACACCCAGCGGCGGCTGGCTCCAGTCCAACCCGGTGGTGCCCGAGCTGGGCTTCCCCCTGGGCACCCGGCTGCAGATGGCCTGGCTGGAGCCGGGACTGCCCAACTCCCTTGCGCCGGGCCGCCGTCCGCGCACCACGCTCACCCCGTCCATCGCCCTGAGCGACGGAGTGCCGGTCATGGCGTTCGGCACACCCGGCGGGGACCAGCAGGACCAGTGGCAGCTGCACTTCTTCCTGGCGGTCGCCACGCGCGCGAAGGCCCGCGGCGGGCTCGACCTCCAGGGCGCGATCGACGCCCCGAACTGGCACAACGACAGCTTCCCCGGCTCCTTCTACCCGCGCGGCATGCGACCGGGCAGTGTGACCGTCGAGTCCCGCATGGACGAGGTGGTGGTGGAGGAGCTGCGGCGGCGCGGCCACGACGTGACCGTGGGGGACGCCTGGTCGGAGGGACGGCTGTGCGCGGTCGCCCGGGACCCGGCGACCGGGATCCTCTCGGCGGCCGCGAATCCGCGGGGCATGCAGGGGTATGCCGTCGGACGCTGACGCGGACCCTGATGTGCCGGGTGATTCGGACGGTGATCGCGAATCCGGGTGTTCATGATGATTCCACCCGGAGTGCACCGGGCGGGTGGGGATTGTCAGTGGCCCGTGCTCTCATGGAGGCATGATCGAAGACACTGAAACCATCGACGAGTTTCTCGTTCAGCACACGGCCGACGTCGAGGACGCGATCCGCAGGGCGGCGGCGGCCGAGATCATGCCCCGCTTCCGGCAGCTCGCCGCGCACGAGATAGACCAGAAGAGCGGCCCGCACGACCTGGTCACGGACGCCGACCGCAACGCCGAGCGGTATCTGACGAAGGTGCTCGGCTCCCTCCTGCCCGGCTCCGTCGTGGTCGGCGAGGAAGCGGTGCACGCCGACCCGGAGACCTACGAGGTGCTCCAGGGCGACGCCCCGGTCTGGATCGTCGACCCGGTCGACGGGACCCGCCAGTTCGTGCGCGGCGAGACCGGCTTCTGCACGCTGGTCGCGCTCGCCCGGCAGGGCGAACTGCTCGCGTCCTGGACCTACGCCCCCGCCCGCGATCAACTGGCCACGGCGGTGAAGGGCGGCGGTGCCTTCCTCGACGGCGTCCGGCTGCACCCCGGAGCCCCGGACCCCGCCCGGGACCTGGACGTGGCCACCTCCCACCCCGACTACACGACGGACGCCCAGAAGCGTGCCCTGCTCGGTCTGTGGGCGGACGGGGTGCGCACGCGCCCGTGCGGCTCGGCCGGACTGGAGTATCTCGCCATCGCCCGGGGCGAGTTGGACGCCACGGCCTTCTCCTGGGAGGCCGCCTGGGACCACGCGGCGGGTCTGCTCCTCGTCGAGGAGGCGGGCGGCGCCCACCTCACGCTCACCGGAGAGCCGTTCCGCATCACGGGCGGCAACGCGCTGCCGTTCACGGCGGCCCGCGACGCGGCGACCGCCCGGCGCGTCATGGAGCTGCTGCGGGCGTCCTAGGGTCACGGGTTCCGCACACTGGACGGACCGGCCCCGGGGTTGTCGGTCCCGCGGCATATCCTGACCCCGAGTGGCCATGGGCTGACGAAGAAGGGGTCCGAAGGTGCCGTCGATGCTCGATGCGGTCGTGGTGGGTGCGGGGCCGAACGGACTGACGGCTGCCGTGGAGCTGGCCCGGCGCGGCTTCTCCGTGGCCGTGTTCGAGGCACGGGACACCGTCGGCGGCGGCGCCCGCACCGAGGAGCTCACCCTCCCCGGCTTCCGGCACGACCCCTGCGCGGCGGCGCACCCGCTGGGCATCAACTCGCCCGCGTTCCGCGCCCTGCCGCTGGAGCGCTACGGCCTGGAGTGGCTGCACGCCGAGCTGCCCATGGCGCACCCGTTCACCGACGGCAGCGCGGCCGTGCTCTCCCGGTCCGTCGCGGAGACGGCCGCCTCCTTCGGGCCGCGCGACGCGGGGACGTACCGCAGGCTGGTCGAGCCCTTCCTTCCCAAGTGGGACAGCCTGGTCCGCGACTTCATGTCCCTGCCGTCCACCTCGCTGCCCCGCGACCCGGTCACCCTCGCCCGCTTCGGTCTGGCCGGACTGCCCCCGTCGACCTGGCTGACCGGCCGCTTCCGGGACGAGCGCGCCAAGACCCTGTTCGCCGGACTGGTCGGCCACGTCATGGCCCCGCTCAACGGCTTCGCCACCGGTGCCATCGGCCTGGTCTTCGCCCTCGCGGCACACGCGCGCGGCTGGCCGGTGGCGCGCGGCGGCTCCCAGTCCATCTCGGACGCCCTGGCCGCCTACCTGAAGGACCTCGGCGGCGAGATCCACACCGACTACGAGGTCAAGCGCCTCGACGACCTCCCCCCGGCCCGCGCCTACGTCTTCGACACCTCGCCCACGGCCCTGGCGAAGATCGCGGACTTGGGCAACTACTACGAGAACTTCCGCTACGGCGCGGGTGTCTTCAAGATCGACTACGCCCTCGACGGCCCGGTGCCCTGGACCGCCGAGGAGGCGCGCACCGCCGGCACCGTACAGATCGGCGCCGACAGCACGGAGATCGGCAACGCCCTGCGCGCCGCTTCCCGCGAGAACCGCGCCCCCGACCGACCCTTCATGATCACCGTGCAGCCCAGCATCGTCGACCCCACCCGGGCGCCCGCCGGCAAACACGTCTTCTGGGCCTACGGCCACGTCCCCAGCGGCTGGACCGGCGACCTCACGGACGCCCTGGAACGCCAACTGGAGCGCTTCGCCCCGGGTTTCCGCGACCGCGTCCTCGCCCGCGCGACCGCGGGCCCACCCGAACTCGCCGCCCGCAACGCCAACTACGTGGGCGGCGACATCGGCACCGGCGCGGTCTCCGGACTCCAGATCCTGCTGCGTCCCAAACTCTCCCTCTCTCCCTACGGCACCCCGCACCCGGCCGTCTTCATCTGCTCCTCGGCGACCCCGCCCGGACCCGGAGTGCACGGCATGTCGGGACACAACGCGGCGAAGGCCGTCTGGCGCAGACTGAGGCAGTCATGACCACCATCACCACCATCAGGCTCGTCCAGGGCGACATCACCCGCCAGACCGCCGACGCGATCGTCAACGCGGCCAACTCCTCACTCCTGGGCGGCGGAGGCGTGGACGGCGCGATCCACCGCCGGGGCGGCCCCGCGATCCTGGAGGCCTGCCGAAAGCTCCGCGCCTCGCACTACGGCAAGGGCCTGCGCACCGGCCAGGCGGTCGCGACAACGGCCGGCGACCTCGACGCCCAGTGGGTGATCCACACCGTGGGACCCGTCTACTCCCGCGAGGAGGACCGCTCGGCCCAACTCGCCTCCTGCTACCGCGAGTCCCTGCGCGTCGCCGACGAACTCGGCGCCCGCACGGTCGCGTTCCCCGCCGTCTCCGCCGGGATCTACGGCTGGCCGACGGACGACGCGGCGCGGATCGCCGTAGAGACCGTGCGGGCCGCGGAAACGTCGGTCGAGGAGGTCACGTTCGTGCTGTTCGACGCGACGGCGTACGAGGCGTTCGGCCGGCAGGTCGGCTGACCGACGGTCGTGGCCCGTCTGCTGTTGGAGGACGGTCCTCAGGCGTCGATCACCACGTCCTCCAGCGGCTTCGAGCAGCAGAGCAGGATCTTGTTCTGGGTGATCTCACGTGGCCGGATGCCCCCGTTGTGCCGCATGTCGACGGAGCCCGAGAGCAGGGTCGTCTTGCAGGTGCCGCACATGCCCTGCGCGCACGAGGCCGGCAGGCTGAGGCCGGCTCGGGACGCGGCGGCGAGGAGCGAGGTGTCGGCGTCGCACTCGACGGTGCGCCCGCTGCGGGTGAACTCGACCTTGAAGCCGGTGTCCGCGGAGCCGGCGGGGGAGGCGTCGGCCTGCGGGGCCAGTGCCTCGAAGGTGAAGCTCTCCTCGTGGTAGTGGTCCATGTCGAGGCCCGCCTCCGACAGCATCCGCCGTACGGCGGCCATGTAGGGGGCGGGGCCGCAAGTAAAGACCTCCCGTTCGAGGAGGTCCGGCGCGATCTGCCGGAGCGTCTCGATCGTGAGCCGGCCGCGATGTCCGCCCCAGGGTGCGTACGGGCGGTCCTCCTCGCAGATGTGGACGATCCGGATGTTGGGCGCGGTCGCGGCGATGAGGTCGAGTTCGTGCCGGAAGACGATGTCCGCCGGGGTGCGCGCGCTGTGCACGAAGACCACGTCGGCGGGGTCCGCGAGGTCGTACAGCGTCCTGGTCATCGACATCGACGGCGTCACTCCGACGCCCCCGGACAGGAAGAGATACTTGGGCGCCGGATACCGGGCCGTGGAGAAGTCGCCGAGCGGTCCGTGCGCGCGCACGGTGTCGCCCGGCCCGAGGTGGTCGTGCAGCCAGTTCGACGCGAGCCCGCCCGGTACGCGCTTCACCGTGATCGAGAGCAGGAAGGGGCGGGTGGGCGGTGAGGAGATGGTGTAGCAGCGCTGCACCGGCCGGCCGTCGATGTCGAGGGTCAGGGTCAGGAACTGGCCCGGGTCGTGCCGGAACAGCCGGGGCTCGGCGTACTCGAACACGAACGTGGAGACGTCGTGCGTGAGCGGGTGCACCTGACGGCAGACCAGTAGCTCCTCGGTCTCGCTCATGGCAGGAGCTCCAGGTGTGCCGTGAGCCGGTTCACGTACCAATTGACGAACGCCTCGACCTGTTCCTCCGTCGGGCCGTACGGGCCCGGCAGATAGGCCGGACTGCTGATGCCCCGGTGGGCGCGGGCGACCAGTACCGCGTCCTGGTCGTTCGTGGCCTGCCACACCTTGGTGAGGGTGTCGAGGTCGTAGTCGATCCCCTCGACGGCGTCGGCGTGCACGAGCCAGGTGGTGCGGACGAGGGTGCGGTCCGGGCCGAGCGGGATCACGGAGAACGTGATCGCGTGGTCGGCCATGAAGTGGAACCAGGAGTTGGGCTGGATGTGCATGGACAGCCGGCCCAGACGTGCGGTGGGGAAGTCCGCCAGGAGGCGTTTGCACGCGGCCGTGCCGTCGGGGGTGTACGACTCCCCGGCGAGGTCGAGGGGTTCGCGCTGGATGCGGAAACCGGTGGGGCGGGTGTCCAACTCCTCGATCTCGGCGTAGGGCAGGCCCAGGGAGTCGTAGGTCTCACGGGCCTCGGCGTCGGCCACGAGGAAGCGCTCGTAGGCGGGGCGCAGCGCGGGCGGGATGTCTTTCTCCTGGTAGCCGTAGATGGGGAAGTAGCAGGCCTGGAGCTCGGGATGGCCCACGCAGTGGTAGCACTCCCGGTTGTTCTCCATGGTCAGTTTCCAGTTGCCGTTCTCGACCAGGTCGATCTGCGTGGCGACCTTCGCCTCGGCCAGGCGGTGCGGTGCGAGGTACGGTTCGATGCGGGCGGCGACCTCGTCGAAGTCCTCCGGCGGTTTCTGGGCGAGGCAGATGAAGACCAGCCCGGCCACCGTGCGGGCGTGGACCGACCGCAGCCCGAAGCAGGACGGGTCGAAGCCGGGCGCCTGGGATTCGGCGTACAGCAGCTTGCCGTCCACGCCGTACGTCCAACGGTGGTATCCGCAGACGATGTTGCCCACCGAGCCGCGCTCCTCGTTGAGGATGCGCGCCCCGCGGTGGCGGCAGACGTTGTGGAAGGCCCGGACGTCCTCGTCGTCGTCGCGCACGACGATGACCGAGTATGACCCGAGGTCGACCGTCACGTAGTCGCCGGGCTCGGGAAGCTCCGCCTCGGCGGCCACGAACAGCCAACTCCGGGCGAAGACGGCCTCGATGTCGAGGTCGAAGAACTCCTCGCCGACGTAGAACGGGGCTTCGAGGCTCTGGCCTGCGGGACGGCGGGCGACGAGGTCGCCGACGTCGGGGGTCGCTTGCTTCATCTCATCTCTCCGGTACGACTGGGGAGTTGACGTGAGGACGGGGGTGGCGCTCAGACCGGCAGGCACAGCCGCAGCGCGTCGTGGATCGCGGCGTGGATGTTGCGGGAGGCCACGGCGTCACCGACGCGGAAGAGCTGGTAGCGGCCCGCCTCGTTGCGGACCACGGACTGCGGCTCGCCGGCCAGCAGGGCGCGGTGGTCGACCTCGCCGAAGTTGCTTGAGCCGGGGAGGAGTTCGACGTACAGCTCGTCCGCCGGCAGGGTGCCGTGCTCCACGACCACGTGATCCACGACCCGCTCGGTCTCGGCCTCGGTGTACTCGCTGTAGAGGGTCGCGGCCAGCCGTCCGTCCGCGGTACGGCGCACGGAGCGCAGCCTTCGGGCGAGTGTGATGGTGACGTCGTGCGCGGTGAACGCCCGTAGATAGGCAGGGGAGTTCATGCTGCCGACGTCGGGGGCGAGGGCGCGCTCCGGGGTGACGTACTCGATGTGGAGGCCGGGCGACGCGGCGAGGACCTCCACGGCGTCCATGGCGGGGTAGCCGCCGTGGTCGTCGTAGACCAGGATCTCGCCGCGCGGGCGCCGCAGCGAGCCCGTCATCACGTCCCAGGTGTCGGACACCAGGCCCTCGCCGGCGGTGAGGAAGCTGCGGTTGGGCATGCCTCCGGTGGCGACGATCACGAGGTCGGGGTGTTCGGCGAGGACGTCGTCGGGCTCGGCGTACACGCCCAGGCGCAGGTCGACGCCGAGGATCTTGCACTCGGCGAGGCGCCAGTCGACGATCTGGATCAGGTCGGCCCGGCGCGGGTTCGACGCGGCGAGCCTGATCTGTCCGCCGGGCTGGTCGCTCGCCTCGAACAGGACGACGTCGTGCCCGCGTTCGCCCAGCACCCGCGCCGCCTCCAGCCCGGCCGGTCCCGCTCCGACGACAACTGCCTTCCTGCGGCCGCCGGTTGTGCGGGAGACGAGGTGGGGCAGGTGGAGTTCGCGGCCGGTGGACGGGTTGTGGACGCACTTGGTGTCGCCCGAGTCGTAGATCGCGTCGAGACAGTAACTCGCCCCGACGCAGGGCCGGATGCGGTCCTCCTGGCCTGCCCTCACCTTGGCGACCAGGTGCGGATCGGCGATCTGCGCACGGGTCATGCCGACCAGGTCGAGCAGTCCCTCGCGCAGGGCGTGCCGCGCGGTGGCGACGTCGGCGATGCGGGCCGCGTGCATCACGGGGACGGAAAGGTGTCGTTTGATCTCTCCGGTGAAGTCCAGGTACGGGCCGAGCGGGGTGCCGATGGACGGGATGGCCTTCGCCAGGGACGCGTCCCGCTCGATGGAGCCGTGGATGGTGCTGAGGAAGTCGATGCCGTCGGCGGCGTATTGGCGGGCGGCCGTGATCGCCTCGTCGAAAGTGAGGCCGCCCGGTTGCGCCTCGTCCAGCGACATCCGGATCCCTACGATGAAATCCGGGCCGACGGCTTCGCGCACTGCCCGGATCACCCGGCGCGGAAACGCCATGCGGTTCTCCGGGCCACCGCCCCACTCGTCCTCGCGGTGGTTGGTCGCGGGAGAGAGGAAGCTGTCCAACAGGTGGCCGTACGCCTCCAGTTCGATGCCGTCGAGACCGCCCTCCCGGCAACGGACCGCCGCGGAAGCGTAGTCGGCGACGATCCGGTCCAGGTCCCAGGACTCGGCGGCCTTCGGGAAGGCGCGGTGCGCGGGTTCGCGCAGCGGCGAGGCGGACACCACCGGAAGCCAGTCGCCGGTGAAGTTGCTGGTGCGGCGGCCGAGATGGGTGACCTGGCACATCACGGCGGCCCCGGCCTCGTGCACCTCGTCGGCGAGCCGGCGCAGCCACGGGACGATGTCGTCGCGGTACAGGAGCAGGTTGCCGAACGCCGGCGGGCTGTCGGGCGAGACGACCGCCGAGCCGCCGATCATCGTGAGACCGACCCCGCCGCGCGCCTTCTCCACGTGGTAGGCCCGGTAGCGGTCCTTGGGCATGCCGTCCTCGCCGAACGCCGGTTCGTGAGAGGTGCTGACCACACGGTTGCGCAGGGTGAGGTGCTTGAGCCGGAAGGGCTGGAGCAGGGGATCCAGGATGGCTGAGGGCACGGCTGCTCCTCGAAGGATGCTGTGGCGCGTCTGTTTCGCGATGCAAAACAGCATCGCCATACGAGACAAATGGTGGAGCTGGGCATCCCCGGCCGTCAATAGGCCGCCGTGTTAACTCGCCGTGCGCGCAGCGCTCATCCGCGTTTCACGCAGCCTCGGCGCTCATCCGCGTTTCACGTGGCCCCGGCGCCAGGAGATCTTCGCGGCGGCAGCCAGCAGCTGCTCCGCGAGACCGGGCACGGTGTCCTCGTTGAGCCGGAAGGTCGGTCCGGACAGCGTCACGGCCCCGATGACCTTGCCGTCCAGCGCGCGGATCGGGGCGGCGATGGCGGCCAGTCCGATCTCGTGCTCCTCGCTGGTGGTGGCGTAGCCCCGCTCGCGGACCGTCTCCAGTGCCGCCGCGAGGGTCGTCGGGTCGACGATGGTGTGCGGGGTGTACTTCTCCACCCCCTCGGCGAAGTTCTCCGCGACCTGGTCCGGGGTCATGTGCGCCATGAAGAGCTTGCCCGCCGCAGTGGCGTGCAGCGGGGCGCGCCGGCCGACCCAGTCGATGCTCTTGATCGCCGCCGCGCCGATCGCCTGGTCGATGGTGATCACGTCGTGTCCGTCATGGATCGCCACGTTCACGGTGTCGCCCACGGCCGCGGCCAGTTCCTGGCAGACGGGCCGGCTCAGCAGGGACAGGTCGTTCACCTTGCTCGCCCCGGCGGCGAGTTCGACCATCGTGTACCCGATGCGGTACCGCCCGCGCTCGGTGTCCTGCTCGACCAGGCCCCGTGACTCCAGGGTCGCCAGCAGCCGGAACACGGTCGACTTGTGGATGCCCAGTTCCTCGGCGATCTCGGTCACGCCACTGGGACCCCGCGTGGCCAGCACCTGGAGGATCGACACCGCCCGGTCGACGGACTGCACCGAGTGATCACGTGGGCGGCTTCCGCTGCTGGTCATGGCGGAAGGGTAATCGAGGGGACGACACTCGCCGCGAGCCTGTGGTCCGACCGAGACGGGGGGTGGCGGTGCGGTCGGTCGACCGCACCGCCACCCCCTCCTTCCGTCAGCCGATGATGCGGTGCGTCGTCCAGAACGAGCTCAGGTCCGTGGTCGTCGCGGCCTGGGCCGCCGCCTTGAACTCGGCCGTGGTCGAGACGCCGTACCAGTGCGAAGTGGCGTAGTCCTTCAGGAGTTTGGCCATCACCGTGTCACCGAGGGTGCGGCGCAGGTCGTGCAGGGCGCACTTGCCGTAGCCGTAGACGACGGTGGAGTAGCGGGACGAGTGGGCGTCCCAGTAGGCCATCGAGTTGGTGATGTTCTCCGCCGACGACGCCCAGGAGACGCTGTTCCAGCAGTTGGTGCCGGTCAGGCCCTGGGCCAGGTCGGTGGCGTAGTCGGTGAACGCCTCGTCCAGCCACGGGCTGTTGTACTCGTCGTCGCCGACGATGCCGTAGAACCACTGGTGGCCGATCTCATGGGTGAGGGCCGTGGTGCTGACCAGGTCGAGGACGAACCCGGGGTACTCCATGCCGCCGAACCAGAAGTTGTTGTCGATGACGGCGTCCAACTCGCCGTACGGGTAGGCGCCGAAGCGTCCCGCGTGGGCGTCGACCGCGGACTTGGCGGTGGTGAGCATCGACTGGGCGTTGGCGGAGCTGATGCCGGTCACCGAGTAGATGTTGATCGGGGTGCCCGCCGTCGACGTACCGGAGATCTTGGTGAACGGGCCCGCCGCCCACGCGAAGTCGCGCACCTTGGACGCGGTGGCCGTGGTCACCGTACGGCCGCTGGTGCCGGGGGTGTCGACCGAGGTGCCGGTGGCCGGGACCAGCAGGGTGGTCGGGTGGTCCAGGGTCACCTTGAAGTCGGCGGCCAGGGAGTAGAAGGACTCGCCGTTGTTCGTGTACGGGTCCAGGTGCCAGCCCGAGCCGTCCTTGATCGCGAGGACCGGCAGCGCGTTGCCGATCATGCTGAACGCGCCGTCGTAGCCGAACCGGTCGGCGCCGCTGGGGACGGTGATCCCCAAGTCGAAGCCGATGGTGGTGGATTGACCCTGTGCGAGCGGGGTCGGCAGCGCGATCTGGAGGGCCGTGCAGGCGACCGAGAGGGCGCCCGAGGTGCCGCCGGTGACGTTCGTGACGGTGATCGGCGGGGCGGAGCAGGTGCCGTGGTAGTTGTCCCACAGCCGCAGGTACACCTCGGTGAGCGGGGTCGCCGAGGCGTTGGTGAAGGTCGTGCTCTCGTGGCCGGTCCAGACCGTGCCGGCGGTGTTGCTGCTCAGGCTCACGGTGTACGCCGGGGCGGCCGGGGTGCGCGTGGAGTCGGCCGGCGGGGCCGTGTCGCCCGAGGTGTTGAGGGCGATGTCGTCCAGGACGAAGCTCGTCTGGAGGCTGGAGTCCTCGACGCCGGAGAAGGCGAGGCTCACCGTCTGGCCCGCGAACGACGACACGTCGAACGACTTCTGGACGTACCCGGTGGCCTTGTTCAGGTTCGAGTAGGTCGCGAGCGTCGTGCTGCCGATCTTTGCCGTGAGCTTGTCGTACGCGGTGGACGAGGTCGTCTCGGCGGTGTCGATGTGCAGCCAGAAGGTGAGGGTGGCGCTGCTGCAGCCGGACGGGATCGTCACGCTCTGGGAGAGCGTGTCGGTGTGCGTGCCGCCGGTGCCGTCCAGCCAGGCGAAGCTGGTGCCGCCGTGGGCGCTCTGGCCGGTGCGGCTGGTGACGACGGTCGTCGAGGACTGGGTCCAGGACGAAGTACCGCTCTCGAAGTCGCCGTTGGTGACCACCTGCGCCGGGGTGCAGGCGGCGGCCACGGGGGCCGCGGACGGTGCCGCGGCGGCCGGGGTGACGGGGAGCGAGAGGGCGGCCACTGCCGCGACGGCGAGGACGCCGGCGGCGAGAGCCTTGTGGGGGGTCGGTCTCACACGGAACTCCTTATACGGCGGCCGGGATTCCGGCCTGCTCGGTGGCCGCCCGGCCGGACTGGGTGTGCCGGCGGACGGCCTCGGGAACGCGCGTAGCTGTTGCGTGATCGCGGGGGAAGCTTCGCAGATTTGACCGGTCCATGCCATAACAAGAAGGAAGTGTGCGCATGGAGTGGAGGAAGGTGCGAACGGAGTCCGGAGAGTGCTGTACACACGCCCACGTTGACCGGGCCATGCCTGTAATTGGCCTCCGGTTGGCCGAATGTACGCCTTCGGTTGCTTCCATCGAGCGATGGACCACATCACGTTCCTCGTGGCGGTCGTCATCGTCACGGCCTTGGCCTTCGACTTCACCAACGGATTCCACGACACCGCCAACGCGATGGCGACGTCCATCGCCACCGGGGCGCTGAAGCCCAAGACGGCGGTTCTGATCAGTGGGGCTCTCAACATCGTCGGCGCCTTCCTGTCCACGGAAGTCGCCAAGACGATCTCCGGCGGCATCGTCGACGACACCCTGGTCACGCCAGGGATGATCTTCGCGGGGCTCGTCGGCGCGATCCTCTGGAATCTCCTCACCTGGCTGCTCGGGCTCCCGTCGAGCTCCTCGCACGCCCTCTTCGGTGGCCTGATCGGTGCCGTCTGGGTCGGCGCGGGCACCAGCGGGGTCCACTTCGACAAGGTCGTGGAGAAGATCCTGATCCCCGCGGTGGCCTCCCCGCTCGTGGCCGGAATCGCCGCTCTCCTCGCCACCTACCTCGCCTACAGGATCACCGCCCGGGCCCGCAAGGACTCGGTCACCAAGGGTTTCCGGATCGGCCAGATCGCCTCGGCCTCGCTGGTCTCCCTGGCGCACGGCACGAACGACGCGCAGAAGACGATGGGCGTCATCACCCTGACTCTGATCTCCGTGGGCGCGCTCGGCCACGACGCCGGTCCGCCGGTGTGGGTCATCGCCTCGGCGGGACTCGCGATCGGCCTCGGCACCTACATCGGCGGCTGGCGCATCATCCGCACGATGGGCAAGGGCCTCACCGACATCCAGTCCCCGCAGGGTTTCGCGGCCGAGGCCGCCTCCACGACCGTCATCCTCACCTCCGCCCACCTCGGCTTCGCGCTCTCCACCACCCAGGTCTGCTCCGGCGGCATCCTGGGCGCCGGCCTGGGCCGGCGCCTCGCCGAGGTGCGCTGGGGCACGGCGGGCCGCATGGTCATCGCCTGGCTGGTCACCCTCCCGGCCGCCGCCGCGGTCGGCGGTCTGTCCGCGACCGTCGTCAAGCACGGCGGCAACCTCGGTACGGCCCTGATCGCCCTGATCGCCGCCGCCGTGGCCGGATTCATCGTGATCGCCTCGCGCCGCAACCCCGTGCACGCCGACAACGTCAACGAGACCCACGAGGTCACCATCCGCGCCGAGGCGTCCACGGACGTCCGTACGGCCGCCTGAATCAAGGGAGTTGAGCCATGAGCCTGGACTGGAACGCCCTCGGTGAGGTCTTCGCGGTGAGTGTCGGAGTGACCGTCGGTGTGGTCGTCGTCTTCGCGCTGGGGGTGCTCGGCATCGCCCAGGTCGAGACCGCCCGCGAACAGGACGGCGGCACCCACGCGCTCGGACTTGCCCAGGCGGGGTTGTGCTTTCTCGCCTGCGCGGCTGTCGTGGCCTACGGCATATATCTCATCGTGCCGCAGTTCCACTGAATGCCGCTGATCAACCGAACACATCGAGAAGGAGGCCGGGATGACCGAACTGTTGTCGGGGCTGCGCGTCGACTACACGGACCAGGACGACCCGGTGCTGATCCGGCCCGACGGCAGCCCGGTGGACACCTGGCGCGAGAACTACCCGTACGAACAGCGCATGGAGCGCAAGGAGTACGACTGGCACAAGCGGCTCCAGCAGATCGAACTGCTGAAGCTGCAGCGCTGGATCAAGGAGACCGGCCGCCGGCTCGTCATCGTCTGCGAGGGGCGGGACGCGGCCGGCAAGGGCGGCACGATCAAGCGGTTCACCGAGCACCTGAACCCGCGCGGCGCC
Source organism: Streptomyces sp. NPDC001100 (assembly GCF_053598575.1). Lineage (NCBI taxonomy): Bacteria > Bacillati > Actinomycetota > Actinomycetes > Kitasatosporales > Streptomycetaceae > Streptomyces > Streptomyces sp. NPDC001100. The sequence continues at coordinate 272,561 of NZ_JBSFKO010000001.1, forward strand.
CGTGTGGTCGCCCTGGAGAAGCCGAGCGAGCGCGAGAGCGGTCAGTGGTACTTCCAGCGCTACGTCCAGCATCTGCCGACTGCGGGCGAGATCGTGCTGTTCGACCGGTCCTGGTACAACCGGGCCGGCGTGGAGCGCGTGATGGGGTTCTGCTCGGACGACGAGTACCGCCGCTTCATGCGCCAGGCCCCGCTGTTCGAGCGGATGCTGGCGGACGACGGCATCGACCTGATCAAGTTCTGGTTCTCCGTCTCACAGGGTGAACAGCGCACCCGGTTCACGATCCGCCAGGTGGATCCCGTACGGCAGTGGAAGCTCAGCGCGATGGACCTGGAGTCCCTGGACCGCTGGGACGACTACACGGCCGCCAAGGTCGCCATGTTCCGGGAGACCGACACCGAGCAGGCCCCCTGGACCGTGGTGAAGAGCAACGACAAGAAGCGGGCCCGCGTCGAGGCCATGCGCAGCGTGCTGGCCCGCTTCGACTACGCCGACAAGGACGAGGAGGTCGTCGGCAGCCCCGACCCGCGCATCGTGGGCGCGGCGGCGACCTTGCTGGAGGCGGGGGAGGACGACACGGCGGCGGTGTTCTAGGGGCGAGGTCCTTTTGGACCGGTCCTAGTCGCCGTCCCGCGGCACGAGTGTCACCCGGTGGAAGTTGCAGCCGGTCATGGGCGGGTTCCCGGCAGGGGGCCCGCCCGCGTGTGCCTTGAGGGCGACGCTGACCAGGCTCAGCAGCAGGTCGACGTCCGTCTCGCAGTCCAGGTGGACGGTCACCCAGCGGGAGCCGGGGATGATCCGGATCGCCGTCGACTCGCTGAGATCATGATGGAACCGGAGGATGGCCCCGACGGTGAGATGCAGGTCCACGTCGTGGTCGGAGTGGAAATGCACGATCTCGCTGTGCACGGACCGCAGCGCCCGCCCCGTGCCGCAGCTGGCCGGACCCGGAACGAGGTCGGGCCAGCCTGTCAGTCGCTGCATGGCTCTCTCGGCCAGGGTCATGTGCCCATCGTGGACTGCTCACCGCCTCGCAACCAGAGGTTGAGCGATTTGTAACCGGCGCGTGAGGTACCGCACACCTGTGGAGCATCCGGTGTGCGGTGCCTCGCGCCGGGTCAACTCGCGTCCGCCACCAGCTTTTCGTAGCCCACGAGCCGTACACAGGTGGCCACCCCGTCGATGATCTCCTCGATCTCCGAGGCGTCCGGGAAGGACGGGGCGATCCGGATCGTACGGTCCCGGGGATCGTCGCCGTACGGATGGGTGGCGCCCGCCGGCGTGAGGGCGAGCCCGGCGTCCGCCGCGCGGCGCACCACCTCGCGGGCGCAGCCGTCGGGGACGTCGAGGGTGATGAAGTAACCGCCCCTGGGCGTGGACCAGGTGGCGAGACCGGTGTCTCCCAGCCGGTCGGCGAGGATGCGCAGCACGGTGTCGAACTTCGGCCGCAGCAGCTCGCGGTGCTTGCGCATATGGGCGCGCACCCCCTCGGGATCGCGCAGGAACATCGCGTGCCGCAGCTGGTTGACCTTGTCGGGTCCGATGGAACGCTTCGCGCTGCAGCCGCGCAGCCAGGCCACGTTGGCCGGGGACGAGCCGAAGAACGCCACGCCCGCACCGGCCAGCGTGATCTTCGAGGTGGAGCCGAAGACGAAGACCCGGTCGGGGTGCCCGCTGTCGGAGCAGGCCACGAGGATGTCGGCGATCTCCACCTCCTCGTCGGTGAGGTGGTGCACGGCGTAGGCGTTGTCCCAGAAGATCCGGAAGTCGGGGGCCGCCGTCGGCATCGCGGCGAGCCGTCGTACGACCTCGTCGCTGTAGCAAGTGCCGTCCGGGTTGCTGTACTTGGGCACGCACCAGATGCCCTTGACCGCCGGGTCCTCGGCGACCAGCCGCTCCACCACGTCCAGGTCGGGACCCTCGGCGGTCATCGGCACCGGGATCATCTCGATGCCGAACCGCTCGCACAGCGCGAAGTGCCGGTCGTAGCCGGGGACCGGGCACAGGAACGCGATCCGCTCCTCGTCGGCCCAGCGGCGCGCGGCCCCGGGAAGCGTGCCGAGCAGCGCGTGCACCAGGCAGTCGTGCATCAGCTCCAGGCTGGAGTTGCCCACGGCGAGCAGTTGCCCGGCCGGTACCTGGAGGAACCCGGAGAAGATCTTCCGGAGCTCCAACAGCCCGTCCGCGCCACCGTAGTTGCGGCAGTCCGTGCCGTCGGCGGCGGTGTAGCGGCCGTCGGGCAGCGAGAGCAGTTCGGCGGAGAGGTCGAGCTGTCGCGCGGAGGGCTTGCCGCGAGTGAGGTCGAGCGACAGCTTCTTCGTGAGGAGGGCTTCGTAGTCGCTCCGGGCCGCGTCGAGGCGGGCCGGGAGGGAATCGGCGCTGTGCGAGGGTGAGGGAGGGGTCACGGAGGTCGACGCTACAAAGCCGCGTCTCGCACCACAAACCGATAAGCCCGGCCTCCACCCGCACGGACCCGGACGAGGGCCAGGCCACGCGACGTCGATGTCGGATTCCCGCCAGCCCCGGACCGGACCGTATCGGATGCTGGACACATGCAGAACGGGATGCACACCGACACGGAGCGCTGCGTGCGCGCGGTCCAGTCCAAGGACGCGCGCTTCGACGGCTGGTTCTTCACGGCCGTCCTCACCACCCGCATCTACTGCCGGCCCAGCTGCCCGGTCGTACCGCCCAAGCCCGAGAACATGACGTTCTACCCGAGCGCGGCGGCCTGCCAGCAGGCGGGGTTCCGCGCCTGCAAGCGCTGCCGCCCGGACACCAGCCCCGGCTCCCCGGAGTGGAACCAGCGGGCCGACCTGGTCGCCCGCGCGATGCGCCTGATCGCCGACGGAACCGTGGACCGCGAGGGCGTCCCCGGCCTCGCCGCGCGCCTCGGCTACAGCACCCGGCAGATCGAACGCCAGCTCCTCGCCGAACTCGGCGCCGGTCCGCTCGCCCTGGCCCGCGCCCAACGCGCCCAGACGGCAAGGCTGTTGATCGAGACGACCGCGCTCCCGATGGCGGAGATCGCCTTCGCCGCCGGCTTCTCCTCGATCCGCACCTTCAACGACACCGTGCGCGAGGTCTTCGCGCTGACGCCGAGCGAGTTGCGCAACAGGCGCCCGAGGACGACCGTCCTCACCCCCGGCACGCTCACCCTCCGCCTGCCGTTCCGCGCCCCGCTCAACCCCGACAACCTCTTCGGCCACCTGGCGGCGACCGCCGTACCGGGAGTGGAGGAGTGGCGGGACGGCGCGTACCGCCGCACCCTCCGCCTCCCCTACGGCCACGGCATCGCGTCCCTCACCCCCCGTTCCGACCACATCGCCTGCCGCCTCACCCTCAGCGACCTGCGCGACCTGCCGGTGGCCATCAGCCGCTGCCGCCGCATGCTCGACCTGGACGCGGATCCGGTCGCGGTGGACGACCAGCTGCGAACCGATCCCGTACTGGCGCCGCTGGTGGACAAGGCGCCGGGCCGACGCGTCCCGCGGACGGTCGACGAGGCCGAGTTCGCCGTACGGGCCGTACTCGGCCAGCAGGTCTCCACGGCGGCGGCCCGCACCCACGCGGCCCGCCTGGTCACCGCCCACGGCGAACCGGTCGACGACCCCGGGGGCGGCCTGACCCACCTCTTCCCGTCCCCCGAGGCACTGGCGGCGGTGGCTCCCGAATCCCTGGCGATGCCGCACACCCGCCGCACCACCTTCACCACCCTGATCACCCAACTGGCCGACGGAACACTCCACTTGGGAGTGGAGAGCGACTGGACGCAGACACGAGCCCAGCTCCTGTCCCTCCCCGGCTTCGGCCCCTGGACGGTCGACGTCATCGCCATGCGCGCCCTCGGCGACCCCGACGCCTTCCTCCCCACCGACCTCGGAATCCGGCGCGCCGCCCAGGAGTTGGGCCTCCCGTCGACCCCCGCCGCGCTCACCGCACGGGCGGCGGCCTGGCGGCCCTGGCGGGCGTACGCGGTCCAGTACCTGTGGGCGACCGACACCCACCCGATCAACTTCCTCCCCGCATAAGGGAATCGCAGACAAGCGGAGTACGGACGACATGAAGCACCACACCGTGATCGACAGCCCCTACGGCCCACTGACCCTCGTCGCGGACGACGACGGCACCCTCTGCGGCCTCTACATGGTCGACCAGCGCCACCGTCCCCCGGAGGAGAACTTCGGCACCCCGGACGACACCCCCTTCACCGAGGCGACCGCACAACTACAGGCCTATTTCGCTGGCGAGTTGAAGGAGTTCACCCTCGAACTGCGCCTGCACGGAACCCCGTTCCAGCGCACGGTCTGGGACCAGCTCCGCCGCATCCCCTACGGCGAGACCCGCTCCTACGGCGACCTCGCCGACGCCCTCGGCAACCCGGGCGCCTCCCGCGCGGTCGGCCTCGCCAACGGCAAGAACCCCATCGGGATCATCGTCCCCTGCCACCGGGTCGTCGGCGCGAACGGCAGCCTCACGGGCTACGGCGGCGGCCTGGACCGCAAGCAGCGGCTGCTGGACTTCGAGAGCGGGGCGGCGCTCTTCTAGCTGCCCCGCAGGGTCCGCAGAAGCTCGGGCAGAGCCGTCCCGATCGGCTCCCGTACGACCTCGTCGGCGAGTTCGTCGTAGGGCGTGGGCTCGGCGTTGACGATGATCAGCCGGGCCCCGTGGTCGGCGGCGACACCGGCGAGCCCCGCGGCGGGCTGCACCTGCAGACTGCTCCCGACGGCGATGAAGACCTGGCATGCCTTGGCGATGGCGGCGGCCTCGCCGAGGACGACGGGGTCGAGCCGCTCGCCGAAGAAGACGGTCGCCGACTTCAGGATCCCGCCGCACTCCAGGCACGGCGGATCCGCCTCACCGGCCGCGACCCGGGCGAGGGCGTCCTGCATCGGCCCGCGCGCATGGCATCCGGTGCAGCTGAACTCCCGTGCGGTGCCGTGCAGTTCGAGCACCTTGCGAGCGGGCAGGCCGGCGAGCTGGTGGAGCCCGTCGACGTTCTGCGTGATCACCCGCACGGGTACGCCGGACTTCTCCAGCTCGACGACCGCCCGGTGCGCGGCGTTCGGCTCGGCCTGGAGCGCGCGGTTGTCGCGCCGCATCTGCCAGGACCGGCGCCGGATCTCCGGGTCGCCCATGTAGTACTCGTACGTCACGAGTTTCTCGGCCTCGGGATCCCGCCGCCACAGCCCGTTGGGACCACGGTAGTCGGGGATCCCGGAGTCGGTGGAGATGCCCGCGCCACTCAGGAGGGCGACGAGAGGCTTGTTCATGGGCCGAGGGTAGGTCGCCCGGGCGGCGGGAGGCGAACGGATATCAGCCGCTCGTCGCCCATCGGATCGCCGCGATCGCGCCGGCCGGTACGGCCGGGCCGGTCCACCACCAGCCCGTGATCCGCCGCACGGACGGCAGCGAGCACACCGCCGCCACCGCGCCGGCGGCACCCATCGCGAGGACGCACGAGAGGACGATCCCGGCGTACGCGTCGTCGTCCCAGGGCCCGGACGGGCGGATGGTCAGCGCCGTCCAGCAGCCCAGCGCGGCGGCGAGGGTGAGCAGGACGAGCGGTACGGCGAGGACCAGACGCAGGCAACCGCGGTCGTCGTCCACGGGGGTAGGACTGGTCATCGGTGCGGTGGGCTCCTTGCCTCGTGCGGATGTTCGGGGCGCGCCGTCGGGTGCTAGCGTCCACGCATGGCCAAGGTGAACGTCTCGCTCGACGCAGCGCTCGTCGTGGAAGTCATGGTCCTTGCCGGCGTGAGCAACCCGCAGGACGCCGTCGAGCTCGTCGTCCGCGACTACATCCAGCGCGGCCACCGCACCGAGGCCAGGGCCGAGGCACGCGACGACGCGCGGCGCGAGGTGGACGTGAAGCCCCGCGAGGTCGAGGGCTGAGAGCCGGCGGGGCAGTCGGGAAGGGGCTCAGCCCACCCGCCGTCCGTTCTCCAGCTCCGCCGTCCCCGCACCCTCCGCCAGCACATCGAGGCCGACCAGGACCCGAAGCCCCAGGGAACCCGGCAGGTACTCGGTGAGTTCCGTGCGCGGGACGAGGCGCCAGGACAGGAGTTCCTCCTCCTGGAGGCGGATCGACTTGAGGTCGTTCGCGGTGAGGACACCGCCGTCGTAGAGGTAGGCCACCAGCGGCGGGTATTCCGGTCCGTGGTAGATCCAGTCGACGGCGAGCAGCCGGCCGAGTTCGACGTCGAGGCCGATCTCCTCCAGCGTCTCGCGGCGCGCGCCCTGGCGCGGTGTCTCGCCGTCGTCCGACTCGATGGTGCCGCCCGGAAGGGCCCAGCCCTCACGGTAGTTGGGCTCGACGAGCAGGACGTTGCCCTCGGTGTCGCGGAAGAGCGCGGCGGCCCCGGCGATGATGCGGGGGAGACCCGCGAGGTACGTGGCGAAGTCTGGCGTGGTGGTCATTCAGGAAGGGTAACCAGCCCGCGCAGCCGCCTCTCCGACTCGCTGCCCGGCTCCGGGAAGTGACAGACCAGGCTCAGCCAGGGCGCCTCCTGCACCGCGAGCCGTACGAACGACACCTCGATGTCACCCGCGATGACCTCACCGGCCGCGGCCGGTCAACGCTTCCTGGTCACCGGGGAGTTCGTGTGGATGGAGGACATCGCACGCACCCTGCGCGACGGCCTCGGCGAGTACGGCCGTACCGTCTCCACGCGCCGCCTCCCGGACTTCGCCGTCCGCCTCGCCGCCCGCTTCCTGGACCGGTCCCTCCGCGAGATCACCCCCGCGCTCGGCCGTCGCAACCGCCACAGCACGGAGAAGGCGCGCCGCGTCCTCGGCTGGGAACCGCGCCCCGCGCGTGAGGCGGTCCTCGACTGCGCCCGGAGTCTCATCGAGCACGGGGCCGTCTAGCGGTCCGCGACCGCCAACCGCACGGTCCGCTCGGCCAGTTCACTGATCCGCACTCCGTCGAACCCGAACACCGCACTGCGCACGGTGTCTTCGAGCGGGTCCTTCCACTGCCCCGGGATCGCCTCGGCGCCGTTCAGCACCCCGGCGACCGAACCAGCCGTCGCGCCGTTCGAGTCGGTGTCGAGGCCACCGCGGACGGTGAGCGTGATGGTGCGGGTGAAGTCCCCGTCGCCGTACAGGAGTCCGGCGGTCAGGACGGCCGCGTTGGGGATCGTGTGGATCCAGCCGAGGCCCGCGGTCTCCTCGGAGAGTGTGGTGAGTGTGTCCTCCCAGGTCATCCGGGTCTCGTGCAGCGTGAGTACCCGGCGCACGGTGCGCGCGAGGCGGCAGCCCGGCGGGATCACGGTCAGCGCCGTGTCCAGCGCGTGCCGCACGGTCGGCGCGGTGAACGCCGCCGAGATCAGCGCGGCGGCCCACATCGCGCCGTAGACACCGTTCCCGGAGTGCGACAACACGGCATCCCGGCGCGCCAGTTGAGCCGCTCGGCGCGGGGCGCCCGGGCTGGTCCAGCCGTAGATGTCGGCGCGGATCAGGGCGCCGATCCACTCCTGGTACGGGTTGTCGTACGTGGCCGTCAGCGGCGGCTTGAGTCCGTTCGCGAGGTTGCGGTAGGCGGCGCGCTCGGCCGTGTAGGTCTGGAGGTACGGCAGACGCAGCAGCCACAGTTCGCCGACCTGCTCGGTGCTGAAGCCGAAGCCGTGGGTCTCCAGGAGGTCGAGGCCGAGGACGGCGTAGTCGACGTCGTCGTCACGGCAGCTGCCGTGGATGCGGCCGCGCACGCACCGCTGCCACTCGGGGCGCAGCTCGACTCCGTCGTCCTCGCCGGCCGGCTCGGGCAGGTAGTCGGTGAGCGGCAGGGCGGCGGCCCGCCGGAGGTAGCGGTCGATGCGGTCGCGGGTCCACAGGTCGCCCTGCTCGACCGGCTTGCCGAGCATGTTGCCCGCGATCCGGCCCAGCCAGCCCCCGAGGATGCGGTCCGCGAGTGCCGGTTCGGTGCGCACTGGGGTCATGTCTCCGGTGTACCCGATTCCGGACGGGGCAGTGGCACAGGGGGCGCTCAGCCCGGTCCCAGCGTTCGGGCGGCGCATGACGGCGAGGGCGTCCGGCGGTTAAGGTCGCAGCGGCGCGACTGGCCCTCAAGGGCCCGTAGAGCAAGGGGATCGCAAGGTGGCGGACGCTGCACAGAGGGGCACCCACAGGGTGCTCGTCGCCGCGGACAAGTTCAAGGGGTCGCTGACGGCCGTGCAGGTCGCCGAGCGGGTGACGGCCGGGCTGCGCCGGGTCGTACCCGATCTGGAGGTCGCGACGATGCCGGTCGCCGACGGCGGCGACGGCACGGTGGACGCGGCCGTCGCGGCCGGGTTCGAGCGACGGGAGATACGGGTCGCGGGCCCCCTCGGCGACGAGGTCACCGCGGCCTTCGCGGTCCGCGGCGACACGGCCGTCGTGGAGATGGCCGAGGCCAGCGGGCTGCAACGCCTGCCCAAGGGCGTCTTCGCCCCGCTGACCTCCTCGACGTACGGCTCGGGCGAGCTGCTCAGGACCGCGCTCGACGCGGGCGCCCGGACGATCGTGTTCGGCGTCGGCGGCAGCGCCACCACGGACGGTGGCGCGGGCATGCTCTCCGCGCTCGGCGCCCGCTTCCTGGACGCGGACGGCGAACCAGTGCCCCCGGGCGGCGGCGGCCTGAGCGAGCTGGCCTCGGCCGACTTCTCCGGCCTCGACCCGCGCCTCGCCTCCGTAGCCCTCGTCCTCGCCAGCGACGTCGACAACCCGCTCACCGGCCCCAAGGGCGCCGCCGCGGTCTACGGCCCCCAGAAGGGCGCTGCACCGGACGACGTGGACGCCCTCGACGCGGCCCTCGGCCACTACGCGAAGATCCTGGAGGAGACGATCGGCACCAGGGCCGCCGAGTACGCCGTCGCACCCGGCGCGGGCGCGGCCGGCGGCATCGGCTACGGCGCCCTCCTCCTCGGAGCCCGCTTCCGCCCCGGCATCGAGGTCATGCTCGACGTCCTCGGTTTCGCCTCCGCCCTGGAGGGCGCCACCCTCGTCATCACCGGCGAGGGCTCCCTCGACGAACAGACCCTGCACGGCAAGGCCCCGGCCGGCGTCGCCGCGGCGGCCCGCGCGGAGGGCAAGGAGGTCGTCGCCGTCTGCGGCCGCCTCGCCCTGCCCCCACAGGCCCTCGGCCACGCGGGCATCCGCCGCGCCTACCCCCTCACGGCCGTCGAACCGGACGTCGTGAAGTGCATCGCCGACGCGGGCCCGATCCTGGAACGGGTGGCGGAGAACATCGCCCGGGACTTCCTGGTCTGAGCCCCGCCCGAGGAACGCCGAAGGTCCCCGAGCCATTTGGCTCGGGGACCTTCGTTTTTGTCTGCTACCGCGGCTGCTACGACCGCTACGGCTGCGCCGCTCGCGCCTCACGCCGGTTGCCGCGGAAGTTGTTCACCCGGCGGGCCGTCGCGAACAGCGGGATCACCGCGCCCATGACCAACTGGAGCGCGCAGCCCGTCTGCAGGAGCAGCTGACCACCCGGGGCGTCGAACGCCCAGGATGCCAGCAGGCCCATCGACAGGACGATCCAGGCCAGCATCGCCACCGCGAGGCGACCGCGCGGCTTCGGGTACTCGACGCGGCTCACCATCAGCCAGGCGGTGCCGAGGATCGCCATGAGGGTCGCCGCGAAGGGCAGCTCAAGGAGCACGATCGAGACCACCGTCAGCGCGCCGAACGGGGAGGGCATGCCCTGGAACATGCCGTTCGGCGGGGTCACACAGGAGAAGCGCGCCAGTCTCAGCACCACCGCCAGCAGCACCACGATCGCGCCGACCGCGGCCACTCTCTGGTGCGCGTCGTCCGCGACCATGCCGTAGACGAGGACGAAGTACGCCGGTGCGAGGCCGAAGCTGATCAGGTCCGACAGGTTGTCCAGCTCCGCGCCCATGGGGGAGGAGCGCAGCTTGCGGGCGACGAGGCCGTCGAAGAGGTCGAAGACCGCCGCGCACAGCATCAGGATGACCGCGGTGGCCGCGCTGTGGCGGGCCATGCCGGTCGACTCGTCGTTGCCCGTCAGGTGCGGGATCAGGATGCCGGTGGTGGTGAAGTACACCGCCATGAAGCCGCAGGTGGCGTTGCCGAGGGTGAGGGTGTCCGCTATTGAGAGGCGGAGAGAAAGAGGCATCTCCTCCTCGTCGTCCACCTCATCGGCCTCGGGCACCCAGCCCGCCTGTGTCTCCGGATCAACCACGGTCAATGCGAGTCACCCCAGCCACCGTCTTCTGACCGACCTCCACGTCCACGTCGACACCCTCGGGGAGGTAGATGTCGACACGCGAACCGAAGCGGATCAGTCCGATGCGCTCGCCCTGCTCGACCTTCGTGCCCTGCGGGACGTAGGGGACGATGCGGCGGGCGACGGCGCCGGCGATCTGGATCATCTCGATGTCACCGAGCTCGGTGTCGAAGTGCCAGACGACCCGCTCGTTGTTCTCGCTCTCCTTGTTGAACGCGGGAACGAAACCACCCGGGATGTGCTCGACCGACGTCACCGTGCCGGAGAGCGGCGCGCGGTTGACGTGGACGTTCAGCGGGCTCATGAAGATGGCGACGCGGGTGCGACCGTCCTTCCACGGCATGATGCTCTGCACCACACCGTCGGCGGGCGAGATGACCCGGCCCTGGGTGATCTCGCGCTCGGGGTCGCGGAAGAACCACAGCATGCCCGCCGCGAGCGCGGTGGCGGGTACGGCCACGGCCTTGGCGGCGCCGGACTTGCGCGCACGTACCAGGCTGAGGGCTGCGGTGGCGACGGTCGGCAGGAGCCACGGCGATGCTCCGCGCGCGAGGCGTACGCCCGCCAGGCTGTCGCGTGGTGCAGAGGTTTGGCTGTGGGGCATGGATGACCTTCGTAGCGGATGATGCCGCACTGTAACGGGGGACGGCGGCTTTCCCGGGATCGTACCGGTCGCGGGCCACAACTGGCTAAGCCAGTAAGTCGAGTCGGCGGCTGAAGAGCGTTGACGGGGTGTGATCTTCTTCTCGAAGAAAACACCCCGAAACGGACAATCAGCCCTGGAATCGATACTCTTCGAGCAGCCTGCGCCCGATGATCATTTTCTGGATTTCGGCGGTACCTTCGCCGATCAACAGCATCGGCGCCTCGCGGTAAAGGCGTTCGATCTCGTACTCCTTGGAGAATCCGTACCCGCCGTGGATCCGGAAGGCGTCCTCCACGACCTCCTTGCAGTACTCGGAGGCGAGGTACTTCGCCATCCCTGCTTCAAGGTCGTTTCGTTCGCCGGAGTCCTTTTTGCGTGCCGCATTCACCATCATCGCATGGGCGGCCTCGACCTTGGTGGCCATCTCCGCCAGCTTGAACTGGATCGCCTGGTGCTGGGCGATCGGCTTCCCGAACGTGTGGCGCTGCTGCGCGTAGGAGACGCCCAGTTCGAAGGCACGCTGAGCGACGCCGCAGCCACGCGCCGCCACATTCACGCGGCCGACCTCGACTCCGTCCATCATTTGGTAAAAACCTCGGCCGGTTTCGCCGCCGAGCACCCGGTCGGCCGGGATGCGCAGGCCGTCCATGATCAACTCGGTGGTGTCGACGCCCTTGTAGCCCATCTTGTCGATCTTCCCGGGGATGGTGAGACCGGGCCGGACCTCACCGAAACCGGGCTCCTTCTCCACCAGGAAGGTCGTCATCGACTTGTGCGGCGCGGTGCCCTCGGGGTGCCCTTCGTCACTGCGCACCAGGACGGCCACGAGCGACGACGTACCGCCGTTCGTCAGCCACATCTTCTGGCCGTTCAGGACGTACTCGTCACCGTCCTTCACCGCCTTCGACGTGATCGCCGAGACGTCCGAACCGAGCGCCGGCTCCGACATGGAGAACGCGCCCCGGATGTCGCCCGCCGCCATGCGCGGCAGGAAGTGCTCCTTCTGCTCCTGCGTCCCGTGCTGCTTGAGCATGTACGCCACGATGAAGTGGGTGTTGATGATCCCGGAGACCGACATCCAGCCGCGCGCGATCTCCTCCACGCAGAGGGCGTACGTCAGCAACGACTCGCCCAGGCCGCCGTACTCCTCCGGGATCATCAGGCCGAAGAGGCCCAACTCCTTGAGCCCGTCGACGATCGCTTGCGGATACTCGTCGCGGTGCTCCAGCTCGGTGGCGACCGGGAGGATCTCCTTGTCCACGAAGTCGCGGACGGTGGACAGGATTTCCCGCTGGATGTCGGTGAGACCGGCGGTCTGGGCGAGTCGCGCCATGGCTACTTCTCCTGCTCCTTGAGCTGGGGGCGGCCGGGCTGCTCGCCGCCGCGCTCCTTGATGTACGTCTCGGTCGGCACCATCACCTTGCGGCGGAACACGCAGACCAGCGTGCCGTCCTGCTTGTAGCCCTTGGTCTCGACGTGGACGATCCCGCGGTCGTTCTTCGACTTCGAGGGCGTCTTGTCGAGGACCGTCGTCTCGCCGTAGATCGTGTCCCCGTGGAAGGTCGGCGCCACGTGCTTCAGCGACTCGATCTCCAGGTTGGCGATCGCCTTGCCCGACACGTCCGGCACGGACATGCCCAGCAGCAGCGAGTAGATGTAGTTGCCGACCACCACGTTCTTGCCGAAGTCCGTCGTGTTCTCGGCGTAGTTGGCGTCCATGTGGAGCGGGTGGTGGTTCATCGTCAGGAGACAGAAGAGGTGGTCGTCGTACTCCGTGACGGTCTTCCCGGGCCAGTGCTTGTAGACCGCGCCGACCTCGAACTCCTCGTAGGTGCGTCCGAACTGCATGGTGCTCAGGCCTCCGGGGCTTCGAACTTGGACGTGCGCTCCATGCCGGCGGCCCGGCCCTTGCCCGAGATGACCAGCGCCATCTTGCGGCTGGCCTCGTCGATCATCTCGTCGCCGAGCATCGCCGAGCCCTTCTTGCCGCCGGCCTCGGACGTGTAGTAGTCGTACGCGTCCAGGATCAACTCGGCGTGGTCGAAGTCCTCCTGGGACGGCGAGAAGATCTCGTTGGACGCCTCGACCTGGCCCGGGTGCAGCACCCACTTGCCGTCGAAGCCGAGCGCGGCGGCGCGCTGGGCGACCGCGCGGTAGCCGTCGATGTTGCGGATCTGGAGGTAAGGACCGTCGATCGCCTGGAGGTTGTTGGCGCGGGCGGCCATCAGGATCTTCATCAGGATGTAGTGGTAGGCGTCCGCCGGGTAGCCGGGCGGCTGTTCGCCCACGACCAGCGACTTCATGTTGATCGACGCCATGAAGTCGGCCGGTCCGAAGATGATTGTCTCGACGCGCTGGGAGGCCGTCGCGATCTCGTTGACGTTGTTGAGGCCCTGCGCGTTCTCGATCTGCGCCTCGATGCCGATCTTGCCGACCTCGAAGCCCATCGTCTTCTCGATCTGCGTCAGCAGCAGGTCCAGGGCGACGACCTGCTGGGCCGTCTGCACCTTCGGCAGCATGATGCAGTCGAGGTTCTGGCCCGCGCCCTCGACCACGGTCACGACATCGCGGTACGTCCACTCGGTCGTCCAGTCGTTGACGCGCACGACCCGCGTCTTGCCCGTCCAGTCACCCTCGTTGAGGAACTTGACGATGGTGTGCCGCGCCTCGGGCTTGGCGAGCGGCGCGCACGCGTCCTCCAGGTCCAGGAAGACCTGGTCGGCGGGGAGGCCCTGCGCCTTCTCCAGGAAGCGCGGGTTGCTTCCCGGGACCGCGAGGCAGGAGCGTCGCGGACGAAGCCGGTTCACGGGGGCGGGCGTGGTCATGCGGGGACCTCCAAGGGGTCGAGCAGGGGGTCGAGCTTGTTCGCCTTCCGGATCTCGTCGACGATGCGGCCGATGATTCCGGTGATGTCGAAGTCCTTCGGGGTGAAGACCGCTGCGACCCCGGCAGCCCTGAGCTGCTCGGCGTCGCCATGGGGGATGATCCCACCGGCGATGACAGGTATGTCTGTGGCACCGGCCACACGGAGCCGTTCGAGCACATCCGGCACCAGCTGGGCGTGCGAGCCGGACAGGATGGACAGGCCGACCGCGTGCACGTCCTCGGCGACGGCCGCGTCCACGATCTGCTCCGGGGTCAGCCGGATGCCCTGGTACACCACCTCGAAGCCGGCGTCCCGCGCGCGGACGGCGATCTGCTCGGCGCCGTTGGAGTGCCCGTCCAGGCCCGGCTTGCCGACCAGGAAGCGCAGTTTGCCCACGCCCAAGTCCCGGGCCGTCGCGTCCACCTTGTGGCGCACCCCGGCCATCGCCGAGCCCTCCTCGGCGGGCACCGCGACCGGCGCCGAGGAGACACCCGTGGGCGCCCGGAACTCGCCGAACACCTCGCGCAGGGCCCCGGCCCACTCGCCGGTCGTGACACCGGCGCGGGCGCACTCCAGGGTGGCCTCCATGAGGTTGTCGGTGCCCTTGGCGGCCTCCTTCAGCCGCTCCAGCGCCTTGCACGGGCGCGGGTGGTTGAACGGCGGCTGGTAGCGCGTGTCGCGCCAGTGCTGCAAGGACGCGATGACCCGGGCCTCGACGGCCGGGTCGACCGTCTGGATCGCTTGATCGAGGTCGGCGGTGAGTGGATTGGGCTCGGTCGTGTTGAAGATGTTGACGCCGACGATCTTCTCTTGACCGGACTCAATACGGCCCCGGCGCTCCGCGTGCGAGGACACGAGCTGCGACTTCAGATAACCCGACTCGACGGCGGCCATCGCGCCGCCCATCTCCTCGATGCGGTCGATCTCGGCGAGGGACTCCTCGACGAGGGAGGCCACCTTCGCCTCGATGACGTGCGAGCCGTCGAAGATGTCCGCGTACTCCAGCAGGTCGCTCTCGTACGCCAGCACCTGTTGCATGCGCAGCGACCACTGCTGGTCCCAGGGGCGGGGCAGCCCCAACGCCTCGTTCCACGCCGGGAGTTGGACGGCACGCGCGCGTGCGTCCTTCGACAGCGTCACGGCCAGCATCTCCAGGACGATCCGCTGGACGTTGTTCTCCGGCTGCGCCTCGGTCAGCCCGAGGGAGTTGACCTGGACGCCGTAGCGGAACCGGCGCTGCTTCGGGTCCTCGATGCCGTAGCGCTCGCGCGTGATCTCGTCCCAGATGCGGCCGAAGGCGCGCATCTTGCACATCTCCTCGATGAAGCGGACGCCCGCGTTCACGAAGAAGGAGATGCGGGCGACGACATCGCCCCTGCGGTCCTCGGGGATCTGCCCGGAGGCGAACACCGCGTCCAGGACGGCGATCGCGGTGGACATCGCGTACGCGATCTCCTGGACCGGTGTGGCTCCCGCCTCCTGGAGGTGATAGCTGCATATGTTGATCGGGTTCCACTTGGGGATGTGGTTGACCGTGTAGCAGATCATGTCGGTCGTCAGCCGGAGCGAGGGGACCGGCGGGAACACGTGCGTGCCCCGCGACAGGTACTCCTTGACGATGTCGTTCTGGGTCGTCCCCTGGAGCTGGGTGATGTCGACGCCCTGCTCCTCGGCGACGACCTGATAGAGCGCCAGCAGCCACATGGCGGTGGCGTTGATCGTCATCGAGGTGTTCATCCGGTCCAGGGGGATGTCCTGGAAAAGGCGGCGCATGTCACCCAGGTGCGCGATCGGTACGCCGACCCGGCCGACCTCGCCGCGGGCGAGGATGTGGTCGGAGTCGTAGCCGGTCTGCGTCGGCAGGTCGAACGCGACCGACAGTCCGGTCTGGCCCTTGGCGAGGTTGCGCCGGTACAGCTCGTTGGACGCCTCTGCCGTGGAGTGACCGGCGTACGTGCGCATGAGCCACGGCCGGTCTTTCTGACGCTCAGTCATCAATGACCTCAGGTCCTCAGATGTTCCGGAAGCGGTTGATCGCGTCGATGTGCTGGGCGCGCTTCTCCTCGTCGCGCACCCCGAGGCCCTCCTCGGGGGCGAGGCACAGGACGCCGACCTTGCCCTGGTGGAGGTTGCGGTGGACGTCGTAGGCGGCCTGGCCGGTCTCCTCCAGGGAGTACACCTTGGAGAGCGTCGGGTGGATCTTGCCCTTGGCGACCAGCCGGTTGGCCTCCCAGGCCTCGCGGTAGTTGGCGAAGTGCGAGCCGATGATCCGCTTCAGGGACATCCACAGGTAGCGGTTGTCGTACTCGTGGTTGTACCCGGAGGTCGAGGCGCAGGTGACGATCGTGCCGCCCTTGCGGGTGACGTAAACGCTTGCGCCGAAGGTCTCGCGGCCCGGGTGCTCGAAGACGATGTCGACGTCCTCGCCGCCGGTGAGCTCACGGATCCGCTTGCCGAGCCGCTTCCACTCGCGCGGGTCCTGGTTGTGCTCGTCCTTCCAGAACCGGTAGTCCTCGGCGTTGCGGTCGATGATCGCCTCGGCGCCCATCGCCCGGCAGATGTCCGCCTTCTGGGGCGAGGAGACGACACAGATGGGGTTGGCGCCGCCCGCGAGCGCGAACTGCGTGGCGTACGAGCCGAGTCCGCCGCTCGCGCCCCAGATCAGGACGTTGTCGCCCTGCTTCATGCCGGCGCCGTTGCGGGAGACCAGCTGCCGGTAGGCGGTGGAGTTCACCAGTCCCGGAGCGGCGGCCTCCTCCCAGGACAGGTGGTCCGGCTTGGGCATCAGCTGGTTGGACTTGACCAGTGCGATCTCGGCGAGCCCGCCGAAGTTGGTCTCGAAGCCCCAGATCCGCTGCTCGGGGTCGAGCATCGTGTCGTTGTGCCCGTCGGAGGACTCCAGCTCGACGGACAGGCAGTGGGCGACGACCTCGTCACCGGGCTTCCAGGCGTTGACGCCGGGGCCGGTGCGCAGGACGACGCCCGCGAGGTCGGAACCGATGATGTGGTACGGCAGGTCGTGCCGCTTGGTCAGCTCGCTGAGCTTGCCGTAGCGCTCCAGGAAGCCGAACGTCGACAGCGGCTCGAAGATCGAGGTCCACACGGAGTTGTAGTTGACACTCGACGCCATCACGGCCACCAGGGCCTCGCCCGGGCCGAGTTCGGGCACCGGGACGTCGTCCAGGTGGATCGACTTGCGGGGGTCCTTGTCGCGGGTGCTGAGGCCCGCGAACATGTCCGTCTCGTCCTTGTGCACGGTGATCGCGCGGTACGACTCGGGGAGCGGGAGGGCGGCGAAATCGGCCGGAGTCGAGTCCGGCGACTGGATCGCGGCGAGGATGTCCTTCACGGTCACGGTGTTGCCTCCGGCGGAGTGCGCCCTGAGGGAGGGGCGCCGATGGTTACGTCGGTGCTGCTGCTGAGGGTGGGTGGAGAGGTGCCGTCGGTTCGGCGGGTGGTGCTTCGGCAGCGCTTTGTGGCGCGGGAGGGTGCCTGTGACGCAGGCGTCCGGGCGCGCAGCCCAGTGGTGGGTTGCGGGGACAGCCGACGTACGGGAGATCTCTGTACGCCGGCCGCCCGGACACCTTCAACGTATGACACTGCGTGTCACCTCGCAAGGCACCGAGTGCCATGAATTGCTCTCAGGTGAAATCTTTACGTAACAAATGAGCGATGATCGATCGAACGGGGTCTGAAAGCTGCGTGAAAAGGTGCTCTGGCATGCCAAAACGGCCACCCCGGAGGGTGGCCGTCATCACACGGGGCAGGGAGGGTCAGCGGTCCCTGAGTGCCTCTTCGATGGTCCGCATGACCTCGTCCAGCGGGGCGTCGGTGCGGGCGACCGTCACCAGGACCTCGCCCTGCTGGTGCACCATCGCGGTGGCCGGCTTGGGGGTCGTGGTCCGGCCGGCGCCGATGCCGCTGCCGAAGGTCTTCCGTACGATCCCGAAGGCGTGGTCGAGCTGCGCCTCCACGTCGCCCTGGCCGCCGGCCCGCAGCCAGCGCCGCAGCACGTGGTTGTGGGCGGTGACCACGGCCGAGGCGGCGACCTCGGCGAGCAGCGGGTCGTCGTTGGCGTCGTCGTCGTGCGCGTGCTCGTCGAAGTGGCCCAGCAGATAGCGCGTGAACAGTCGCTCGTAGCGGGCCACCGACGCGATCTCCGCCTCGCGCAGGGTGGGCACCTCGCGCGTCAGCTTGTAGCGGGCCACCGAGATCTCCGGCTGCGCCGCGTACATCCGCATGACTTCCTTGATGCCCCGGCACACCGTGTCGAGCGGGTGCTCGTGCGCGGGGGCGGCATTGAGCACCGCCTCGGCCCGGATCAAGGTGTCGTCGTGGTCCGGGAAGATCGCCTCTTCCTTGGAGCGGAAGTGGCGGAAGAACGTCCGGCGCGCGACCCCGGCCGCGGCGGCGATCTCGTCGACGGTGGTCGCCTCGTACCCCTTCGTCGCGAACAGCTCCATCGCCGCCGCCGCCAGTTCGCGCCGCATCTTGAGGCGCTGGGCGGCGGCACGACTCCCGGCCGCACTCTCCGGTGCGTCGGGCGCGGCTGCGGTACGTGAGGGCTTGGCGGGCTGGGGCATGACCCGAACGTACTGCATGTGCGCAGCCTGCCGCGCACGTCGGGGGTTTCCCCCGCCCGGTGCGGGCAGGGGTCCTCCGGTGGGATCGAGCAGCCCGCCCCAGTCTCCGTCGGCCGCGAACGGGTCGTCGAATCCCTCAGCGGCGGGCATATTCGCGGAAGCCGCGGCCCGTCTTGCGGCCGAGGCAGCCCGCGGCCACCAGGTGCTCCAGGAGCGGCGCCGGAGCGAGGCCCGGGTCACGGAACTCGCGGTGCAGGACCTTCTCGATCGCCAGGGAGACATCGAGCCCGACGACGTCCAGCAGCTCGAAGGGGCCCATCGGGTAGCCGCCGCCCAGCTTCATCGCGGCGTCAATGTCGTCAAGAGACGCATAGTGTTCCTGCACCATCTTGATCGCGTTGTTGAGGTACGGGAAAAGCAGTGCATTGACGATGAAGCCGGCCCGGTCACCACAGTCGACGGCATGCTTCTTGATCTTGACGCAGACCTCGTGAACTGTTGAGTGGACGTCAACATCCGTCAACACCGTACGGACGACCTCGACCAGCTTCATCGCCGGTGCCGGGTTGAAGAAGTGCATGCCGATCACGTCCTGCGGACGCGAGGTGGCGCGGGCGCACGCGACGACCGGAAGCGACGAGGTCGTGGTCGCCAGGACCGCGCCCGGCTTGCAGACCTTGTCCAGCGTCGCGAAGAGCTGCTGCTTGATCTCCAGGTCCTCGGCGACCGCCTCGACGGCCAGGTCGACGTCCGCGAACGCGTCGTAGGAGCCCGCCGGGGTGATCCGCTCCAGGGTCCCCGCGGCGGCCTCGGCGGTCATCCGCCCCCGGTCGACGGAGCGCGAGAGCGACTTGCCGATACGGGACTTGGCGAACTGCGCCTTCTCCTCGCTGCGGGCGGCGAGGACCACGTCGTAGCCGGCCTTGGCGAAGACCTCGGCGATACCCGACGCCATGGTCCCGGAGCCGGCGACACCGACCGAGCGGACCGTACGGCCGGGGGTGAGCCGCGCGCCCTCGGGCGGGGTCAGCGCGTCCCGCACGACCGTGGCGCTGCCTTCGGCCTCGTAGGAGTAGAAGCCGCGGCCCGTCTTGCGGCCGGTCAGGCCCGCCTCGCTGAGCTGCTTGAGGATCGGCGCGGGGGCGTGCAGACGGTCGTGGGACTCGGCGTACATGGCCTCCAGGACCGTGCGCGCGGTGTCGATGCCGATCAGGTCGAGCAGGGCGAGGGGGCCCATGGGGAGCCCGCAGCCGAGCCGCATCGCGGCGTCGATGTCCTCGCGGGAGGCGTACTTCGCCTCGTACATCGCGGCGGCCTGGTTGAGATAGCCGAACAGCAGCCCGTCCGCGACGAAGCCGGGCCGGTCGCCGACCGCGACGGGCTCCTTGCCCAGCTCGATGGCCAACTCGGTGACGGCGGCGACGGCGGTGGGCGCGGTCAGCACCGAGGAGACCACCTCGACCAGCTTCATCGCGGGCGCCGGGTTGAAGAAGTGCAGGCCGAGCACCCGCTCCGGCCGCGCCGAGTCGGCGGCGAGCCGGGTGACGGACAGGGCGTTCGTGCCGGTCGCGAGAATCGTCTCGGGGCGCACGATCCCGTCCAGCTCACGGAAGATCTGGTGCTTGATCTCGTACGACTCCGGTGCCACCTCGATGACGAGGTCGGCGTCGGCCGCCGCGCGCAGGTCGGTGGAGGTGCGGACGCGGGCCAGGGCGTCGGTGCGCTCCTGCTCGGTGAGCCGGCCGCGTCGCACGGCGTGGGCGGTCGCGGTCTCCAGGGCGGCGACGGCGTGGGCGGTCGCGGCCTCGCTGACGTCGATGCCGACGACCTCGCGGCCGGCCCGGGCGAGGACCTCGGTGATGCCGGTGCCCATCGTGCCGAGGCCGACGACGGCAATGGTCTTGAACGGGGACAGGGGAGCGTCGGACTGGGGAGCTGCCATCGCGGGACTCCTGGAATGAGGGTGACGACTGGGAGCGCGCGCCGTACGCCGAGGGGCGCACGGGGTGCGAGAAGGAGTGCGGGTGGTGCCGGGCAACGAGCGCACACGCCCGGCGGGTTGAGAGTTCCGACCGGCCCTGTCCCAAGCCGTGTCGTACTGCGGCACACGAGGTGCCGAACCGACTGCACTCACGGTGGCTGCGTCACCAGGCCACCGTAAGGAGATACGCGAGTGGGTAACTCGCTCGTCTGAGCTTAACCGGTGGGTAACGAGCGCGCCAGCCCCCGGAGTTTGTGATGTAGGTCCCGTCCGTCCCGCGACCCCATAGGCTCGGTTTCATGGACGAAGAGTTGCGATCACTCACGGAGCGCTTACGGCAGGAGTCGAGAGGAGCGGCGCCGTACGAGCGACTTGTGTCGACCGACGACCTCGACGAACTGGCGGAGGTGCTCACGGCCGTCGGACAACCGCTCTGGGCCCGGGAGCTGGCCGCGTTCCGGCTCGGCCTCGCGGGCGACCGGCGGGCCTTCGAGTCCCTGGTCCTGCTCCTCAACCACCGCGACCCACCGCGCTGCGCCTGTGCCGCGTACGCCCTGGCCCGCCTCGACGATCCCCGCACGGCCCGCGCGGCAGCGGCCCTCGCCACCAACGAACTCCGCGTCGCCTACGCCCTGCACCCCGTCCGGCTCCTGGCCGACCTGCGCGCTCCCGAATCCGTCCCCGCCCTCATCGCCACCCTGGAGCGACGCCTGCGCCCCCACGACCCCTACCGCCGTGTGGCCCTCGCCTGTGTACAGGGCCTGGGCGAACTGGGCGATCCCCGCGCCAGACCGGTCCTGAACGAGGCCCTGGCCCACCCGGCACTGGCGGAGGCGGCGGTGCACGCGCTGGGGCGGATCCCACGGCAGCGGTGACCCCACTGGTCACCGCCTCAACGCGTCAGCTCCCTGACGTACCGGATCTCCGGCACCAGCACCCCGTCCACCTCGTACGGCTCCTCCGCCCCTTCCGCCCGGAAGCCCGCCCGCTCGTAGAAGCGGCGGGCACGGGCGTTGCCCCGGACCACCCAGAGGTACACGCGGTCGTGACCGAGGGCCGCGCACCGCTGTAGCGCCTCCTGCATCAGGGCCCGGCCGGCGCCGGTGTTCAGATGGCGCGGGTCGAGGTAGATCGCGTACAACTCGGCTTCCCCGGTGCGGACTTCACCGTCCCGGTACGGTCCGACGGCGGCCCAGCCGATGATCTCCTCGCCCCGCTGGGCGACCAGGTTCACCACGCTGCCGTCGCCTTCTGCGAGGCGGGCCCGGCGGCGCTCGGCGTCGTCCTTCGCGCTGAGGGCGTCCAGGAAGGACTGAGGCATGAGGCCCCGGTACGCGAACTGCCAGCCGAGGACGCGGATTTCGGATACCCGGTCGCAGTCGGCGAGGACCATGGGGCGGATCCGAAGGGGCTCGGCGGCGTCGTCCATGAATCGGCACCTTAAGGACTCGGCTCCCGGGCCGGCCCCCGATTATTCGCCGATCACCGCGAACGCCTCGATCTCCATCAGGAACTCCGGTCGCACCAGCGCGGCGACCTGCACGGCCGATGCGGCGGGGAGCCGGTCGTCGGGTATGTGGGCGGCGCGGGCCGCGCGGATCGCCGGCAGGTGGGCCATGTCCGTGACGAAGAAGGTCAGTTTGACCACGTCGTCGAAGTCGGCGCCCGCGGCGGCCAGGCAGCGGCGGAGGTTCTCGAAGACCTGGCGGGCCTGGGCCGCCGGGTCGCCCTCGCCCACGACCTTGCCGTCCTCGTCCAGGGCGAGCTGACCGGAGATCGCCACGAAGCGCCCGGTGCCCATGACGACGTGCGTGTAGGCCGTCGCGGGGGCGACGCCGTCGGGGGCGGGAATCCTCGTCAGTTCACTCATGCGTCCATGGTGGACCATGGGTCTGACAACGAGGATTCCCGCCCCCGGGGGCTGTCCGGCGGGACTCAGCCGCGGAAGCCCAGCAAGCCGTGCAGCGTCGAACCGTGTGCCGTGCTCGTCGCCGACTTCGCCGTGGTCAGCGGTTTCGGGTCCGGCGTCTTCTGGCACACCGCGTCGACCTCGCCGCCACTGCGCGGCACCTTGCCGTCGCTCAGATACGTCGCCAGGTACTTGTCCAGGCAGGCGTTTCCGCTCAGCGTGATGCCGTGGTTCCCGCCGCCCTGCTCGACGACGAAGCTGGAGTCGGCCAGCAGCTGGTGGACCGTCGCGCCGCCCTCGTACGGGGTCGCCGCGTCGTTCGTCGCCTGGAAGAGCAGCACCGGCGGCAGCTTGCCGTTGGCGATGTTGATCGGCTGCTCGGACTTCGTCGGCCAGAACGCGCACGGCGCGTTGTACCAGGCGTTGTTCCAGGCCATCAAGGGCGCCTTCTCGTAGACCGCCCAGTTGTCCTTGCGCCACTGGTTCCAGTCGCGCGGCCACGACGCGTCACGGCACTGCACCGAGGTGTAGACGCTGTACCCGTTGTCCCCGGAGGCGTCGATCGCGGCGAAGTTGTCGTACGCCTCGACCAGCGGATCGGGGTTCTTGTCGTTCACGTACGCCGCGAACGCCTCGGCGAGATAGGGCCAGTAGCCGTTGTAGTACCCGCCGGGGATGAAGGTGTCCTCCAGCTCGGAGGCGCCCACCTTCCCGCCGGCCGGCTTCTTGGCCAGCGCCTTGCGCATCGCGTACCACTTGGCCTCGATCCTGGCCGGGTCGGTGCCGAGCTTGTACGTGGAGTCGTATTTCGCGATCCACGCCATGAGCGCCTGGTGGCGGTCGTTGAAGGCGTAGTCCTGCCCGAGGTTGTCGTCGTACCAGACACCCGTGGGGTCGACGATGGAGTCCAGGACCAGGCGGCGCACGCGCTCCGGGAAGAGCTTGGCGTACACGGCGCCCAGGTAGGTGCCGTACGAGTAGCCGAAGTAGTTGATCTTCTTGGCGCCGAGTGCCGCGCGGATCGAGTCCATGTCCTGCACGGCGCTGACCGTGTTGATGTACGGCAGCACGCTCGCGTACTTCGTGCCGCAGGCGGCGGCGAAGGACTTCACGCGCGCGAGGTTGGCCTTTTCCAGCGCCGGGGTGCTCGGCACCGAGTCGGGGCGCACCGGGTTGAAGTAACCGGGCTTGCAGTCCAGTGCCGGGGTGCTCTTGCCGACGCCGCGCGGGTCGAAGCCGATGACGTCGTACTGGGACGCCACCGCCTTGGGCAGCGAGGAGGCCACGAAACCGGCGAGGGTCAGTCCGCTGCCGCCGGGGCCGCCGGGGTTGACCAACAGCGGGCCCTGGTACGTCTTCGCGGTGTGCGGGACCCGGGACAGGGCGAGCGTGATCTGCTTGCCGTGCGGATTCGCGTGGTCGAGCGGCACCTTGACGCTCGCGCACTGGAGCGTCGGATAGTTGGTGGTGGCGCAGCTCTTCCAGCTGAGCTTCGCCGCCTGGACGGTGGTCGCGGAATGCGTGGTGCTCGCGTCGGCGGGGAGAGCGGTGACCGTCCCGGCCACGACGACGGCGGCACCGCACAGTACGGCTGCGCGTTTTCTCATGAGTCCTCCCAGGACGGAGAGGCAGCCGACCGCGGTTCTCGCGGTCGGTCCTCGCCGCATAGTCCCGAAAAGCCGGGGCGGAAGAACCTGTTCGGCCGATACTTGACCCAATTGGGCCGCCGGATGCGCTCGAACGCCCTCGGATCAGCTCACGAAGAAGCGCCTTCGGATCAGCTCTTGAAGAAGCGCCATCAGATCAGCGAGAGCTGCGTCGGCCCGCTCACCGGCTCGTCGTCCGGCTCCACGGGCTCGGGAATCCGGCGCGGCATCCCCGCGCGCGCGGGACCGATGCCGTACTCCTGCGCCAGGTCGTGGACCTGACGGGTGATCCGGCGCTGGTACCACTTCGGGGCGTACGCGCCCTCGGCGTACAGCCGCTCGTAACGGCGCACCAGATGCGGGTGGTGCTGCCCGAGCCAGGCCATGAACCACTCGCGGGCGCCGGGCCGCAGATGCAGCACCAGGGGAGTCACCGAGGTGGCCCCGGAGGCGGCTATCGCCCTTACGGTGGCGCGCAGTTGGGCCGGGTGGTCGCTCAGGAAAGGGATCACGGGGGCCATCAGGACGCCGACGTCGATGCCGTGCTCGGTCAGCGTCCGTACGGCATCCAGGCGCCGCTCCGGGGAGGGTGTACCGGGCTCCACCGTGCGCCACAGCGCGGGGTCCGTGAAGCCGACCGAGACGGAGATGCCGACCTCCGTGACCTCGGAGGCCTGCACCAGGAGGTCCAGGTCGCGCAGGATCAGGGTGCCCTTCGTCAGGATCGAGAAGGGGTTCGCGTGGTCGCGCAGGGCGCTCAGGATGCCCGGCATCAGCCGGTAGCGGCCCTCCGCGCGCTGGTAGCAGTCGACGTTCGTGCCCATCGCGATGTGCTCGCCGAGCCAGCGCCGGGAGCCGAGCTGGCGGCGCAGCAGGTCCGGCGCGTTCACCTTGACGACGATCTGTGAGTCGAAGCCGAGGCCGGTGTCGAGGTCCAGGTAGCTGTGGGTCTTGCGGGCGAAGCAGTACACGCACGCGTGCGAGCAGCCCCGGTACGGGTTGACCGTCCACTCGAAGGGCATACGGGACGCCCCGGGCACCCGGTTGATGATCGAGCGGGCCCGCACCTCGTGGAAGGTGATCCCGCGGAACTCGGGCGTGTCGAAGGTTCGGGTGGTCACCGCGTCCGCGCCGAACAGCGCGACGTCGGCCGTCCGGCTGTGGCCGTCGGACTCCACTGTGAGGTTTTCCCAGCGCATGACGCCTCCTCGGTAGTCCTGCCCCCAGAGTGAAACACTTGTTCGAATTACGACGCAAGTGAACTTCCTCATCACTCCTGATCGCTTCCGACGCCCTGGGGTACCCCGATTTGGGTGACCGAGCGCGGGGGTGGTTGGCTTGCCCCGACCCCGAGAACGCAAGTCCTGGAGGAACGAAATGGCGCAGGTCGAGGCCACCACCGAGCGGGTCGTCGCAGCCGACGCGGAGAAGGTGTTCGACGCCCTCGCCGACTACACCGGCACGCGCGCGAACCTGCTGCCCGAGCAGTTCAGCGAGTACGAGGTGCGCGAGGGCGGCGACGGCGAGGGCACCCTCGTCCACTGGAGGCTCCAGGCCACCAGCAAGCGCGTCCGCGACTGCCTCCTGGAGGTCAGCGAGCCGACCGACGGCGAACTGGTCGAGAAGGACCGCAACTCCACCATGGTCACCACCTGGCGGGTCACCCCGGCCGGCGAGGGCAAGTCCCGCGTCGTCGTGACCAGCACCTGGAACGGCGCCGGCGGCATCGGCGGCTTCTTCGAGCGCACCTTCGCCCCCAAGGGCCTCGGCCGCATCTACGACATGGTCCTCGACAAGCTCGCCACCGAGGTCGAGAAGTAGGTCCCAAGGGCGAAGCCTCCAGGGCGCGTTGAGGCCCTGACGGCTTCCCTCACCGGTTCGGGTGGATCTCCGTTCGAGCCGGGCGTACGCCGTAACTCGTCACGCTTGTTCACAGTTGTCGCCCAAAGCGGGAATTGTGCGGCAGGCGCGACGAGGGGAGCGGTACGTGGGCGGGACGACTCTGGTGCAGGACGAACGGCCCTCGACGCCCCCGGAGACCCCGGTCCCCGCACCTGTCGAGAAGGCCGAACTCAGCCCGCGCCGCGTGCGGTTGGTGTTCCTCGGGCTGATGCTCGCACTGCTCCTCGCCGCGCTCGACCAGATGATCGTCGCCACCGCGCTCCCGAAGATCGTCGGCGAACTGCACGGCCTGGAGAGGATGTCCTGGGCGATCACCGCCTACCTCCTCACCTCCACGGTCGGACTGCCGGTCTACGGCAAACTCGGCGACCTCCTCGGCCGCAAGAGCGTGTTCCAGTTCGCGATCGCGGTGTTCGTGATCGGCTCCGCGCTCGCGGGCCGCGCCCAGTCCATGGACCAACTCATCGCGTTCCGCGCGGTGCAGGGCATCGGCGCGGGCGGGCTCATGATCGGTGTGCAGGCGATCATCGCGGACATCGTGCCGCCCCGGCAGCGCGGCCGCTTCATGGGCCTGATCGGCGCCACCTTCGGACTCGCCTCCGTCGCGGGCCCGTTGCTCGGCGGCTACTTCACGGACCACCTCTCCTGGCGGTGGTGCTTCTACGTCAACGTGCCCTTCGGCGTGGTGACGCTGGCCGTCGTCACCGTCGTACTGAAACTCCCGAAGCCCACCGCCAGGGCCCGCCTCGACATCCTCGGCGCGCTGCTGCTGGCCGCCGCGTCGACGTGCCTTGTCCTGCTGACCAGTTGGGGCGGTACCGAGTACGCCTGGGGCTCGCGCGTCATCCTCGGACTCGGCGCGGGAGCCGTCGCCGCCGCGCTCCTCTTCCTCGTCGCCGAGCGCTTCGCGCCCGAACCCCTCATCCCGCTACGGCTGTTCAGGGACGCCGTCTTCAACGTCACCGCCCTGGTGGGCCTGGTGATCGGAGTCGCGCTGTTCGGCGCCGCCAGCTATCTGCCGACCTTCCTCCAGATGGTCGACGGGGCGAGCGCGACGGAGTCCGGACTGCTCATGCTGCCCATGATGGGCGGCATCGTCGGCGCGTCGATCATCTCGGGCCAACTCATCAGCCACACCGGCCGGTACAAGATCTACCCGATCCTCGGCAGCGCCCTCGCCGCGCTCGGCATGTGGCTGCTGTCCCGGCTCGAAGTCGACACCTCCCGGCTCCAGTACAGCGTCTGGATGGCCGTCCTCGGGGCCGGCATCGGCCTGGTGATGCCCGTCCTCGTCCTCGCCGTGCAGAACTCCGTACGGCCCGCCGACCTCGGCACCGCCACCAGCGCCAACAACTACTTCCGGCAGATCGGCGGCAGCGTCGGCGCCGCGATCTTCGGCACCCTGTTCGCCGACCGCCTCACCGACGCGCTGCGCGACCGCCTCCCCACGCGCGCGGGGGCTGGCCTCCCCGACCCCGAGTCCATCACCCCGCAGCTCGTCCACGCGCTGCCCCCGGCGCTGCGCGACAGCTACATCCGGGCCTACGCCGACGCCATGCCCCGGATCTTCCTCTATCTGGTGCCGGTGCTCGCCCTCGGCCTGCTCATCGCCTTCTTCCTCAAGGAGAAACCACTGGTGTCCCACAACGCCCCCGCCGAGACCTCCGAGGCCGCACCCTTCAACTCGCCGATCCCGCAGGCCCGTTCGGCGTACACCCCCGGAATCCCCGTCTGCGGCACGGTGCAGCACCCCGACGGGACCGTCGTGCCCCGGGCCGCGCTCACCCTCATCGACGTCTCCGGACAGCAGATCGGGCGCGGCGCCAGCGGCGCGGACGGGCGGTACGCACTGTCGACACCCGGCTCCGGGGCGTACGTCCTGATCGCGGCGGCCGGCGGGCACCAGCCGCAGGCGGTGTCGGTGACCGTGGGGGAGCGGCCCGTCGAACTCGACGTCGTCCTCGGCGGCGCCGGACGACTCGCCGGGAGTGTGCTGACCGCGGACGGCACACCGGTGCGGGAGGCCGCCGTGACACTCACCAACGTGCACGGCGAGGTGGTGGCCAGTACCCGCAGCGGGCGCGAAGGCGGCTATGTGATCAGCGAGTTGGTGGCCGGCGAGTACACCCTCGCGGCCAGCGCGCCCGCGTTCCGCCCGGCCGCGCTCCCGGTCAGCGTGCAGGCCTCCCGCGAGACCCGCCAGGACGTCGAACTCGCCGGCGGCGCCGTGCTGCGCGGCACCGTCAGGGCGAGCGGCGGCCGGCCCGTCGAGGACGCGCGCGTGACGCTCCTCGACGCGGCGGGCAACGTCGTCGACACCCTCACCACCGGACCCGACGGCACCTTCCGCTTCGTCGACCTGTCCTCCGGCGAGTACACGGTGATCGCCGCCGGGTATCCGCCCGTGGCCACCGTGCTCCAGGTGGCGGGCGGGGGACGCACCGAACGCGATCTGCAACTCGGCCACGAGGACTGACCCCCTGCCCCACAGGGCGCGCAGGCGCACGCCGGTGCGGATTGGGTGGAACCAATTCCAGGAATGCCGCACATCGTCACCGGCCGTCCCCGTAGCGTGGTGGGTGGCGGCACAGATCTTGCGGAGCCGTGGGGAGAGAGGGCCTGGGCCATGGACCGTGGCACCGAGCGGGAGGCGCCTCCCGGCCGCGGAGCCGGGGACGACGTGGTGAGCGAACAGACCGCGGCGGGCCGTATCCCGCTGGCTGTGATTCTCGTCGACCGCGACGGACTCGTCTCGCACTGGAGCCGGGGCGCCCGGCGGCTGTTCGGCACCACCAAGGAAGAGGCGATCGGCCAGTCGGCGGTCGACCTGCTCCCCGTCTCCGGCGCCCTGCCCGACGACGAAGAGACTGGTTCCTACGGCGCGTTCGCGTCCTACGACGGTCTCGGCCCGAACCTGGAGTCCTCCCTCGACGGACAGTTGTCCTACCCCGCCGCCGGACGTGCCCGCCTCACCGTGCCCGGGCGAAGCGAGACGGAGGTCCTCCCGGCCGAAGGCGCAGGGAGCGATCGCGTGGACGTCCTGTGGTGGGCGTACCCGCTGGTCGGACCCGGCCGGGAGCGGCTGCTCGTGCTCGCCGCCGACGCGGACGGCCTGCGCCAGGACCTCCCCGAGGCGGACGGCGCCTTCGAGCGCATAGCACCCGGCTTCGCGCACCACACCGACTTCCCCGGCGCCGACGAACTCGCCCGCAGGCTCCCCGAGATCCTGCCCAGCATGAGTGTCGACGAGAGCGCCCGCATCGTCGCCCAGGTCCTCGAACTGGGCTACCCCGTCCTGGAGTTCAGCCAGAACGAGCGGGTGCCCGTGACCCCCGACTGGGGCGTCGCCCGCCGCGCCGAGCGCAAGGCGCGCCGCGAGCGGGCCGCCCTCGCGGTCGCCGAGGGCCTGCCCGTGCCCGAGGAGGTCGTGGACGAGCGCGAGGACCTCGAATACGTCGCCGTACGCGAGCGGTTGGAGTTCCTCAACGAGGTCAGCGGACGCATCGGCACCTCGCTCGACCTCGCCACCACCATCCTCGAAGTCAGCCGGGCCGTCGTACCCCGCTTCACGGACGTCGCCGGCACCTATCTGCGCGAACAGGTCGTCGCCGGCGAGGGGTTCCCGGACGGTGTGCCGGACACCACCACCATGTGGCACCGGGTCGCGGTGGAGCACACCGACGAACCCGGCCGCTGGGACGACGTCGTACCGGTCGGCGAGGCCATGCCGTTCCCGGCGCACACGCCGTTCTTCCAGTGCATGACCACCGGCGACCCCGTCCTCGTGCCGCGCATCAGCGAGCAGATGGGGCACATGATCGCCTCGCAGTTCGAGAAGCGCGACATCCGGCCGCTGATCACCGGCCGCTCCATGCTGGTCGTCCCGCTCAAGGCGCGCAACGTCGTCCTCGGCTTCATGATCCTGCTGCGCCACCCGGAGCGCGTCGAGTTCAACGACATGGACCGCGTCACCGGCGCCGAACTCGCCGCCCGCGCGGGCCTGGTGCTCGACAACGCGCGCATGTACACCTACCAGGAGTCCGTCGCCGAGACCCTCCAGGACAGCATGCTGCCGCACATCCCGGCACGCATGGCGGGCTGCGACATCGCCACCCGCTATCTGCCGGGCACGCTGCTCGGACGCGTCGGCGGCGACTGGTTCGACTCGGTGAAACTGCCCGGCGCCCGCACCGCGCTCGTCGTCGGCGACGTCATGGGCCACGGCCTCAACTCGGCCGCCATGATGGGCCAGTTGCGCACCGCCGTGCAGACCATGGCCGCCATGGACCTCCCGCCCGCCCAACTTCTGCGCAACCTCGACGACTTGGCCCAGCGCCTCGGCGACACCTACCTCGCGACCTGCCTGTACGTCGTCTACGACCCGATCGCGGGCGAACTCCACATCGGCAACGCGGGCCACATCCCGCCGGTGATCGTGCGGGCCAGGGACGGCCGCAGCGAGCTGCTGGACCTGCCCACGGGCGCGCCCATCGGCGTCGGCGGGGTGCCCTTCGAGGCGGTCAGCG
Organism: Streptomyces sp. NPDC001100; assembly: GCF_053598575.1. Taxonomy (NCBI): domain Bacteria; kingdom Bacillati; phylum Actinomycetota; class Actinomycetes; order Kitasatosporales; family Streptomycetaceae; genus Streptomyces; species Streptomyces sp. NPDC001100. The sequence goes on from NZ_JBSFKO010000001.1 coordinate 302,848, forward strand.
TGCGCGTGGACCCCGGCGACCGGCTGGTGATGTGCACGGACGGTCTGGTCGAGGTGCGCGGCGAGGACATCGGCGTAGGACTCGCGACCCTGAGCGAGTCGGCCGCGCATCCGGCCGCGTCCATGGACGACGCCTGCGACACGATCATCCGCTCCCTCAACACACGCGGTGGCCGCAAGGACGACGTCGCCCTGCTGATGGCGCGGCTGAACGGCATCGAGCCGGACGACGTCGCCGAATGGCGGCTCGCCCTCGACCCGGCCGAGGCGGGCCGGGCCCGCGCGGTGGTCCGCGAACAGCTCCACGAGTGGGGCCTCGCCAAACTCGCCGACACCGCCGCCCTGTTGGCCGACGAACTGGTCACCAACGCCGTACGGCACTCCCACGGCCGCCGGATCGAACTGCGCCTGGTGCGCGGCGACACCCTGCTGTGCGAGGTGGACGACGACGACCCCACCCTGCCGACCCTGCTCAGCGCGGGCCCGGGCGACGAGTTCGGCCGCGGACTGCACGTGGTCGGCACGCTCGCCCGCGAGTGGGGCGCCAGCCGTACCACCGCGGGCAAGACCGTCTGGTTCGAACTCACCCTGCCCCGTCGCTGAAGCCCCGACTCGCCACTGAAGCGCAGGTGACCGCGGGGGCGCACGGGGCGCACATCGGCGTACACGTGTCGAATGAGCGGTGAAGGAATGCGCCGCCTGCTTGTGAGCGGGACCCGGGCGCGATAGACCGTACTGGCCCGTCACTTACGACGGAACGGCCTTGCATCCTGGGGAGTTGGGCATGAGCGTGACCAGTCGGTACCGGGACGCCTGGGAAGGTTTCTGGCGCGAGGCGCCCGAGGAACAGGGGGCCGTCTTCTGGGACGCGTCGCCGACGCAGACAGTGGGACTCCATCTCGCCCTGTTCGAACCGAAGTTGCGGGACCCCGGCCTCCAGATGATCGACCTCGGCTGCGGCAACGGTACGCAGACCCGGTTCCTCGCCGACCGGTTCAACCACGTCGTGGGCGCCGACCTGTCCGCTGCCGCCATCGACCACGCCCGGCACGCGGACCCGGCGGGGCAGGCGACCTACCGGCTGCTGGACGCGACCGACAAGACCGAGGTCGAGACGCTGCACGCCGAACTCGGCGACGCCAACGTCTATATGAGGGGTGTGCTGCACCAGGTCGACCCCGACGACCGGCAGCCGCTGGTGGAGGGGATCGCCACGCTCGTCGGGGAGCGCGGCCATGTCTTCCTCGTCGAACTCGCCGAGGCCGCCCGCCCGATCATCGGAGGCCTGGCCCAGGACCCGGAGGGGCCGCCCGCGAAGCTCGCCCCGATCCTCCGCCACGGTATCGCCCCTGGCGAAGTGGCCGACGGCGAGGTGCCCGAACTCCTCCGCGCGGCCGGCCTCGCCATCCTCGCGAGCGGTGAACTCCCCCTGATCACGACCGAGTTCAGGGCCGACGGCGCCCGCATCGAACTGCCGTCGAAGTGGCACATCGCGGGCCGCGCGACCACGTGAGGCGACAGGGGGAGGCGGGGCGGCTCACCGCCTCCCCCCGCCCGTCAGACGGGCCCTATCCGAACTGGTGCTTGAGGAACGACCCGGACCACGCCATCAGGTCCGCGGGCACGTAGTAACCCTTCTCGTCGTTGATCGCGTCCCAGTTCTTCGCGACGTCCTCGACGGAGACCGCGCCCCCTTCGTGCGCGTACCCCTCCGTCGAGGCCAGGAAGACCCGCGCGAACCGGCCCGCACCGGCCGTGTAGATCTCCCCGCTCACCGGGACGCTCTCGTGCGCGAGGTAGGCCACCATCGGCGCCACCGCCGACGACGGCATGTACGGCATGCCCTCCGCGGCCTCGGCGGGCTCCTCCTCCGGTCCGCCGCCCATCCGGGTCATCGCGGCCGGCGCGATCAGGTTGACCTTGATGTTGTGCGGCTCGCCCGCCAGCTTCGCGCTGCGCGCCATGCCGACCGTGCCCGCCTTCGCGGCGGCGTAGGACAGGTTGTTGTCCATGCCGAACATGCCGCTGGACGTGGTGAGCACGACCCGGCCGTAGGACTGCTCCACGAAGTGCGGCCAGGCGGCCCGCATCGTGTTGAAGGAACCGAGGAGGTGGACGGCCAAGTGCCGTTCCAGGTTGTCGAGTTCGATCTCCGGCAGGCCCGCGTAGCGGATGATCCCGGCGTTGTTGACGAGGACGTCGATCCGCCCGAAGCTGTCGATCGCGGTGCCGATGACGGCCTCGCCGCCCGCGGTCGTGGACACGCCGTGGGTGTCGGCCACGGCCTCACCGCCCGCCGCGATGATCCCGTCGACGACCTTCTGCGCGGGTCCGGCGTCCGAGCCCTCGCCCTCCATCGACCCGCCCAGGTCGTTGACGACGACCTTCGCGCCGCGCTCCGCCAGCAGACGGGCGTAGGCGCGGCCGAGGCCACGGCCCGCGCCGGTGACGACGGCGACGCGTCCTTCGAAGCCGAACTCGCTCATGGGTGACTCCAGTTGTGTGCGGGAAAGCGTGGATCGCGTGGGGTGGCTACCAGGTGACCGGCAGCTGGTGGATGCCGTAGGCGAGCGCGTCGTCCCTGCGGAACCTGAGCTCGTCGAAGCCGACGGCCAGGCGCAGCGTCGGGATCCGGCGGTACAACGTGCCGTAGACGACCTGGAGTTCGATGCGGGCGAGCTGCTGGCCGAGGCACTGGTGGATGCCCCAGGCGAAGGCGTGGTGGTGCCGGGCCTCGCGGGTGATGTCGAACTTCTCCGGCTCGGGGAAGGCCGCCGGGTCCCAGTTGCCCGCGGGCAGCGGGACGACGATGCCCTCGCCGGCCCTGATGGTGACGCCCTCGACCTCGATGTCCTCGGCGGCGATCCGCCGCTGGCCGAGGGCCGGGATCGTCAGATAGCGCAGGATCTCCTCGACCGCGCCCGCGACGGCCTTGGGGTCGTCCGTCTCGCGCAGCAGGGCGAGTTGGTCCGGGTTCTGCAGGAGCAGGGCGGTGCCCAGGGTGATCATGCCGGCGCTGGTCTCGTGACCGGCGATCAGCAGGATCATGCCGAGCATGACGGCCTCGGGCAGGGTGACCTCGCCCGCCCTGATCCGCCCGGCGAAGTCCGAGATGACGTCGTCGCTCGGCTCCTCCATCCGCTTCTGCAGCAGCCCGGCCAGATAGTCGCCCAGCGCTTCCATGGCCGCCCGGTCCTGCTCGGCGGTCTTGTCGCTGCGGGTCGCCAGCGAGGCGTGCTCCTGGAAGAACGCGTGGTCCTCGTACGGGACTCCGAGCAGCGCGCAGATCATCAGCGAGGGCAGCGGCAGCGCGAGCGCCTCCACCAGGTCGACCGGTTTAGGGCCCGTGAGCATGGTGTCGATGAGCTCGTCGGTGAACCGCTGGATCTCCGGCCGCAGTTTCTCCATGCGGTTGCGCGTGAACGGGGCCGTCATCATGCGGCGGATCCGCGTGTGGTCGGCGCCGTCGGCGTTGAAGATGGTCAGCGGGTGGTGGGGGGCGTTCTCCGCCATGGCCTGGTTCGGGTGCGGGAACCCGGCCTGCTTGTCGTTCGAGCTGACCCGCGGGTCGGACAGGATCACGCGCTGCGCGGCATGCCCGGTCACCAGCCACGGGGTGCTGCCGTCCCAGAGCCGTCCCCGGGACACGGGCGCCGTCTCGTTCAGGGCGCGCAGCCCGGCCGGCGGGGCGAACGGGCAGCCGCGGTCCCGCGCGCCCGGGTAGTCGAAGAGCTCCGCGTCAGGGGCGGCGAGTTCCGTCTCGGCCTCGGACATGGTGGTTCCTCCAGATGAGGGTGAGGTGGGGGAGTGCGGCCGCGGGAGTGCGGGTGGGGTCATTCCTCGATGCGGATCGCCAGTGCGGGGCACACCGCCGCCGCGTTCCGTACGTCGTCGGCCAGTTCGGCCGGCGGGTTCTCGTCCAGCAGGACGACGATGCCGTCCTCGTCGCGCTGGTCGAACACGTCCATCGCGGCGGCGACGCACTGCCCGGCGGCCACGCACTTGTCCTCGTCGACGACAACCTTCATGACAACTCTCCTGATCGTTCAGTGCATGCGGGCGGCTGGTCAACGGGGACTGTCGCCGAAGGAGGCGTGATCATGACGAAGCGTTGGAAGCAGCGTCCGCCGGGCTCTACGTGGGGCGATTGGGGCGAGGACGACGAACTGGGCCGGATCAACCTGCTCACCCCCGAGAAGGTGCTCCAGGGGGTCCGCGAGGTCGAGCACGGCATCAGCTTCAGCCTGAGCCTGCCGCTCGACTATCCGGGCGGGAGCGAGCTGAACCAGCGGCGCTACCCTCCGATCCTGCGGCCCACCGAGGACCTGGAACACAAGCAGGACGTCTTCTACAACATCAAGGCGCGCGAGCACTTCTCGCCGCACCTCAGGGACGTCTGGTCCGACGACGTGGTGACCCTCTGGCTCCAGTACTCGACGCAGTGGGACGCGCTCGCCCACCAGGGCCAGGAGTTCGACGCCGACGGCGACGGCGTCGAGGAGGCGGTCTACTACAACGGCTACCGCGCCGACGTCGACATCGTCGGACCGCAGGAGGACGCCAAGGGCGACGGCAGCGGCACCCTCGGCTTCGCCCGCCACCTGGGTCTGGAGCACATGGCGGAGCACGGGGTCCAGGGCCGGGGCGTCCTGATCGACCTCCCCCACCACCTGGGCAACACCTGGCAGCCGGTCAACCTGAAGACCCTTCAGGAGATCACGGCGGCGGACAACATCGTCGTCGAACCCGGCGACATGCTCCTCCTGCACACCGGCTTCGACACCGCCGTGATGGCCTGGGGCAAGAACCCCGACCCCGTGGGCATCCACACCACGGCCTCCTACCTCGACGCGTTCGACCCGGCGCTGCTGGAGTGGATCGCCGACTCGCAGATCTCGGCGCTGATCTCGGACAACTACGCCGTCGAGGGCGTCGGCGTCGGCCCCGAGGACAACACCCCGCACTCGCTGCTCCCGATCCACAACCTCTGCCTCTTCAAACTCGGCGTCCCGCTCGGCGAGTTGTGGTACCTGGAGAAGCTCGCGGCCTGGCTCCGCGAGCACGACCGCAGCCGCTTCCTGCTCACCGCGCCCCCGCTCAACCTGCCCGGCACCCAGGGCAGCCCGCTGACACCGGTCGCGACCGTCTGACAGCGCCACGACGGGAAGGGCCCCCAGAGTCTCTGGGGGCCCTTCCCGTCGTGGAACCGCTTGCTTCAGACCGCGGCGATCCGCCGCACCGTGTCCGCGATCGTGTCCCGCGACGGCAGCCAGACGCGCTCCAACGAAGGTGCGTACGGCGCTGGGACGGACGGCGGGGCCACGCGGGTGACCGGGGCGTCCAGGTGCCAGAAACCCTCGTCGACCGCCATCGCGGCGAGTTCCGCACCGACGCCGAAGTCCCGTACCGCCTCGTGCGCGATGACCAGGCGGTTGGTCTTGGCGAGCGAGGCGAGAACGGTCTCGCGGTCCAGCGGGGCGATGGTGCGCAGGTCGATCACCTCGACGCTGATGCCCTCGCCGGCGAGCAACTCGGCTGCCGCCAGGGCGTCCTGGACCATCCGCGACCAGGAGACCAGGGTGAGGTCGGTGCCCTCGCGGATCACCTTCGCCTTGCCGAGGGGGATGAGGTGGTCGGCCGGGGGCTTGGGGCCCTTGAGGCCGTACTGGAGCCGGTTCTCGACGAAGACGACCGGGTTGGGGTCCTGGATCGCGGCGCGCAACAGGCCATAGGTGTCAGCGGGGTTGGACGGCATGACCACCGTCAGGCCGGGGATGTGCGCGAGCAGCGCCTCCAGGCTCTGCGAGTGCTGGCTGCCCGAGGAGCGGCCGGCGCCGAACTGGGTGCGGACCACCAGCGGCATGGAGGCCCGGCCGCCGGTCATGAAGCGCAGTTTGGCGGCCTGGTTGAGGAGCATGTCGAGGCAGACGCCGATGAAGTCCATGTACATGATCTCGACCACCGGCTTCATCCCGGCCATGGCCGCCCCCACCGCCGTACCGACGATTGCGCTCTCGCTGATCGGCGTGTCCCGCACCCGGCCCGGGAAGGCCTGCGCGAGCCCGCGGGTGAGCCCGAAGACGTTGCCGCCCGCGCCGACGTCGATGCCGGCCACGAACACGCTCGGATCGGCGGTCAGTTCGTGCTCCAGGGCCAGTCGTACGGCGTCCATGGACCGGAAGATCTCGGCGTCGGCCGGGAGCGGCGCGGGCTCGGCGACGGCGGGGCGGGGCGCGGTGACGTAGTCGTGCAGGGTCTCGGGGGCCGGTTCCGGCAGGCTCCTCGCCCAGTCGATCGCCGCCTCTATCTCCTTGTCGATCTCCTCGTCCACGGCGTCGGCCGCCGTCGCGTCCAGCTGCCGGCGGGCGATCAGCAGGGGGTCGCGCTCCTTGGCGGCGGCGACCTCCTCGGCGGGGCGGTAGCGCTCGGGGTCGCCCTCGTAGTGGCCGTGCCAGCGGTACGTCTCGGCCTCGACGAGGACCGGGCCGCCGCCCGCACGCAGCCGCGCGACCACCCCGGTCATGGTCTGCGCCACCGCCAACACGTCGTTGCCGTCGACGTGTTGGTACGCGATGCCGTACCCGGCGGCGCGCGCGGAGAGCGGCGCGCGGTGCTGCTCGGACTCGGGGGAGAACTCGGAGTAGTGGTTGTTCTCGCAGAGGAAGACCACCGGCAGATCCCATACGGCGGCCAGGTTCACGGCCTCGTGGAACATGCCCTGGGCCACCGCCCCGTCCCCGAAGAAGGCCACCACCACGTCACCGGCCGCCCGGAGTTTCGCGGCGGTCGCGACCCCGGCGGCGATCGGGAGGCCCGCGCCGACGATGCCGTTCGCGCCGTAGATCCCGAGGCCGGGGTCCGCGATGTGCATCGAGCCGCCGCGGCCGTGGCAGGTGCCCGCGTCCTTGCCCATCAGCTCGGCCATCATCGACGCCGAGTCCAGCCCCTTCGCCAGGACATGGCCGTGGCCGCGGTGCGTGGAGGTGATGCCGTCGCGCGCGCCCAGCGGCCAGCAGGCGCAGACGGCGCTCGCCTCCTGGCCGATCGACAGATGCAGGAAGCCCGGGATCTCCGTCGCCTTGTACAGGTCGGAGGCCCGCTCCTCGAAGCGCCGGATGCGGCGCATCCGCCGGTACATCTTCAGGAGCTGGTCCGTCCGTGCGGTGCCGGTCGCGGTTCCGATGTGGTGCGATGCCTGAGGCATACGGTCCTCGCTTTAATGTACCGTTTGGTCTAGCAAACTAGAGCGGCGTCCCCGGAGCCGCTTCCCCCAGGCGTGCCGCAGCGCGGCGCCTGTGCGGGCCCGGGACAGCACGCACGTCGTCACAGCAAGGGGAGAGAAGACATGCCACGACCGCCGGGTCATGGGCCGGGCTTCGAAGTCAGACGCCAGAAGATCATCGACACCGCGGCGTCCCTGTTCGCGCAACACGGCTACGCGGCGACCTCCATCAACGACCTGGGCCGCGCGGTCGGGCTCGCCAAGGGTGCCCTGTACTACTACATCGGCTCCAAGGAGAACCTGCTGATCGAGATCCAGTCGCGGGTCCTCGGCCCGCTGCTGGCCCGCGCCAAGGAGATCGCGGCCCTCGACGAGGTGCCGCTGCTGCGGCTGCGGCTGCTGTCCGAGTCGCTGCTGACGATCATCTTCCGTCGGCTCGACCACATCTGGGTCTACGAGCACGACTACCGCAGCCTCAGCGGCAAGGAGCTGGAGATCGTGCTCCGGCAGCGCGCCGACTTCGAGCACCTGATCACCGGGCTGCTCACCGAGGCCGTCGAGGAGGGGACCTTCCGCGCGGTCGAACCGCACCTGGCCACCCTCCAGTTCCTCAACCTGCACAACCACACCTACCAGTGGGTGCGGCCGGACGGCAGCTGGGACGCCGCGTTCCTGTCCGGCGAGTACTGCTCGACCCTGTTCCGTGGTTTCGCCGCGAACGACCGCGAGCTGCCCGATGTCGAGGCGCTGGCCGCCGAGTTCAAGCGCGCCCGGCCCGAACTGCCTCTCGATCCGGAGGCGTTGTGGGAGTCGGAGTCGGTCTCGGTCGCGAGCTGACCGGACCCGCGGTGCGCCGCCGCTTCGGCGCACTGCGGATCCCGCCCCGTCACGCGCCCTTGACCAGGGCTTTGGCGATGACATTGCGCTGGATCTCGTTGGTGCCCTCGCCGATCTCCAGGATCTTGGCGTCGGCGTAGAAACGGGAGATCTCCGACTCGCGTACGTACCCGTAGCCGCCGTGGATCTGAACCGCCTGTGAGGCGGCCCGGTTGGCGACCTCGGACGCGTACAGCTTGGCCATCGCGGCCTCCGTGCTGTGCGGGCGGCCCTGGTCGGCGAGCCACGCGGCGCGGTACACCATCCAGCGGGCCGCCTGGTACTCCGTACCCATGTCGGCGATCTTGTGCGCGACCGCCTGGAAGTCGGCGAGCGGACGCCCGAACTGGTGCCGCTCCTTGGCGTGTTTGACCGCGAGGGCCAGCGCCGCCTTGGCCAGCGACAGCCCCAGCGCGGCCACGCTGATCCGGCCGCCGTCGAGCACGGACAGGAACTGCCGAAGCCCGTTGCCCTCCTCGCCGATCAGATGGTCGTCGGCGACCCAGCAGTCGGTGAACACCAACTCCCTTGTGTCCATGGCGTGCCAGCCGAGCTTCTTCAGCTTCGAGCCGACCGTGTAACCGGGTGTGCCCGTCGGCACGTAGAAGGTGGCGTACCCCTTGCGGCCGTCCGCGCCCTTGCCGGTCGTGGCCAGCAGGGTGACGCCCTGGCTGATGTCGGTGCCCGCGTTGGTGATGAACATCTTCGTGCCGTTGATCACCCAACCCCCGTCCGCGCGGCGGGCGGTGGTCGCGATCCCGGCCGCGTCGGAGCCCGCGTCCGGCTCGGTCAGCCCGAACGCGCCGATCGCCTCGCCCTTCGCCAGCGGGGTCAGCCAGCGGTGCTTCTGCTCCTCGGTGCCGTACGCGAGCAACGGCAGCGTGCCGATCGTCGAGTGCGCGTTCCACGAGGAGGCCACCGACTGGTCGGCGGCGCCGAGTTCCTCCATCACCGCGACATAAGTGACCGTGTCCGAGCCGGCCCCGCCGTACTCCTCCGGCACCAGCATGCCCATCAGGCCGAGTTCGCCGAGCTTGGTGAAGATCTTGGTGGGGAAGACCTCGTTCTCGGACCACTCGGCCGCGTGGGGCGTGATCTCGTTGGCCGCGAACTCGCGGACCATGGCCTGGAGGGCGAGGGTCTCCTCGGGCAGGTCGAAGTCCATGTCACAGTCCCTTCGGGGTCAGCGGCACCTTCAGGTGCTTGGCCCGGTCGGCTGCCAGGTCCTCGAAGACACCGGCTCCTCCCGAGAGCGGAAAACGGCCGGTGATCAGGGCGGAGGCATCCAGACGTCCGGTGCTCATCAGATCGATCACGCGCGGGATGTCGAAGTTGTAGCCGAGCGTGCCGACCACCGACCGTTCGTAGAACACGAGTTGGCCCATGTCGAACTCGACGCTGCCGTGCCCGACGCCGGCGAGTACGACCCGTCCGCCGCGCCGGACGATCGAGACGGCTCGGCGGCGAGGCCAGGATCACGCCGGTCGCGTCGATGACGACGTCCGGGCCGATGCGGTTCGTGCGCACGAACACCTCGCGCCGTACGTCGGTTTCGCGCGGGTCGAAGGCTTCGGTGACGCCGATGCCGAGGAGCATTTCGCGCCGCCCTGCGAGGGGTTCACTCACGAACAGGCCTGCGGCACCTGCGATTTGGGCGGCCAAGACCACGGCCACGCCGATCGGGCCGCCGCCGACCACGAGGACGTTGTCGCCCGGTTTGACCCCGGCGCGGGTCACGGCGTGCAGGCCTACGGCCAACGGCTCCGCTACGGCGGCCAGTTCGTCGCTGACGTTGTCCGGGAGGCGGGTCAGGCCGGCGAGGGGGACGGTGACCCGTTCGGCGAAGCCGCCGGGGGAGGCGAGGCCCACGGAGCCGCTCTTGGGGCAGATGTGGTATTCGCCGCGCGTGCACCAGAAGCAGGTGCCGCAGCGCCAGACCGGGTCTGCGGTCACTCGGTCGCCGATGCTGATGCCGGGGGCGGCCGCTCCCAACGCGACTACTGTGCCGCTGAGTTCGTGGCCGAGGGCCAGGGGTGGCTTGGTGCCGGTGAGGGGGTGGGGCCCTCTCGGATCATGTGGGGGCCTTCTAGGTACTCGTGCAGGTCTGTACCGCAGACTCCGCACCACGTCACTTCTACGACGGCCTCGTGCGGGGCGGGTTCAGGGGGTTCGGCGACCTCTTCGAAACGCAGATCTTGTGCACCGTGCCAGACGAGTGCCTGCATGTTTTCCGCCCCTTTCATGTCGTGTTTCGGCTGCCGGCGGGTGGGGGCTGGTCGCGCGGTTCCCCGCGCCCCTTGGGTGTCTTGCGGCTGAGGAAGTCGTGGAGTCCCGTTGTTGCGTCCTCCGTGGCGAACACGCCTGTGAACAGGGCGCGTTCGAGCGCCAGCCCCGCCGCCATGCCGTGGTCCACCGCCTCCTTGATCGCCTCCAGGGCTGCCGGCGGGCCCTCGGACAGCTGGCGGGCGTAGGTCAGGGCGGCGTCCAGAGCTGAGCCCGCCGGGACCACCTCGTCCACCAACCCCAGCCGTAGCGCCTCCTCCGCCTTCACCCTGCGGCCGGTCATCAGGAGGTTCTTCGCGCGGGACGGGCCGATCAGGCGGGCGAGGCGTTGGGTGCCGCCGGAGCCGGGCATGATGCCGAGCTGGACCTCGGGCTGGGCGAAGACCGCGTCCTCCGCCGCCACCCGGTAGTCGGCGGCCAGGGCCAGTTCCATGCCGCCGCCCAGGGCGTAGCCGGTGACCGCCGCGATCACCGGCATGGGCAACCGCGACACCTCGTCGAAGGTGCGTTGCAGCGCGCGGTTCTAGCCACGTATCTCCTCCGGGCCCATCGCGGCCAGGGCCTTGATGTCGGCGCCCGCGGCGAAGAGCCGCTCACCGCCGTAGAGCACCACGGCCCGTACGGCGGGGGAGTCGGCCAGCTCGCGTACGCGGGCGGACAGCTCCTCTCTCTGTACGGAGTCGAAGGCGTTCATGGGCGGGTTGTCGAGGCGGAGCGTGACCACCGGTCCTTCGAAGTCCAGCCGGATGCGTGGCACGTGGGAACCCTCCTCGTCGGCGGAAGCGGCGGCAGCGGCGGCACGTGCGCTCGGATGGTTGTCGATGCGCACGCGCCGTCGTAAAGTGCGGCTCACAGGTTTTATAGACCAAGGGGTACACTAAATTATGTGAGTGGGCAACCGACCGGTCGGGATCCGGTTTGCCCCATGAGCCGTGGTCGAGCCGTGTTCAGCGCCGAACACCACGGAGCGAGAGTGAGCCGTGCACAATTTCGCGAGCATCCTCGATTACCACCTGGCGCAGCGGCCCGGGGCCGTCGCCGTCGTCCAGGACGAGCGTTCTCTGACCGTCCGTCAACTGCACGAACGCGTGAACCAGTTGGCGGCGGGCCTGGCCGAGCTGGGCGTCGGGCGCGGCGATGTCGTAGGTCTGCTGCTCTACAACCAGCCGGAGTTCCTGGAGCTGGTGTACGCCGTCAACCGGCTCGGCGCGGTCTTCCTGCCGCTCAACTACCGCCTCTCCGCAGAGGAATGGCAGTACATCCTCGGCCACGCCCAGGCCAAGGTGATCGTCACCGAGCCGGAGTTCGTCCGGGCGGTGGAGCGCAGCGCCGGGTGTCTGACGGATCTTGAGCACCGGGTGCTGATCGGCGGGGACGAGCCGCCCGAGGAACCGTGGACCGACTACGAGGAGCTGCTGGCCCGGCACAAGGGGGAGCGGGTGGAGCCCGTGGACGTCGAACTCGACGATCTCCAGCGGCTCATGTACACCTCGGGGACGACGTCACGGCCCAAGGGTGTTCGGATCACCTACGGCAACCTTGAGGCCAAGAACCTCGCGCACATCGTCCACTTCGGTCTGACAGCGGCGGACACCACACTGGTGTGCGGGCCCCTCTACCACGTGGGCGGGCTGGACATGCCGGCCCTCGGGGTCCTCCACGCGGGCGGGAGTGTGGTCCTCCAGCGGAAGTTCGATCCGCAGGGCGTGCTGGACGCGATCGAGAAGCACCGGGTCACCAATGTGTGGTTGGCGCCCGCCGTGGTCAACGCGGTGCTGGAGGTGCCCGACCGCGAGGAGTACGACACCGGCTCGGTGCGCTTCGTCCTCGGGGGTGGCGAGAAGACCCCCGAGCCCGTGCTGCGGCGGATCATGACCGCCTTCCCCAACGCCTGGCTCGCCGACGCCTACGGCCTGACCGAGACCGTCTCCGGCGACACCTTCCTCGACCGCGAGCACGCGCTGTCCAAGCTGGGCTCGGTCGGGCGTCCCGTGCCGCAGACGCGCGTGCGGATCGTCGACGACACGGGCGTCGAGGTTCCGGCCGGTGAACTCGGCGAGATCACGCTGCGCGGGCCGAAGGTCTTCGCCGGGTACTGGCGGGACGAGAAGGCCACGGCGGCCGCGCTGAGGGACGGCTGGTTCCACACCGGCGACATCGGGCACGTCGACGCGGACGGCTTCCTCTACATCGACGACCGGAAGAAGGACATGATCGTCTCGGGCGGCGAGAACATCGCCACGCCCGAGGTGGAGCGCGTGCTGTACGAGCACCCGGCCGTTCTGGAGGCCGCCGTGGTCGGGCTCGACCATCCCCGGTGGGGTGAAGTGCCGCGCGCCTTCGTGGTGTTCAGGCCCGGCGAGAGCGCCGGCGCGGAGGAGCTGCGGGAGTTCTGCCGGGCCCGGCTCGCCAAGTTCAAGGTGTCGGCCCGCTTCGACATCGTCGACGAGCTGCCCCGCACTCCGTCCGGCAAGGTCCTCAAGCGGACCCTGCGCGACATCGTCGCGGAGGGCTGAGCCATGGCGGAATCGAAGGACGTGAATGCCCAACTGCGGCTGGACGGGCGGACGGTGTGGGTGACGGGTGCGGGGAAGGGGCTCGGGCGGGCGATCGCCGTCGCGCTGTCCCAGGCGGGGGCCACCGTGGCCGCAACTGCCCGTACCGCGGCGGACCTCGAGAGCCTGGAGGCCGAACTCGCCGCGCACGGCGGCAAGGTGCTGGTGCTGCCCGGCTCGGTCGCCGACTCCGCCGCCGTACGGACCATCGTGGAGCGCATCACCGACGGCACCGGCCGCCTCGACGCGGTCGTCAACTGCGCCGGTACGAGTCCCCACTTCACCCGTAGCGAGCGCGTCACCGACGAGGACTGGCAGCAGGTCCTCGACGTCAATCTCCAGGGCACCTTCTACTGCTGCCGCGAGGCCGGCAAGGTGATGCTGGAGCAGCGCTCGGGCTCGATCGTCAACGTCTCCTCGGTGCACGCCCGGACCGGCTTCGAGCGGATCGCCGCCTACGCGGCCAGCAAGGGCGGGGTCGAGGCGCTGACCAAGGCCCTAGCCGTCGAGTGGGCCGACCGCGGGGTGCGGGTCAACGCGCTCGCGCCCGGCTACTTCCACACCGACCTCAGCTCCGGGCTGCTGGCCGGCCGCTGGGGCGAACGCATCGTCGACAGCACTCCCTTGGGCCGCGTCGGCGAGGTGGAGGAGCTCGGCGGTGCCGCCGTCTTCCTTGCCTCCGACGCGTCGCGCTTCGTCACCGGGACGACGCTCACGGTGGACGGCGGGTGGACCGCGCGGTAGCCGGCGGGCGGCCCGCGCGGCAGGTGGCCGATTCGCCTGCGGTGACTGGGGCTTCAGGTGTGCACGAAGGCGCTCTTCCGTGCGCCGTTCTGTCCGTGAAGTGGGTTGAAGAAGCCCGGCCGCCCCGGCATCGTGAAGTCGGGGGACGCGGTCCGAATCGTTGGCGGCAGCGCGACTTCGCGGCCTGAACTCTTCCATTGGCGCGGTACTCAAGGGGGAGGGATCCGCATGCCGGAAACGGTGTTCCTGGGCCGTGAGGACGAGCTCGCGCGGATGGCCGACCGGCTGCGCCGCGCCGGGCACAGCGAACCCCAGGTCGTCGTCGTGGACGGACCCGCGGGGATCGGCAAGACCTCACTCGTGCGCCGATTCCTGAAGGACCTGGGGGCGGCCCACCGGGTGCTGCGCGCCAGCGGCTCGGAGGGCGAGGCGGACCTGCCGTACGGAGTGCTGGCCCAGCTGGTGGCGGGCCTCGCCGACGAGCCGGACGCCCCACTGCGGGACTTGAACGGCTGTGGGCGGGCCGGCTCCGCACTGCCGGACCCGATCGGCGTCGGCTCCGCGCTCATCGACGCCCTCGGCCGGGCCCAGGACCGGTCCCCGGTCGTCCTGGTCATCGACGACATGAACTGGGCCGACACACCCTCGCTGCACGCGCTCACCTTCGTCCAGCGGAGGCTGCGCGTGGACCGGGTGCTCACCCTGCTGGCGACCCGCGACACCGGCGACCCGCGACTGCCCGCCGGACTGCGCCGGATCCTGGCCGAGGACAGCACACTCCGGCTGACGCTGGACGGACTCAGCGTCGACGAACTGGCCGAATTCGGCCGCGCGTTGGGCACCGCCCCGCTCTCGCGGCGGGCCGCCACCCGGCTGCAGGCGCACACCCACGGCAACCCGCTGCACACCCGCGCCCTCCTCGACCAGGTCCCCCGTGACGTCCTCACGGCCGGCGACGCGGCACTGCCGGCCCCACGCAGCTACGCACGTCTCGTCAACGACGGACTCGCCGCATGCACCGCTCCCGCCCGGCGACTGGTGGCCGCGGCCAGCGTGCTCGGCATGTCCAGCCCGCTCCACGAGGCCGCGCGGGTCGGTGGAGTGGCCACCCCGCTCGACGCGCTGGAGGAGGCGGTGGCCGCGGGACTCCTGACCGAGGAACCGGCCGTCGACCTGCCCCGGGCCGTCTTCGCCCACCCACTCCAACGGGCCGCCGTCTACCAGGGGTTGGGGCCGCGCCGGCGCTCGCATCTGCACGAGGCGGCGGCCCGGCTCGCGGACGAACCCGCCGAGGCGCTGCGCCACCGGGCTCGCGCGGCCGTCCAGCCGGACGCCGGTCTCGCCGACGAACTCGCCGCGTACGCCGCCCGGCAGGCCGACGAGGGCGCCTGGTCGGCGGCCGCCGCCCACCTCATGTCGGGCGCCCGGCTCACCGCCGACCGCACCCGCGCCGAGGAACGCACGGTCCAGGCGGTGGAGTACCTGCTGCTCGCGGGAGACGTCGGGCAGGCCGTCGAACTCACCGACACCGTACGGAGGTTGCCGCGGACCGCGCAGCAGCAGTACGTACTCGGACGCCTCGCCCTGGAGTCGGGCCGCCAGGACGAGGCCCGCCGGGAACTGACCGCCGCCTGGCGCAGCCGGAGCGCCGACACCGAGCCGGAGACCGTGCGCTGCGTCGCCGAACAGATGGCCTGGCTGTGCCTCATCCAGAGCGACGCGCACGGCGCGGTCGGCTGGGCCCGCCGGGGACTCGACACCGGACCGGGCGACCGGGCCTCGCTCCTGCGCGACGAACTCGCCCTCGCGCTGGCGCTGACCGGGCGGTTCGACGAAGGGCTCAAAGCCGTCGCGGACCTGCCGGAACACGGCCCCTACTCGGGCGCCAAGGAACTCGACGGACTCTTCGCCCGGGGCGCGCTGCGCATGTGGAACGGCGAGTACGACGCCGCCTGCCGCAACCTGAGCGAGTCCTGCGCCGCACACCGCAAGGGGGGCCTGCCGTCGGTGGTCGCACCCTCACTGGGCTATCTCGCCGACGCCGAGTACCGCGCCGGACGCTGGGACGAGGCCATTGCCCACAGCACCCAGGCCGTGTCCCTGGCCGAGGACACCGACCACAAGTCGATGCTGGCCCTGGTCCACGCGGTCGCCGCCTACCCCCTCGCGGGCCGCGGCGACTTCCCCGCCGCACGGGAACACGTCCGGTGCGCCATCGAGTACGCGAACCGGCTCGCCGACGCCAACGACCTGGCGTACGCGATGAGCGCACTGGCCCTGCTGCGGTCCGCCGAGAGCGACCACGCGGGCGTGGTCGAGGCGCTGAGCCCGCTGCTCGGCCCGGAACTCGCCTACCGCGACGCCATCGACGAACCCGGGGTCTTCCCCTGGCGCCATCTCCTGGTCGAGAGCCTGGTCCGCACCGGCCGCACCCTGGAGGCCGAGGCGGTCCTCGTGCCGTACGAGACGCTGGCCGAGGCCCGTGGCCGCCGGCCCGACATGGCCGCCGCCGCCCGCTGCCGCGGCATGATCGAAGGGGCCCGCGGTGACGCCGACGCCGCCGAACGGGCCTTCCGGGCCGGACTGCGCCACTGCGGACAGGACACCACCTGCTGGGAGCGGGCACTGCTGCACCTCGCCTACGGCGCGTTCCTGCGCCGCGGCTCCAAACGCGGCGCCGCCGCCGCCGAACTCGACGTCGCCTGGGCCGCGGTCACCCGCCTGGACGCCGTGCCCTTCCTGGAGCAGTGCCGGACGGAACTCGCCGCCTGCGGACGCACCTCGGCCCGCCCGCGCACCCCCTCGCACGCGGTGCTCACCCCGCAGGAACTCACCGTGGGCAGCCTCGCCGCCCAGGGCCTGAGCAACCGACAGATCGCCCGTGAGCTGGCCCTCAGCATCAAGACCATCGAGTACCACCTCGGCCACATCTACGCGAAGCTCGGCCTCACCTCACGCGTGGGCCTCGTCGCCGCCCTGGCGCCCTCCCCCTGAGCGCCCGCCGGCCCGGGGTACTCCCCGGGCCGGCCCACAGCGATGCCCTCGTGCCTACGGCTCGATCAGGAACAGTTCGCTGGTCTTGAAGTCGGCGTCGAAGTTGCGCAGACCGACGAGGAGGTAGGCGTACACCTGGCACAGGTGCCCACCGCGCCCCTTCAGCGCGGACGGCTCCACGTGGTACACGAACTTCTGGTCCTCCTGCGGCCAGTTGGCGTCCATGAAGGAACCCTTCGTGGGGCCCGCCGCCTTGAAGGGAATGTTGTTGTTCGCGGTGATGTCACGCACGATGATCTCGGCCTGGTACTTGCCGCCGAGCCCCAGAAGCGTCGACCCGCACTCCGCCTCCAGCACGATCTCGATCTCCCCGGTGGCCTCGAACGTCGCATCGGCGATGGTGCTCTTCGGCCGCCGGGTGAACACCCGCACCAGCTCGACATCGCTCGGTCCCATGGTCGTCTCCCTTGCGTTTCCCGAAGACGGCGAGCGGCTCGCGGATGGAGCGGCTTCGACCGTCACCTGCACGCGGACTCTAGGAACGGCCCGGGGTGCCGCGCCCCAGAGGCGAGGTCGGGGATAACCCTGGCGCGGGGACACCAGGGCTACCGATGAGGAGTACGGCAGAGAGCCGGTGAGCGGCTGCCGGAGCATCCGCCCACACGGCGTCGCACCACGGGCCGCCCCCTGACGACCGACCCTTCCTTCACGCCCAGGACCAGCACGACCACGTATTGCAGTCCTGACGATGTGATGAGTTGAAGAAGTCTTCACATCGTGGGCGGACGTGACCCCCGCATGCCGGGACGGGCTAGATCTCGATCTGTCCCTCCACACGTTTGAGTTGGTGGCGGGCCATCGCCAGGTTCGAGCGGGCCTTGTCGAGTACGAGGTACAGGAACAGGTCGTTGCCGACGCGGCCGGTGATCAGACGGATCAGGTGGTACTGGCTGTCCAGAGTGATCAGGATGTCCTCGATCTGGCCCTTGAGGCCCAGCTGTTCCATGGTGCGCACCATGGCCCGGATGACATCCGTGTTGCCGGCCGCGGCGATCGTCAGGTCCAGACTCTTGCTGCCGCCCAGCGTGCCCAGCGCCATTCCGCTGGTGTAGTCGACGACCGCTGCCCCCAACGCCCCCTCGATCCCGGTCATCATCTCCTTCAGTGACACTTCGACACTCGCCACGATGCCTCCCTTTGCGTTCCGTTGACTGCGGCGGACCGGCGCTGCCGACCCGCCTCGGTGCCCGGACCGTAGGCGTGCGGCCCTCCCCCGCGGGGAGTCTCTTCGGGACTGACCCGCGACGATCGAACAACGGGCCGACGGGACCTGTTGCTGCGCCGGAACTGCCCCGACCGGTAAGGAAATTGACACGGCCTGCTGCCCGTCGGCCCTGGAACTCCGGGACAAGGCAGGCGCGTTGTCGTGCGGCGGCGGCAACGTCCCACCGGTGAAGCGCTACCGCAAGGCCGTGCGCCCCGCGCCGCAGACCGCTGGAGGCGCAGGCTCTTCGGGGGAGACGCGCTGCAATGAGCGGAGGACCTCCGCGGCCGGGCCGCCGAACTCCACACGGCCGGACGGCCGGCGGTGCGCGGCCGATCTCGCCGGTACGAAGGCGGAGATGCCGCCGGGACAGGTGCCGACCGGCAGCACGTCGCGGAGGACGGCGGAAGGCCGGGGCCGGTACGGCGGCCCGTCCGGCGCCGGAGGCCGGGCCCGCTCCTCACCCCGCCGAGGGACTCGGCGAGAGCGTGCCGGTCGCCGGCGGGGTGAGGACGACCTGCGGTTCACCCGCGACCGGGGGCGGTGGAGTCACGTCCCGGGCCGGGAGCCCGGATGCGGTGGTCTCCTGGACGAGGACCTGGCCGAAGTCGACCAGGCCGGTCTTCTCCAGGACCGCGATGTGGTCCAGGACGGTGCCGTTGGCCTGGTCCGCCAGGGAACGGACCAGCGAGTTCCTCGTGGTGGTGCGGACGCTCGCGATCGTGGAGAGGAGCAGGCCGTCCGCCGCGCGCACAGTGGTGGTCATGTCGGTGTCGAACTGTTTGCCGCTGTCCGCGTTCAACTTGGCCACGAAGCCCTGCTGTTGAGGAGACGGCTGGTTGGGCAGCGTGATGTTCAACTGCCCGGCGACATTGCGGCATGCGGCGTCCAGTGAGGCATGCCCTTCGACCAGGTGCTCCCCGGCGGTCCTGACCGCCTTCGTCGTACCTTTCCGTAAGGCCGTCCGGCCGACGGGGTACTCCCACAGCCCGGCGGCGCGCACCTCGACCACGAAGTCCCGGTCGGCTTCCGTGAGCGGTCCGGTCGCCGGGGTGGCGATGACCCGTTCGGGCGCGCTGCCGACCTTCTGGACTCCGAGCATGGCGGGATAGAGAAGTGACCCGAGGGTGGCGGCAAGCGCACCACCCAGGAAGAGAGTTCCCGCCGCTTTGCGTGAAACGAGCACTGCGTCTCCTGTCCGGTTCGGAAACCGCACGTACAGAGGTACGGATACGGGGTCCCGCGGCACCTTTTGGGCTCGCAGGGGTTCGCAAAAATGGATCGGCGTTCGGTACGCCGACCACACGCTTCTTCGCGTCCTGCCTACCTGCGGCCGGTGGCGATGCAGGTGCCGTGCCAGGTGTGGTCCCAGACCTGGCCGGTGGTGGCGTTGACCGACAACATGCCGGTGGTCTTGCCGGTGCGCAGGGTGCAGTGGCCCGGGCAGGACTCCGGGTCGCCCGGAGTCAGCGTGCGGTCACGGGCGCGAAGCCACGCCAGGGCGATGTTCTTCGCCTGCCGGCCGAGACCGTGGCCTGCTGCCGGGCCTGGTCGAGGGGCCGCACCCGGGTGCCGTCGGCGGCCAACCACCGGTTGCCCGTTCCGGCCGTGACGGTCGGGGTACGACCGGTCGTTGTGACGGCGCTGCCGTTGCCGCCGCACGCTTCCGGAGTCAGGGCCGCCACAACCGCGACACGTGCGCGCCCATGGATCATGGTTCTTACCTCCGCGGTGCCGGTCGGTCTGGTCCGACGCAGCCAGGATGTGCATCGCCACGTTCTCGTCGCCGTGGGGCGCGAGCACAGGGCCGTTCGGCCCTCGGTCGCGGACGAACGGCCCATGCGGACCGACCGCTACGGATCCACGGACACCGGCAACGCCCGTCCCACTGCTCCCGGTTGAACCGAGCCGAAGCGACCTCGGCCCGGTTGTCGAACGCCCATCCACGCGGGCCACTCCACCACGAACGATCCGGCAGTAGCCAGATGCTCAATTGCAAAATTTCGCAATTGCCTAGATGCTGTATTGACTGTGTCCGCATGCAGCCGCAGACGCAGCCTTCACTTGCCTCCCGTGTGGGGCGCTGTCGGAGAGGTCGAGGAGCCGTGTCCGTTCCGCTGTACCAGGCCAAGGCCGAGTTCTTCCGAATGCTGGGGCATCCCGTACGGATACGGGTGCTGGAGTTGCTGCAGGACGGGCCGCTGCCCGTACGCGACCTGCTGGCCGCGATCGAGGTGGAGCCCTCCGGCCTCTCCCAGCAGCTGGCCGTCCTGCGCCGCTCCGGGATCGTCACCTCGACGCGGGAGGGAGCCACGGTCGTCTACGAGCTGGCCGGCGGAGACGTCGCGGACCTGATGGGGGCCGCGCGCCGGATCCTGACCGAGATGCTCTCCGGCCGGAACGAACTGCTCGCCGAACTGCGGGAAGACCGGGTCGCCGCGCGATGACGTCCGCTCTCACCCGGATCCGGGGTCGGATCGTCGAGTTGCTGCCCAGGCGCACCGATTGGGCGGAGGCGCGCCGCGACCCGCGCCGCGATCTCCTGGCCGGTCTCACGGTGGCGGTCGTCGCGTTGCCGCTCGCGCTCGGTTTCGGTGTTTCCTCCGGGCTGGGCGCGGAGGCGGGGCTGGCGACCGCAGTCGTCGCCGGTGCGCTGGCGGCGGTGTTCGGCGGCTCGAATCTGCAGGTGTCCGGGCCGACGGGCGCGATGACGGTCGTGCTGGTGCCGATCGTCGCCGCGCACGGACCGTCCGGCGTGCTCGCGGTGGGACTGATGGCGGGCGTGATGCTCGTCGCGCTCGCCCTGTTGCGGGCCGGGAAGTACATGCAGTACGTGCCCGCGCCGGTCGTGGAGGGCTTCACCCTCGGCATCGCCTGCGTGATCGGCCTCCAGCAGATCCCCAATGCCCTGGGGGTGCCCAAGCCGGAGGGCGAGCGGGTACTCGTCGTGACCTGGCGCGCGCTGGAGGAGTTCGCGAAGGATCCCAACTGGACCGCCCTCGCCTTCGCGGCGGCGGTCGCCGGCGTGATGCTGGCCGGCGCCCGCCTGCGACCCACCGTCCCGTTCTCCATCCTCGCGGTGATCGCGGCCACCGTCGTGGCGCAGGTCGCGGGCCTGGACGCCGCCACCCCGATCGGTGATCTGCCCTCCGGGCTCCCGGCTCCCTCACTGTCCTTCCTCGACCTGGGCTCGCTGGGTTCCCTGCTCGCTCCGGCGGTGGCGGTGGCGGCGCTGGCGGCTCTGGAGTCGCTGCTGTCGGCGTCGGTCGCCGACGGCATGACGGTAGGTCAGAAACACGATCCGGACCGGGAGTTGTTCGGCCAGGGGCTGGCCAACATCGCCGCCCCGCTGTTCGGCGGGGTACCGGCGACGGGCGCGATCGCGCGCACGGCGGTCAACGTCCGCACCGGCGCCGGGTCCCGGCTGGCAGCCCTCGTCCACGCCGCGATCCTCGCCGCGATCGTGTTCGCGGCCGCGCCCCTCGTCTCGAAGATCCCGCTCGCCGCGCTGGCCGGTGTGCTGCTCGCCACCGCGATCCGCATGGTCGAGGTCGGCTCGCTGCGCGCGATGGCGAAGGCCACCCGCGCCGACGCGCTGATCCTGGTGCTGACCGCCGTCGCGACCCTCGCCCTCGACCTCGTGTACGCCGTGATCATCGGCCTGGCGGTGGCGGGCGTCCTGGCTCTGCGCGCGGTGGCCAAGCAGGCCCGGCTCGAAGAGGTCCCCCTGGACCGCGGTGACCACAGCGCCGAGGAGCACGCGCTGCTGGCCGAGCACATCGTGGCGTACCGCATCGACGGGCCGCTGTTCTTCGCCGCCGCCCACCGCTTCCTCCTCGAACTGGCCGAGGTCGCCGACGTACGCGTGGTCATCCTGCGCATGTCCCGAGTGACCACCATCGACGCCACCGGTGCCCTCGTCCTCAAGGACGCGGTCGAAAAGCTCCACCGGCGCGGCATCGCCGTCATGACCTCCGGGATACGCCCCGGCCAGCGCCAGGTCCTGGATTCCGTCGGCGCGCTGGAACTGCTGAGCCTGGAGGGACGCGAGTACGCCACCACGCCCGAGGCGATCCAGGGTGCCCGCGCCTGTCTGGAGTGCGCCGGCGTCATGTCGCCGCTCGCCGCCCGGTCGCCCGGGTCCCTCACCGGGGAAGCAGAGGAAACCGTCCGATGAGCACTGTGCCCGCAGCCACGCGCACGGTCGAGGTGTCCGGTGCCGAGGCCCTGTGGTTGTTGGAGGGCAGCACCCTGGGGCGGTTGGTGCACCCGCGACGGGAGGCGACCGTCGTCCGGCCCGGCCGGCACACCGGGGAGTACGGCCACCTGGCGGTGCGCGCCCCGGTGCAGGCGACAGCCGTCCCCCTCACAGCGACGTACCCGGTGGACGAGGTGCGTGACGTGACCGGCACCGGCTGGACGGTGACGGTGGCCGGCCCCGCCGAGGTGATCACCGATCCGAACGAGGCCGCCCGGCGGACGGGGCACTTGTACCTGGCGTGGCCTGCGCGCGCAGCGGAATGATTCTCAGGCAGGCCTGTGCGCGGATTCGGTGTGGCCGCTGCCGCGGGTGAGGATGGGCCGCATGTGTGTGACGAGTGGATGGATGCGATGCGCCGAGGACGGTCGGGTGCGGCCGTGCCGCCGCACCGGGGAGGCGACGACACGATGAGTACGCCGCTGTACCAACTGAAGGCCGAGTTCTTCAAGACGCTCGGCCACCCGGCCCGCATCCGGGTCCTTGAGCTGTTGAGCGAGCGCGAGCACGCGGTGGCGGAGATGCTGCCCGAGGTCGGCATCGAGGCGGCCCACCTGTCGCAGCAGCTGGCGGTGCTGCGGCGGGCGAACCTGGTCGTGACCCGCAAAGAGGGCTCGACCGTCTACTACTCGCTGACCAGTCCGGACATCGCCGAACTGCTCCGGGTCGCCCGCGGCATCCTGTCCGGCGTGCTCGCCGGGCAGGCCGAACTCCTCGCCGACCTCCAGGCCGCCCAGACCCAGGCGAAACCGCCGTCATGACGATGGCCATCAATCGGCTGCCGCCTCCCGGGAGTTGACAGCGCTCTGGGGGAAACCCGGGCCATGGACGGTGTGCCAAGTGGCCGCCCATATGTTCAACCTCGGCGCTACGAACGGGTCTTGAGGCCGTCCAGGGTGAGATCCAGCAGGCGTTCGGCCTGCTCTCGTTGTTCGGGATTCGCCGAGGTGAGGGCGATGCCCGCGAGGGCGGCACCCATGTCGGCCGGGCTGATGTCGGTGCGGATCGCCCCGGCGGCCAGGCACGCGTCCATCAGGTCGGTGATGGCGGCCTGGATCATGTCCCGACTGCGACCGTAGGGGTTCTCTCCCGTGGCGGCGATGGCGCGCAGGGCGTCTGCCATGCCGAGTTTGGCGGTCACGTAGTCCAGGAAGAGACGTGTCCAGGCACGCAGGGCTTCGAAGGGCGGGTGTGCCGCGAGCAGGCCGGGCACGGCGTCGCACAGCTGAGCCACCTCGTTGCGGTACGCCGCCTCGATCAGGGCTTCCCGGGTCGGGAAGTTGCGGTACAGGGTCGCGCTGCCGACGCCCGCTTCCCTGGCGATGCGCTCCAGGTGCGCGTCCAGTCCCTCCTCGGCGAACACGCTCACCGCGGCCTTGAGGATCTTGTCCCGGTTGCGTCGCGCGTCGGCTCGCAACGGGCGCTGCGCATCTGTGCTCATCGGAGGCTGTCGTCCCCTCTTCGCTCTTGTCGGGTTTGCTAAACGGGGGCGCGCCCACTTAGGCTCCATCTAAATGGAGGCGCCTCCAGTTCCACTGTAGGTCATGGTCTGACCTGCGTACATTTCGTAGCGAAGGACTGCTGATCATGACAGGAATCGCAGGCAAGGTAGTGGCGATCACAGGTGCCAGCAGCGGCATCGGCGCAGCCACGGCGACGTATCTCGCCGAAAAAGGGGCCCGGCTCGTGCTCGGAGCCCGACGCGAGGACCGGCTGCACGCGGTGGTGGACCAGATCGTCGCGCAGGGCGGCTCCGCCGTCGGAGTCGTCATCGACGTGACCCGCCGCGAGGATCTCAAACTCCTCACGGACACGGCGGTCGATCGGTTCGGCCGACTCGACGTCCTGGTCTCCAACGCCGGCACGATGGCGGTGTCGCCGTTCGACGAGCTGCGCCAGGACGACTGGGACGCGATGGTCGCGACACACATCACCGGTCTGCTGAACGGCATCGGGGCGGCACTGCCCGTCTTCCGGCGTCAGCGTTCCGGCCAGTTCGTCAACGTGGCCTCCACCGCTGCCTACGTCGTGAAATCCCCTCAGGGCGTCTACGCGGCCACGAAGACGGCGGTCAAGGTACTGACCGAGGGGCTGCGGCAGGAGTCGGGGCCGCACCTGCGCGTCACCCTCGTCTCACCCGGGTTCACCGACACCGAGGGGGTGGGCAAGGGGGCAAGCCCCGAGACGGCGGCGGCGCTGGTCCGACAGCGCGACGAGATCGCCATCCCGCCCTCCGCCATCGCGTCCGCGATCGGTTTCGCGATCGAGCAGCCCGCCGGCATCGACATCAGCGAGGTCGTCGTCCGGCCCACGGTGCAAGCCTGACGGCGATGCGGTCGCGGCACTGGATGGGCCGTTGATCCTCCGGAATCTGCGCGGTGATGCCTGCGTGCTCTTCGGCGCCGGTGTGTTGCCCAGGCGCGCGGTCCAGGGGTCGTCGGAGCGCATCCAGGCCGGCGGGTTCGGCGGCAGGTCGGCCGTACCGGCGCCACGCGGACGCCGCGCGCCGCCACGCCCGCACCTGCCGCCGTGACACGCGCACACCGCCGACGACCTCACCGCCGATGTCGTCGCCCGCAGGCTCCAGGCGGTGCGCGGTGGCTCCCGGCCCGAGCACTCGCCGCTTCGACCGTCGCCACGACCGACCGGTACGTCCTCGGCGCGGAGAACGACGACCGCAGCCAGGTGAGCGCCGAGGCCCAGGAACGGACCCGACCCCCCTCTCCGCCTCGGGTGAAGTTCCCGCCCCGACGCGTAATGTGAAGCAGCATGAAGATCCTGATCAGCGCCGACATGGAGGGTGCCACCGGCGTCACCTGGCCCGCCGACGTGCTGCCGGGGACACCGCAGTGGGAGCGGTGCCGCTCGCTGTTCACCTCGGACGTGAACGCCGCCGTCCTCGGCTTCTACGACGGCGGCGCCGACGAGGTCCTCGTCAACGAGGCGCACTGGACCATGCGCAACCTGCTCCTTGAGCGGCTCGACGAGCGGACGCAGCTGCTCACCGGACGGCACAAGTCGCTGTCCATGGTGGAGGGCGTGCAGCACGGCGACGTCGACGGCATCGCGTTCGTCGGCTACCACGCGGGCGCCGGCATGGAGGGTGTCCTCGCCCACACCTACCTCGCGAACTCGATCACCGGGGTGTGGCTGAACGACGTCCGCGCGAGCGAGGGACTGCTCAACGCGCATGTCGTCGCCGAGTACGGGGTACCGGTGATCCTGGTCACGGGTGACGACGTGGCCTGCGAGGACGCCCTCGGGTACGCGCCCGGGGCGCTGAAGGTCGCCGTCAAGGACCATGTGTCGCGATACGCGGCCGTGTGCCGGACACCGGCGAGGACGGCCGCCGACATCCGCGCGGCGGCGAAGGAGGCGGCGAAGCTGGCGGTCCGTCAGGAACCGGTGCGGGGAGGGCCGTTCACCCTCGCCCTCGAATTCGACGCCGAGCATCTCGCGATGGCCGCCACCGTCGTGCCCGGTGTCGAGAGGGTCGGGGAGCGGAAGGTGGCGTACACCGGCGACACCATGTACGAGGGGATCCGAACCTTCAAGGCGGTCACCACGATCGTCTCGGCCGCGGTGGAGGAGCAGTATGGCTGACATCGACGCGCGGGCCCTGGACGAGGTCGTCACCTTCGCCTCGGACCTCATCCGCATCGACACGACCAACCGGGGCGGCGGCGACTGCCGGGAGCGCCCCGCCGCCGAGTACGCGGCCGAACGACTGGCCGGCGCGGGCCTCGAACCCACCCTCCTGGAACGTTCCAAGGGTCGCACCAACGTCGTCGCCCGCATCGAGGGCACCGACCCCTCGGCGGACGCGCTGCTCGTCCACGGTCACCTGGACGTCGTACCGGCACAGGCCGAGGACTGGACCGTGCACCCCTTCTCCGGCGAGATCCGCGACGGCGTCGTGTGGGGGCGCGGCGCCGTCGACATGAAGAACATGGACGCGATGATCCTCGCCGTCGTCCGTGCCTGGGCCAGAGCGGGCGTACGGCCGCGCCGCGATCTCGTCATCGCGTTCACCGCCGACGAGGAGGCCAGCGCCGAGGACGGCTCCGGCTTCCTCGCCGACCGGCACCCCGGCCTCTTCGAGGGCTGCACCGAAGGCATCGGCGAATCGGGGGCGTTCACCTTCCACGACGGCGGCGGCCGGGAGATCTACCCCATCGCCGCCGGCGAACGCGGCACCGCCTGGCTGAAGTTGACCGCGCACGGCCGGGCCGGCCACGGCTCCAAGGTCAACCACGAGAACGCGGTGACCCGCCTCGCCGCCGCGATCACCCGCATCGGCGAGTACGACTGGCCGCTACGGCTCACCCCGACCGTCCGCGCGGCCCTCACCGAACTCGCCGCCCTGTACGGTCTCCAACCCGACCTCGACGACATCGACCTGCTGCTCGCCAAGCTCGGCCCGGCGGCGAAACTCTGCGAGCCGGTCGTCCGCAACAGCGCCAACCCGACCATGCTGAACGCCGGTTACAAGGTCAACGTGATCCCGGGCGAGGCCGTGGCCTACGTCGACGGACGCTATCTGCCGGGCGGCGAGGACGAGTTCCGCACCACCCTGGACCGCCTCACCGGACCCGACGTCGACTGGGAGTTCCACCACCGCGAGGTCGCCCTCCAGGCCCCCGTCGACTCGCTGACCTACGCTCGGATGCGGGCCGCCGTCGAGGAGTTCGCACCCGAGGGACATGTGGTGCCGTACTGCATGTCCGGCGGCACCGACGCCAAGCAGTTCTCCCGCCTCGGCATCACCGGCTACGGCTTCGCACCACTGAAGCTCCCCGAGGGCTTCGACTACCAGGCGCTGTTCCACGGAGTCGACGAACGGGTCCCCGTCGAGGCACTCCACTTCGGCGTCCGAGTCCTGGACCGCTTCCTGAGGACTGCCTAGCAAGTGGGGGAGAACATGCGGACGTCGGCATACGGCTCGTGGCCCTCGCCCATCGACGCGGCGCTCGCCGCCGCGCACGACGGACACCCCGAGTTCGTCGGATTCGTCGGTGACGAGGCCTGGTGGACCGAACCACGGCCCACCGAGGCCGGCCGCCGCACCCTGGTGCGCCGCCGCGCGGACGGCTCCCAGGAGTCGGTGCTGCCCGCGCCCTGGAACGTCCGCAGCAGGGTCATCGAGTACGGCGGACGGCCCTGGGGTGGAACGGTCCAAAACGGCCAACCCCTCGTGGTGTTCGTCAACTTCACCGACCAGCGCCTCTACCGCTACAAGCCGGGGAGCGAACCCGAGCCTCTGACGCCGCTCTCTCCCGTGGGCGGCGGGCTCCGCTGGGCGGAACCGCAGTTGCGCCCGGACCTGGGTGAAGTGTGGTGCGTTCTTGAGGAGTTCACCGGCGAGGGGCCCGGTGATGTGCGGCGCGTCCTGGCCGCCGTACCGTTGGACCGGTCCGCCGCCGAGGACCGGCATGCCGTACGCGAACTCACCGACGACCGGCACCGGTTCGTGTCCGGTCCGCGTGTCTCGCCCGACGGGCGGAAGGCCGCCTGGCTCGCCTGGGACCATCCCCGGATGCCGTGGGACGGGACGGAGCTGCTGCTCGCCGAGGTGGCGGACGACGGCACGTTCGGCGAGCCGCGGGTCGTGGCCGGCGGGCCCGAGGAGTCGATCGCGCAGGTCGACTGGGGGTTCGACGGCTCACTGCTGTACGTGAGCGACCGCACCGGCTGGTGGAACCTGTACCGCGACCACCAGCCGCTGTGCCCACGCGAGGAGGAGTTCGGCGGCCCGCTGTGGAAGCTCGGTCATCGCTGGTTCGCACCGCTGGAGAGCGGCCCGATCGCCGTCGTGCACGGCCGGGGCGCCGCACTGCTCGGCGTGCTGGACCCGGAGACCGGTGAGGTCGTCGACGCGGCAGGCCCCTGGACCGAGTTCACGTCCGCCCTCGCGGTGCACGGCGACCGGATCGTCGGCGTCGGCGCCAGCCCGCGCAGCGCCCACGAGGTCGTCGAACTCGACACCCGCACCGGCAGAGCACGGGTGATCGGCGCCGCCCACGACGACCCGGTGGACCCCGCGCACTACCCCGAACCGCAGATCCGCACCTTCACCGGACCCGCCGGACGCGACATCCACGCCCACATCTACCCACCGCACAGCCCCGGTTGGACCGCTCCGGGTGACGAACTGCCGCCGTACGTCATCTGGGCGCACGGCGGACCCACCAGCAGGTCGGCACTCGTCCTGGACCTGGAGATCGCCTACTTCACCTCCCGGGGCATCGGCGTCGCCGAGGTCAACTACGGCGGCTCCACCGGGCACGGCCGGGAGTACCGCAACCGGCTGCGCGAACAGTGGGGCGTCGTCGACGTCGAGGACTGCGCCGCCGTTGCCGTCGCCCTCGCCGACGAGGGCACCGCCGACCGCGCCCGGCTCGCCGTCCGGGGCGGCAGCGCGGGCGGCTGGACCAGCGCCGCCTCCCTGGTGACGACCGACGTCTACGCCTGCGGCACCGTCATCTATCCCGTCCTCGACCTCGCCAACTGGGCCTCCGGGGAGACCCACGACTTCGAGTCGCGGTACCTGGAGACCCTGGTCGGACCCCTCGCCGACGTGCCCGCCCGGTACACCGAGCGCTCACCCGTCGAGCACGCCGACCGCATCACCGCGCCCTTCCTGCTGATGCAGGGCCTGGACGACGTGATCTGCCCGCCCGTCCAGTGCGAACGCCTCCTGGAACGGATGCGGGGACGCCAAGTGCCGCACGCCTACCTCGCGTTCGAGGGCGAGGGCCACGGATTCCGCCGCGCCGACACCATGATCCGCGCCCTGGAGGCCGAACTCTCCCTGTACGCACAGGTCTTCGGCATCGACCCGCCGGACATCCCCACCCTGGAGCTCAGCACGTGACCGCACTCGTCAGGCCGTCCCGACTCGCCCCCGGCGCCCGCGTCGCCGTCGTCGCGCCCAGCGGGCCGGTGTCCGAGGAACGCCTTGAGGCAGGCCTGGACATCCTGCGCGGCTGGGACCTCGACCCGGTGGTGGCACCCCATGTCCTTGACCGGCACGGCGAGTTGGGCTATCTGGCCGGTACGGACGCCGACCGCGCCGCCGATCTGCAGAACGCCTGGTGCGATCCGACCGTGGCCGCCGTCCTGTGCGCCCGCGGCGGCTACGGCGTGCAGCGCATCGTCGACCTGCTCGACTGGGAGGCGATGCGCGCCGCCGGACCGAAGGTGTTCGTCGGCTTCAGCGACCCCACCGTCCTGCACCAGGCGTTCGCCACCCGGCTCGGCCTGGTGACCCTGTACGGGCCCGCCGCGGCCGGCGCCGACTTCGTCAAGAACGACCGAACCCAGGAGCAGTTGAGGGCGACCCTGTTCCACCCGGAGTCCGTGCAGAGCATCCGGGCCGTCCCGGGCGGCGGTGGTGCGCTGGTGCCCGGGCGGGCCCGGGGCGTCACCCTCGGCGGCTGTCTGGCCCTGCTCGCCACCGGCCTCGGCACCCCGCACACACCGGCCGGCGCGCGCGGCGGACTGCTCGTCATCGAGGACGTCGGCGAACAGCCGTACCGTATCGACCGGATGCTCACCCAACTCCTGCGCAGCGGCTGGCTGGACGGCGTCACGGGCATCGCGCTCGGCTCCTGGTCCGGCTGCGGACCTTACGAGAAACTGCGCCCGGTGTTCGTCGACCGGCTGGGCGGGCTCGGGGTGCCCGTCGTCGAGGAGTTCGGGTTCGGGCACTGCGAAGGGGCGCTCACGATACCGCTCGGGGTGGCGGCCGAACTGGACGCGGACACCGGCACGTTGACGCTGGACGAGCCCGCGCTGCGGTAGCCGTACGCCTTGTGAACCACTGTCGCGCAACACCCTTTGCTCTCTGTCGGGTTGTCCTCAGCGTGGAGGTCCCCTTTGCCCCGCCGTGTCCCCGGAATCCGCACCGCGCTGGCTCTCGCGCTCAGCTTCACCGGCCTGTTCGCCCTCGCCGGCCGCGCCGCAGCGACGGACCAATACACCGTCACCGCGCTGAAGTTCACCGTCCGCGCGGGCGGCCGGGACTGCGCGGTCGACGCCGACCTGTACCGGCCCGCGGGCGTGGACCGCGCCCACCCCGCGCCCGCCGTACTGGCGACCAACGGCTTCGGCGGCAGCAAGTCCGACGGGTCCACGGACGCCATCGGCAGGACCTTCGCGCGGCGCGGCTACGTCGGACTCGTCTACTCCGGGCTGGGTTTCGGGAAGTCTGGGTGCCTCATCTCGCTGGACGACCCGGACATCGACGCGGCGGCCGCGTCGGGACTGGTCGACTTCCTCGCGGGCACACGCGCCGCGGACGACGGGACCAGGGCGGACTTCGTGACCCACGACGCGAAAGGGGACCCGCGGGTCGGGATGATCGGCGGATCGTACGGCGGCGCGATCCAGTTGGCGACGGCCGCCGTGGACCACCGGGTGGACGCGCTCGTCCCGATGGTCACCTGGCACGACCTGGCGTACTCCCTGGACCCCAACAATGGCGGGAGCGTGCCGGGAGTCTTCAAGTGGCAGTGGTCCAACGCCTTCTACCTCATGGGCGAGGCCCAGCCCCTGACCGTGCCGGGCCTCGACCCGACCCGGATCAACTCCCTCGCCTGCGTGCACTTCGTCAGCAAGGCCTGCGCCCTGATCCACACGCTGAACTCCGGGAGCTATCCGGCGAATGCGATGGCGGATGTGCTCGGGTACGCGCACAGTGTCTCTCCGGTGTCGTATCTGAAGAAGGTCAAGGCGCCGACGCTCCTCGTCCAGGGGCAGGCCGACAGCCTGTTCAACCTCAACGAGGCGACGGCGACGTACAGGACGCTGAAGGCACAGGGGACCACGGCGAAGATGATCTGGCAGTCGTGGGGGCACAGCGGCGGGGCGACGGCCGGTGAACTCGACCTCGCTCAGGGCGACTTGGCGTCGAGCTATGTCGGGCGGCGGATCGCGGCCTGGTTCGACCGCTATCTGCGCGGGCGGACGGACGTGGACACCGGACCGGCCTTCGCCTACTACCGCGACTGGATCACGGACCCGGCCCGTACCTACGCCACGGCCGGCCAACTCCCCGCGCCGGACAAGAAGTTGTACCTCTCCGGCGACGGCAGGCTGGCGGACGACCGGGCGAAGGTGGCGCGCGGCGGCCGCGAATACGCCAACAGGCCTGGTCCCACGAGCCATTCGGAGAACTCGGTGAGCGGGATGACCGGCCTGCCGGACCCGGCGCCGTACGACACCCGTGGTACCTGCCTCGGGTGGACCGGTCCACCCCTGAACCGCCCGACGGACGTCGTGGGCGCGCCGAAGGCGACCCTCAAGGTCGACTCCCCGGCCGCGCGGCGCGTGCAGAACTCCGGCGACGCCGCCGACAAGCTCGTCCTCTTCGCCAAGCTCTACGATCTCGCCCCCGACGGCACCGCGACCCTGGTCCACCGGCTGGTCGCCCCGGTCCGGATCCCGGACGTCACGAAGAGCTTCACGGTCACCCTGCCGGGGATCGTGCACCGGTTCGCCAAGGGGCACCGGCTGCGGTTCGTGATCGCGGCGAGCGACGACGCGTACACCGGGAACCGGGGGATCAAACCGGTCACGGTGGTCAGCTCGCCGCGGGACACGGGGGTGCTGGAGCTCCCGGTCGTCGCGGACTGAGTCTCACCGTGCGTGATGACCGATTCGGGCTCACCCTGGAGACATGAGCCCGAAGACCACCGAGAGCGGTGGGCGGACCGGCCAGCGGGAACGCCTGCTGACGCCCGCCCGGATCACCGTTCTGCTGCTCGCCGTCCTGGCCCTCGTCTTCATCTTCGAGAACACCCGCGCCACGAGGATCCGCCTGCTGATCCCCGAGGTCACCATGCCGCTGTGGATGGCACTGCTGGCCACGGCGATCATCGGCGCCCTCTGCGGGGCCTATTTCATGCGACGGCGCCGCCGACCCTGACTAGGGTGACGGGATGCCGCATGCCACTTCCCGTTATCTCGCCCAGGGCCCCCGCGTGGGGATACGTCACTTCACCTACGAGGACGGTGCCGAGTTCACCGCACGGGCCCGGGAGAGCAAGGATCTGCACCAGCCGTGGCTGTTCCCGCCGGCGAGCGGGGACGCGTACACCGCCTATGCGGGACGGCTGATCGAGGATCCGGCCAAGGCCGGATTCCTCGTGTGCGAGCTCGACGGCGGGGGCATCGCCGGGTTCATCAACATCAACAACATCGTGCAGGGCGGCTTCCAGTGCGGTGCGCTGGGATACGGCGCCTTCGCGCACGCGGCCGGGCGCGGGCTGATGCGCGAGGGGATGAACCTCGTGGTGGACCACGCCTTCGGGCCGATGCGGCTGCACCGGCTCGAAATCAATGTGCAGCCCGGCAACGCCGGGTCGATCGGTCTCGCCCGCAGCTGCGGATTCCGGCTCGAAGGCTTCTCACCGAAGATGATCTACATCGACGGCGCCTGGCGCGACCACGAGCGCTGGGCGCTCACCGCCGAGATGCGGACTTCCGGTTGACCTTCATCGTGTCCAGGTCCGTCACCGTCGACTTCAGGTCGCGGAAGCCGTAGCCGAGGCCCTGCAACGCGGTCTCGGCGCGGTCCTCCGCGAGCGCCGCCGCCATCTCCTCGCCGTCCGCCGCGTCCGACACCACCACATACCGCCACGAGAAGTGCTTGAGCGGCGACGGTTCGTAACTGAGCGAGCCCTCCTCGGTGAACCGCATGCTCAGCATCCCGTGCTCCGGGGCCTCGCCCAGCAGCCGCTGCCGCGCCTCGTCCGTCAGCGCGTCCCAGGTGCCCCGGACGATCACCCGGTACGTGTGCTGCTCGCCCATCCGCCGTTCCACTCCTCGCTCCGTGCCGTCGATCGCCCGACTCTACGTCGACGGGGACGAACCGCACGCGGAATTTCCCGCCGCCTCCGCCTTTGCGGAATCCTGACCGGCGGCGCCCCTGGCCACCGCACCGGTTGCCGGGTTCCATGGTGATCGTGACGACGATCCGACGTGAGGTACTGACCCTGCCCACCGCGGAGTTGGGTCCGGACAACCCGCTGCCCCCACTGCGTCCGCTCGACGAGGCACACCGTATCGACGACCGCGACCGCGAGGACCTGCCCCGCGACATGGCCCGCCAGATCGGCTACGAACCCCTCCGCAGCCTCCTCCCCGTCCGCGTCCGCGACGGCTACGACAGAGACCGCGCCCCCCGCGAGCTGGACGCCCTCGTGATCGAGAACGACCGGCTGCGCGCCACCGTGCTGCCCGCCCTCGGCGGCCGCGTCGCCTCCCTCGTCCACAAACCCACCGACCGCGAACTCCTGTACCGCAACCCGGTGTTGCAACCCGCCAACTTCGCTCTCAACGGCGCCTGGTTCTCCGGCGGCATCGAGTGGAACATCGGCGCCACCGGCCACACCACCCTCTCCTGCGCACCCCTGCACGCCGCCTGCGTCCCCGCCCCCGACGGCGGAGAGATGCTCCGCCTGTGGGAGTGGGAACGGTTGCGCGACCTGCCGTTCCAGGTCGACCTGTGGCTCCCGGACGGCTCCGACTTCCTCCACGTCGGCGTCCGCATCCGCAACCCGCACGAGCGGCCCGCGCCCACCTACTGGTGGTCCAACATCGCCGTGCCGGAGGAACGCCGCGTCCTCGCACCGGCGTCGGAGGCCTGGCACTTCGGCTACGAGCGGCGACTGCGCCGGGTGCCCCTGCCGTCGTACGACGGAGTGGACCGGTCCTATCCCCTCAACAGCCCCTACGCCGCGGACTACTTCTACGAGATCCCGGACGCACGGCGGCGCTGGATCGCCGCGCTCGACGAGGACGGGCACGGGCTGGTGCACACGTCCACCGACGCACTCCGGGGCCGCAAACTCTTCGTGTGGGGCACCGGCAGCGGTGGCCGCCGCTGGCAGGAGTGGCTCACCGAACCGGGCACGGGCGGCTACTGCGAGATCCAGGCGGGCCTGGCCCGCACCCAGTTGGAGCACATACGGCTCGACCCGGAGAGCGAGGTGTCCTGGCTGGAGGCCTACGGTCCGCTCGGCGCCGAGGCTGAGGGGGAGTGGACCGCCGTGGTGGACCGTGCCGAGGCGCGGCTCGAAACCGCCCTGCCCCGAGCCGACCTGGACGCCGCCCACGCCGCCTGGAAGCCGTACGCCGACACCGAACCCGGCGAGCTCCTCGCCACCGGCTCCGGCTGGGGCGCCCTCGAAGTCCTGCGCACCGACTGGAAGTTGCCCGGCACCCCCTTCGACGAGTCCACGCTCGGCGAGGCCCAGGCGCCCTGGGCGGCGCTGTTGCGCAGCGGTGCGCTGCCCGAGCCGCGCCGGGTCCGGCCGCCCGGCGAGACCCTGGTCGCCCAGCACTGGCGGGACATGCTGGAGACGGCGCCCGCCACTCCGCTCACCGAGTACCACCTCGGCGTCGCGCAGTGGCACGCGGGCGATCGGGCGCAGGCGGTGCGCAGTTGGGAGCGGGCCCTCGAACTCGCCCCTTCCCTCTGGCCGTTGCTGCGCTGTCTCGCCGTCGCGGACCAGGAGGCGGGCAACCACGAGCGGGCCGCCGACCGCTACACCGAGGCCTTCGCCGACCTGTGCCACGAGCGGCGCGACGCCGGCGAGAGCTGGACCGCCGCCACGGCCGCGCTCGGCCGCGAGGCCGTCGAGGCGCTGCTGCGGGTGCGACGGGTGGCGGACGCCCGCGCCGTCTGGGAGATGCTGCACCCCGCCACCCGCGAACGCGGCCGATTCCTGCTGCTCCAGGCCGAGTTGCTGCTCGCGGAGGGACGGCGCGACGACGCGTGGGCGGTCTTCGCGGACGGCTTCGAGGTCGCCGACCTGCGCGAGGGCGCCGAGTCGATCGGCCGGCTCTGGTCCCGCCTCACCGACGAACCACTGCCCACGCGCTACGACTTCCGGATGCGGCCGGAAACGCCCTGAGGCGAGGCGAGGCGAGGCGAGGCGAGGCGAGGCGAGGCGAGGCGAGGCGAGGCGAGGC